>CAYMSU010000314.1:0-7824 GCA_964393165.1 uncultured Enterobacteriaceae bacterium
GGCTGCGCCAGGTGCTGCTGAACCTGCTCGGGAACAGTGCGAAGTTCACGAACCAGGGTACCATCGCGGTGATCGCCAGGCAGGACGGCGACTGCGTCGCCATCGTGGTGCGGGACACGGGCTGCGGGATGACCCCCGCGCAGCTCGCGTCGGCGTTCGAGGCGTTCAGCCAGGTGGGCGACGCCGACGCGGTGCGGGTGGGGGAGGGGGGCACCGGCCTCGGGCTTCCGCTCGCGCTGCAGCTCACCCGCGCGATGGGCGGCCGCATGCGCGGGTTCAGCGAGCCGGACGTGGGCACCGAGTTCCTGATCCGGCTGCCGTCGAGCGCGCCGGTGATCCGGCAGACCCGACCCCGGCGGGTCGCTCACTCCTGAAGCTTGTCCTGCGTGCGCGTCTCGAAGTCGGCGGCCGCGTGACGCTCGTGGAGCTGGCTCGACGGCTCGCCCCACGCCCGGTTGACCATCCGCCCGCGCTGGACCGCGGGGCGCTGTGCCAGCTGGTTGGTCCACCGGATCACGTTGGTGTACTCCTGCACCGACAGGAAGGTGCCAGCGTCGTAGACGAGGCCCTTGGCCAGCGCTCCGTACCAGGGCCACACCGCCATGTCGGCGATGGTGTAGGCGTCGCCGGCGAGGTACTCGTGCTCGGCGAGCCGGCGGTCGAGCACGTCGAGCTGGCGCTTGGCCTCCATCGCGTAGCGGTTGATGGCGTACTCGATCTTCTCGGGGGCGTAGGCGTAGAAGTGCCCGAAGCCGCCGCCGAGGTAGGGCGCCGCCCCGACCTGCCAGAACAGCCACGACAGCGCCTCCGCGCGGGCCGGCCCGTCGGAGGGGAGGAACGCCCCGAACTTCTCGGCGAGGTGCAGGAGGATGGCGCCCGACTCGAAGACCCGGAACGGGGTGTCGCCGCTGCGGTCCTCGAGCGCGGGGATCTTCGAGTTGGGGTTGAGCTCGACGAACCCGCTGCCGAACTGGTCGCCCTCACCGATGTGGATGAGCCAGGCGTCGTACTCGGCGCCCGCGTGGCCCGCGGCGAGGAGCTCCTCGAACATCACGGTGACCTTCACGCCGTTGGGCGTGGCCAGCGAGTAGAGCTGGAAGGGGTGCTCGCCGACGGGCAGCGCCTTGTCGTGGGTGGGCCCGGCCACGGGGCGGTTGATCTTCGAGAACTGTCCCCCGCTCTCGGTGCTCCAGGTCCAGACCTCTGGGGGAACGTAGGGTTCGCTCATGTGCAGGCTCCTGTCGGTGCTGCGCTCCGTAAGGTGGCGACGCTCCGCTCACCCCCGGGGGCCGGCAGGCTCCTCCGGGGTGCTCCGGCGCCAGGCGTAGAGGAACGCGATGATCGCGAGCCCCGAGAGCACGGAGGCCAGCTGGGGCTGGATCTCCGCCGCCTCGGCGGGCGGCCGGTTGTAGCCGAGCATCTCCTGCAGCCGCCCGATCGCCAGCGAGATCCGGCCCATCACGGTGTAGCCGAAGCTCGCCCCGAACGACAGCATCAGCACGAGCACCCCGAAGCGCGAGACCACCTGCATGGGCCGGTTCTGCGGGGCGCTGAAGTAGAAGTGAAGCAGGCAGGCGATGAGCCCCACGAGCAGGAACAGCGCAGACAGGACCCCCGCGTAGTCGGCACTCGGATCGACGAGCCCGTGCTCCGCGTAGACCGCGCCGAGGTTCGGCATGGACTCTGCCGTCTGCCGCAGCAGGTTGCTGTTGGCCTCGCCCGTGAGCTTGACACCGGCGTAGGCCGCCACGATGAACGCGATCGGGATCCGCGCGAGCCACGACACCTGCTTGCCCGCGACCCGCAGGAACAGCAGCACGACGAGGGTGAGCGGGATGACCGAGAGCCACTCCCCCGCGCCCAGGCGGTTCACGAGGTTCGGCTGCAGCACGCCGTAGTACTGCTCCACGCACGCGATGCCGATCGAGACCCCGAGGAACAGGTGCTCGGCCAGCTTGTAGATGGGGTTGTCGTCGTACAGGTACGAGAAGATCGACAGCGTGAGGAAGATCGAGATCCAGGCGCCGACGAGCTCGGGCGTGCTGACCATCAGACCTTCCCCCCGGCCGCGACGTCGCGCGGGCGCGTGAGGATCCAGGCCACGTTGCCGAGCACGATGAGCACGATGATGTACAGGTGCCCGATGTTCAGCACGTTGATCGACTGGGTGGCGAGCAGCCGCACGCCCTCGGGCGGCCCGTCGGGGTACACGAGCTTCTCGTACTGGGCCGAGCCGGGCATGCCGCCCGACAGCCCCTCGAGCTGCCCGCCCTTGTAGAACGGCACGTAGTCGGGCGCGGACACCGCGGTGCACGCGCTGATCATGCTCAGGTTGTACTGCCCCTGGATCTGCAGGACGTACTCCCGGGTGCCCGGGAACCCGGCGGAGACGTTGATGAGCAGAGGGAAGTCCTTGGCCTGCTTGCGCCCCTGCATGATCGGCAGCTCGGAGACGGTGCGGCCCTGGGGATCGGTGGGGAACGCCTTGTAGATGTTCTCGCCGATGCCCTTGATCGCGAGCTCCTTGCCGGGCTTGTAGCCGAGCCAGGCGTAGTCCACGCCGTCGACCTTGCCGTGGCGCTCCGCGAGCTCCGTGAGGATGGGCTCGACCAGCGGAGGGGCGTACTCCCACAGCGTGACCATCACGACCTTGACGTCCTTGCGGAACAGGTGCTCGAGGTTGGCGTGGAAGAAGGGCTCGAGCTCGGGGCGCGAGGCGGGGTCGAAGTCCGCCGACACCAGCACGACGTCGCCCGCCTCGAGGGCCTCGACGGTGTCGTAGAGCGACTGCACGCGCTCGTCGACCTTGAACCCGAGGTTGCAGGGCACCAGCATGGGCAGCAGGATCGCGAACGCCATCCCGAGGAACACCCACCGGCGATCCATCTGCTGGAACCACTCGAGGAACGAGAACAGCGTCATTCAGTCGCCTCCGAGGTGGCTGCGCTCGATGCCGAGGATGACGCGCAGGCCGGTGGCGACGGCCCCGAGCGCGGCGCCGATGAAGATCGCGCGGCGCGCGGCGACGTTGGGCACGTCCATGATCCAGTTCATGATCCCGGGCAGGTAGTCGCCGATCACCGGCAGGCCCTCCCCGAGGGGCACGCGCGCGATCATCACGAGCACCGCGGCCCCGAGCAGCAGGGCGGCGTCGACGTTGCGCGCCCGGAATGCGCGAAACGCCGCCGAGGCGATGAAGAAGGCGAGCAGCGAGAACATCGTGGCGTTGAGCGGCACGAACAGGAAGTCGTAGATCCAGTCGTAGACCTGGCCGTCCTGGTTGCGGGCCTCCCCCGCGATCAGCCCCGCCACCAGGGTGATCACCAGCGACACGAGCATGACGAGCTTGTACGGCCAGTCCTTCTGGCGCTCGACGACCTTGGGGAGGTTCACCCGGAGCAGGTTCGCGATGCCGAGGAGGTACGCGGCCGCGGCGAGGATCAGCCCCCACTCGATCATGTACGCGGTGAGCTCCCGGTACAGGTAGTGGGGCACGAAGTACTCGGCGACCATGAGGACGCCGACGACGAACGTGATCACGAGGGGCAGGGTGCGCCGCATCAGCCCTCCCCGAGCGGCGTGAACCACTCGACGATCAGGTCGCTGCCGAACAGCGAGTAGGCGAGCGTGCCCAGCACCAGCATGACGACGACGTAGATCTTGATGTAGTCGCTGGCCTTCAGCGAGCTCACGAGGCGGGGATCGCGCGACAGGTAGGCGCTCACCGCGTAGAGCTCCTCGCCGATGAGCGTGTAGTCGCAGGCCGCGATGAAGAAGGGCAGCTGCGAGGCCTCGGCGGTGCCCGCGATCTGGATGGACTTGTTGACGTACCCGGTCTCGGCCAGGATCAGGGACTCGGCGAAGAACCGGCCGAGGTAGAGGTTGGTGGCCGGCTTCTCGCGGTGGATGATCCCGTTGGTGCCCGCGGTGAACGCGAACTGCTCGGGGCTGATGAACCGCACCGACGCGGGATCGTAGGCATCGGGGTGGCCGGCCTGGTAGAACCCCGCCTTCACGACCTCGTCGGCGACCTCCCGCACGATGGGGATGCAGCAGCTCACCACGATGTCGGCCTCGTACTCGGCGATGGTCTTGCTGACCTGACCGAGGATGAGCATGGACGCGATGGTCTGGATGTCCTGCAGCTCGTCGATGCCGGGCACGTAGAGCACGGGGCGGCCCATCTCGGTCGCGCGACCGATCCCCTCCTCGATCGCGTCGATCCCGGGGATGCGGCGGATGAAGATCGGCTTGCCCTGGCGCGCCTGCTGCGTGAACAGCGCCATCATGCCCCCGACGGCGAGCACGATCAGCAGCAGGTGCACGTGGCCGAGGCTCGTGTTGAGCACGCTGGCCACGGTCTCGCCGCGCACCGCGGGGGTCGCGGGGTACGCGAGGAAGGCGGCGGCCTCGGCCTCGGCCAGCTCCCCAGCCTCGGGGGGGAGCGCCACCACGCGGTACCAGTAGGCGGACTGCGGCGGATCCTCCCACACGTCGGTGCTCACCTTGTCGGTGAACCGGACGGTGCCAGGGGGCAGCCCAGGCGCCACGACCTCCCAGGGGCCGTCGGGGCCCTCCGCGGTGCGGAGGATCGCGTAGGCGCCGGGCTCCTCGGCGGGCACGTCCCACTCGAGGACGAGGTTCAGGCCGCCGTTGTGGGGCGGCGCGGCGACCTGCAGCCCGCTCGGCACGGCCGCGGAAGCCCAGCTCCACAGGAGCAGCAGCGGGAGGACGAGGATGCTCATCGCTCGATGACCTCCACGTTGGACCGCGGCAGCAGGGCCTCGGTGCCATCGGCGAACCGCACCCCCATGACCCGCGCGCGGCTCTCGCTGTCGAGCACGACAGGATCGACGGGCAGGTCCACGACGGTGCCGAGGCGCCCGAACCACGGCGCCCGGATGCCCCGCACCGCGTCGCCGACCGCGATCCCCTGGGGCTCGGGCGGCGCGTGGCGCTCGGCGGAGACCTCCTGGTCCTCGAGGGTGACCACGACCTCGGGCCGGATCACGCCGGCCCGGATCTGGGTGGCGCCGTTGATCGACGCGCGGGCGCCGGCCTTGCTGCGCAGCAGGTCGAAGGTGCCGGGCGCCATCTGGATCTCGCCGAACCCCTCGGTGACGATCAGCGTGAGACCGAGGTCCTCCCCGCCGGTGATCGCGACCCCCACCTCGTAGCCGAGCAGCTCCTTGATCTCGTCGTAGTCGAACCCGCCGGTCACGATGCCCGCGACCCCGTGGGCGATGGCCTGCTGGACCCCGGCGATGGTCACGTAGGCGCCGCCGATGAGGATGTGGCCGGCGTGCTCGGGGCGGATGTGGTCGGGACCGAGGATGTCGGTGGGCGCCTGCACGGCCATGGCGAGCGGGGCCTTGACCTCCCCGCCGAGGCCGAAGATCCCCTGCACCAGGGTGGCCTCGGCCTGGACCACGCAGCCCTCGCCCTCGATGACCTCGACCACGCGGCCGGGGATGTAGGCGTCGATCTCGACGGGGATGGGATCGGCCTGGAAGATCACCTGGCCGGTGACCGACGACACGCTCTCGATGGTGCCCGCGACGGGGCTGGTGGCGTGCGTGCCGAAGAGGCCGAGGAAGCCTGCGGTCTCGGCCACCACCTCGCCCTCGGCGACGGCCTCGCCGACCGCCTTGCGCATGGCCTCGGGCAGGCGGCTCGGATCGACCCCGAGCTGGTTGGCGACGTTGACGGGGTAGATCTTGCCGGGCAGCGAGGTGCGCGCCACGACGTCGTCGGCCTGCACGAGCTGCCCGACCTCCACGAGGACGTCGCCCTCGAGGGGCAGCCGGCGGTCCTTGACCACCACGGTGTGGGCGCTGACCTTCAGTCCCGGGGTGAAGATGGCCATCAGGGGTACTCCCCGAGCGACTGGACCCACGCCTCGAGCTTGGGCACGCGCGCGACCGGGTCGTCGGGCACCACGATCGGGCGGCCCCGGGTGTCGACCACGAGGCCGACCTCGCCGCCCTTGAGCCGGCCCGACCGCGGCCGGCCGGGCCCCTCGCCCACGTCGAGGGTGCGGACCAGCGGCGTGATCGTGGCCTCGGCGGTCTCGTCGAGCCCGCACGGCCACAGGCGCAGCTCGCCGGCCGACAGCGACTCGTCGACGCGGGTGCCGTCGGGCAGCACGAGCTGCACCCGGAGGACGGGGCTGCCCGTGGGCAGGGGCGCCCCCCGCTCGTCGACCGGCGCCACGCAGGTGCCGAGGTAGATCATGCAGTCGCGCTCGAAGACCTCGGTGGCGGCGTCTTCCTGGACGGTCGAGAGCACCCCGAGGTGCGGCATCATGAAGATGCTGTCGACCGCGAGCTCGGTGACCCCCTCGGGGGCGAATGCGTCGATCATCATGCGCATGGCCTGCACCCGGCGGGGGGCGTGGCTCAGGACCCCGCCCGAGCCGACCAGCAGGTCGAGCCGCATCATCTGCACGAGGCTGTCGTCGCCCGTCTGCCGGAACGCATCGGCGATCGTGCGCTGCTTCTGGATGCCCTTGAGGCCGACGGCGAACTCGCGGTGCTGGACGAACGCGAGCCGCAGCGCCTCGCGGGCGATGGCCTGCTCGACCTTGAGCTCCTCGAGCGTCTCGGGGATGGTCGTGGGGCGGATCATCTTGTTGCCGATCCGGTTGCGCAGGCCCTTCTCGTCGAGGGCGAACGGCACCCAGCGCAGGATCTGCGGCAGCCCGGCCTCGGCGAGCACGTTGCTGACCGAGTAGCTCATGCCGAGGTTCGCGCTGACGGTGCGGTTGAAGTGCCCGTCGAACACGCTGAACACATCCGTCGTGGCGCCCCCGATGTCGACCCCGAGCACGTTGATGCCGCGCTGCCGGGCAATGGTCTGCATGATCAGGCCGACCGCGCCGGGAGTGGGCATGATCGGCGCGTCGGTCCAGCCCATGAGCCGGGGGTAGCCCGGCGCCTGGGCCATGACGTGCTCCATGAACAGGTCGTGGATCTTGTCGCGCGCGGCCGCGAGCTCCTCGCGCTCCATGACCGGGCGCACGTTCTCGACGATCTCGAGGGCGGAGATCTCGCCGAGCAGATCGCGGATCTCGGCGCTCAGCTCCTGGTTGCCGGCGTAGATGATCGGCAGGTCGTAGCCGCCACCCAGGCGGGTGCGGGGCCGCGCCGCGCGGATGCGCTCGGCCATCGACAGCACGTGCTTGCGGGTGCCCCCGTCGACCCCGCCGGAGAGCAGGATCATGTCGGGCCGGAGCTGCCGGATGCGCTCGATCTGCTCGTGGGGACGGCGCTTGTCGTTCGTGGCGAACGTGTCCATCACGATGGCGCCCGCGCCGAGGGCGGCGCGCATGGCGGACTCGGCGGACATGGACCGCACCACCCCGCCCACGACGACCTGCAGGCCGCCGCCCGCGGAGCTCGTGGAGATGTAGGCGTCGACCCCGGTGCGGGGGTCTTGCTCGGGGGTGAGGATGCCCCCGCCGTCGGGGTCGATCAGCTGGCGGCCGGACAGCTCCTGGATCTCGAGGGCGGCGTTGAGCACGCCCCGCGTGACGTCCTCGAACGGCGCCTCGACGGTGGTGGGGGCCTCTCCGCGCCAGGTCTGGCGGTACTCGCCCTCCACCTTCTCGATGAGGATGGCCTTGGTGGTGGTGCTCCCGCAGTCGGTGGCGAGCACGCTGCGCAGGGGCGCTCGGGGTGGGGTGGCGCTCATCCGACCTGCTCGGCGGCGTCGAGCCGCTCGATGGCGGTGATCAGCGCCTCGGTTCGGGCCAGCCCAATATCGGCATCGGCCAGCGTCCGCCCCAGCCGACGGGCGTCGATCGCCCGGTCGCGCCGCAACGCA
>CAYMSU010000315.1:0-7783 GCA_964393165.1 uncultured Enterobacteriaceae bacterium
GTCGGCGGGCATCAGGTCGGGCGTGAACTGGATGCGGCCGAAGCGCACGCCCACCGCTTCCGCCACGGTTCGCACGAGCAGCGTCTTCGCGAGGCCGGGGACCCCCACGAAGAGGCAGTGCCCGTCGGAGAACAGCGCGGTGAGCATCAGCTCGACCACCTCGCGCTGGCCGACCACGACCTTTCCGATCGAGTCGAGGAGGGCCTCCCGCGTGGGAGCCAGACGCTCGAACAGCGCCACGTCGTCCATCAATCCTCCTCCCCGAGCGCAGCGATGACCGCCGCCTGCAGCTTCGCGTGGGCGGCCTCGCCGCCCCCGACCACGACCTCGCGGACCCGGCCGTCGCGGCCGATCACGAAGGCGGTGGGCAGTGCTTCTACTCCATACTGCGCTGCCGTGGCCTTACCTACGTCGATGCCGATCTCGTAGGGCAGCGGCGTCTTCTTCAGGAAGGCCCGAACCCTCGACAGCGTCTCGTCGCTCAACCCGAGGACGACGAGGCCAGCCTGGCGATGCGCCTCGTGAAGCGCGGCCAGCTTGGGCATGGACGCCCGGCAGGGCCCACACCAGGTGGCCCAAAAGTCCAGGAGAACCACCTTGCCGGCCAGGTCCTCAGCCGACAGTGGCCGCCCTTCGAGGTCGACGCCCTGGATGGCCGGGGCCTTCTCCCCGACCCACTGCTCCCGGTACGCGTCGCGGTCTGGCGCAGCACGAAGGTGGTCGTCGTAGGTCGGCAGCTCGTACTCCCCCTCGCGCTCGTGCACCGGCGGACGGTCCACGTCGTCGCCTCCCCGCCGACGAATCCGGAGCGCGCGCTGGTGCACCGCCACGCCGTTCTCGTCGCCCAGGCGGCCGTAGAGGTCGACGAGCAGCTCGTGGATCTCGGGGTCGAAGGGGTGGATCGCCACGGCCTCGATCAGCGCCTCCCGCGCTGGCTCGAGCTTCCCCTGCCGCAGGTCGATCTCGCCGATCGTCTTGTGGGTGAGGGCAAACTCCGGGTAGTCCCTAAGCGAGGCCTCCAGCACGTCTCGGGCCTTGCCGAGCTTGCCGAGCGACACGTTCGCCTGCGCCATGCGGTTCGACAGCAGGGGCCCCGGCGGCTCGTCTTCCGGGATCGCCTTCGCGTACTCCACGAGGGCGGCCTCGACCTCGCCGGCTTCGCGAAGGATGTCGCCGAGTGTGACGTACCGTGCGAGGTCCTCTCGCTCCGCGAGGACGGGGTCCAGATCCATCTCGTCTCCCCCGTCGAGGACCGTGGGGAGCTCCTGGAGATGACGCTCGACGAGCGGCTCGGCCGCAATCCACGCCTTCCAGTCCTCGAACAGCTCTGCGAACGAGGTCACGCCGACCGCCCTGGCGAGCGCGACGTCGGACTCGACCCCCCGCGCGATCTCGGGCAGCGCGCGCAGGAGCACGCGCTCCCCGCCTCGCTCGAAGCAGTACTGCATCAGCGTAGCGAGCTGCGCGTAGGCCAGAGACGCCCGCTCGGCCGAGGGGAGCTTGGCCAGCGACGGATGCATCTCGTCGAAGGTGACGAGGTCGTCCTTCCGAATCGCCTCGGCCAGCAGCCCCTGTTGACGGACCGTGAGCCGGAACCGTGTGCGACCGTCGCGCCAGCGGCTGTCGAGGAACTTGGCGATCGCCTCCTGAAGCCAGACGGGCGCGTTGTCGGCGGTCTGGTGCGCCACCACGAGGTGGATGTACTCGTGCGCGATCGTGTCCTGCCACGAGTAGCCCCGGGGAAGCGCGCGGGGGCTGGTCACGAGCAGCTTGCCCCACTTGGCGAGCCCCACCACACCGGTGGTGTAGACATCCTCGGCCTTCAGGCTGCTCGCCGCGATGAACGACCGGCCGTCCGGGTAGAGCTCCACGATCGTGTGCCCTGGAGGAGCCCCACCGAGCAGCGGGGCGATGTGCTCGTTCGAGGCCTTGACGGCCTCGAGCGCGTCGCGCCAGAGCATGGCATCTACGCCGGGGCGAAAGCGAACGATGAACCTTCCGTCCCGCTCCTGCACCCAGTTCGCCGTCGCGAACATCGTGCGCTCGTAGAGCTCGAGCTCCTCGAAGCGGTCGCGGAAGCCGAGCTCGACCGCCCGGGCCATCGTGTCGTACGCCTCGGGATAGCGGCCTTCCTGGAAGTACGTGTGCGCCAGCGCGGCCACGACGTCGCCATCGGAGCTGCGCACCGCTCCGAGGTCATCGAGCACCTCGCGCGCACACGCTACGTCGAGCGAGTCGAGACACTGGCGGACCTGCGCAGGGTACCCGGCGCCCGCGGACGCGACCCACCACGCGAAGAGCGACGGGAGGCTGACGAGCGACTGAATCATTGGTGCACGAGCTCCTCGTAGTAGCGCCGCTTCATGGCGCGGTACTCTTCCGGGACCTCCCCTTCCATCCCCTCGAGCAGGGCACGCCGGTACTCCTCGGGGGTCCGGAACTCCTCCCGACCCGGGATCTGCATCGAGCGATCCCCGAGCTCGTCGCCTCGCGCGCCCGGCTGATCAGCCTCTCCCCCTTGGCCATCTCGGCGCTCGTTGCCCGAGCCCGAGCCGCCTGGACGCATCTGCTGGGCTTGCTGCTGCGCCTGCTGCTGGGCCTGCTCGACCGCCTCGATGGCCTCGCGGATGCGCTGTGCAGCGACCCCCTGGGAGCCCTCGGCCTGCATGAGCCTCCCCTCCCCGAGGTCCTCGGAGGCCTGCCCCATCCGCTCGCCAGCCTGCTCGAGGGACTCCATCATCCCCTCTGGCCGCACCGGGAACTGGCGCTCCATCTGCTTGGCCTGCTGGCTCGCCTGCCGCAGGCGGTTGTCGAGATCTCGCTGCGCATCCTGGAACTCCCCAGCCTTCTCTCGTGCCTGGGGATCGAGAGACCGCTCCAGCTTCTCGAGATCGTCGAGCAGCCGCTCGATCTCCTCGAGCTGGGCGTACAGCGCGGTGAGGTCCTCGCGGCCCGGCCCCTCGACGTTGCCGCGAGCGCTCAGCTCGTTCCGTAGCGCGCCGAGTGCAAAGCCCCAGGAACGCTTCCCGGCCTCCACCGAGCGACGCGCCCCGTACGCATCTCGCGCCCGGACCGCCGCCTCGAGGTCCACCGCCTCCTCTGCGGCCGCCTCGGCCCGCTGGCGCTCGTAGAACTCTCGCCCCGCCTCGGCGAGCCCCTCCCGATAAGCCCCCGCGCCCTCCCGATGCTCTACGGCCTTCGCGGTGATCTTCTCCCACAGCTTGGCCATCTGCTGGACGGAACGACTCTCCTCACGGAGCTGCTGCACCTTCGCTTGGAGTTCCTGCTGCTCCCGCTCCAGCTTCTCCAGCTCGGCGCGCAGCTCGTTGGCCTGTTGCTGCTGGTCGTCGCCCGCCTGGGTGCGCCGCTGGAGCTCGTCCCGGATTCCCCGCCCCATCTCCTCGGCCAGCGCGCGGAGCCGGTCCATCAGCTCTCGGGCTTCGTCCATGCGGCCCTCCGCGATGGCCTGGCGGATCTCCTCCATCAGGTTGTCAGCCTCGCTCCCGCGCGTGTTCAGGTACTCGCGGAGCCCCCCGTCCTCCAGGTGCGACGCGGTCTGGGCCAGCTTCTCGAGCATTCGCTCGAGCATGTCGAGGCGGGCGAGGAGCTCCGCCGCGTCGGGGTCGTCGGTGGCGAGCAGTGCCTCCATCACCTCCGCCATCTGCTCCAGATCCGAGGCCTGCTCCACGAGCCTGGCGAGCGCCTGGTTCTTGCGGATCCGATGGAACGTCAGGATCCCGTCTTCGAGGGCCACGACGGCCTCGTCGCGAAGATCCTGGACCATCGCGAGCGCCTCCGGCCGGGGGCGCTCGGGCGACCCGGGCAGAAAGGACACCTGGGTGTAGCGGACGAGCTCCAGCCCCGTGTCGACGACTCGCTGCGCGACGCGGCGGTCCAGCGTGTTCCCCGACAGACCCGACCAAGCCGCCTGCACCGTCTCGATCAGCGGCTCGTAGCGCCGTGACACGCCCTCCCCCCACTTTGCGAGCGCGCCACTGCGCTCACCGGGTGGCCACGGCTCCGTGAGGAACCTGGCGAGCACTGGGATCATCTTCTGCAGCAGCTCCTCACGACGCTCGGCGGCCCGCCGGTCCATGCCGGAAGGCCCCAGCACTACGAGCTCGATCTCTCGGGATTGGCCTCGCTTGCTCCCCGACACCGTGTCGTTGTCGAACGCGACGATCGAGAGCCGGACAGTCTGGCCCGGCGCCAAGCCGAGGTCCCGGGGAGAGAGGCGCTCCTGTGGATTGCTGAGCTCGGCCGAGCGCCGCTCGGGCCGCCGGAGCGGAGGCTCCCGCTCCTCGCCGTCGATCGCCACGCTCACCCTGGACAACCCGTAGTCGTCGCGCGCTTGCCAGCCCACGACGAACTCTTCGTCGTACGCCACCTCGAGCGGCGACTCCGCATCGAGCATGACCTCCGGAGCCAGATCCTGGAGCAGGCTGATCGCGAAGTCCTTGGAGTACTCGGCCTCCCCGCCACGGTAGAGCGCCAATCGATAGTTGCCTTCTTCCTTGCCGATCGAGAAGCGCGCAGCGACCGTGCGCCCCTCGGGGCCCACGCGCGCCTCCAGCGCCTCGCCGTAGGCGACGAGCCCCGCTGCCTCCACGACATCGCCCGAGCGAGCGGTCACCTCGACCACAGTGCCCGGCGGTCCCTGCGCATCTCCCGTGGAGTTCGGCACCTCGCGCGGCTCGAGGCCCGTGTAGTCCGGGTAGCGATAGCGCAGCACGAGGTCGCCGACCCGGGCGGTGGGCTGGCCGTCGATCACCGCGAGCTCGCCGACCTCGGCTTTGGCCGCGGCACGCGCGCCCCAGAACGACACGAGCGCACGAGGACCGCCGCTCGCGTAGAGGAGGACGGGCAAGCCGATGACCCAGGCCGCCGCTGCCGCAGACGCCCACGCCCAGCTGGGACGTGCATCGTGGACCTGCTCGGGCGACATCGACGACACCGACGCCGCCGCCCGCCGCACGACCAGGCCGAGCAGTCCGCTCTCCTCCGCGCGCGACTCCCCCTTCCCCGGTGGAGCCTCCTGGACGTGGCCGACCGCCGTGACGAGCCGACCGCGGATGTCCGGACGCACACGCTCCGCCTGCCGGGCCTGACGCAGGGGGTCTCCGGACGAGCGCCAGCGCGTGAGAACGGGCCACATGACCGCCACCCAGGCACCAACCGCCCCCACGACCACGAGCACGAGGGTGGCCAGCTCCCGGTTCGCTCCTGCCACCGCCGCAACCGCCGACAGCGCAAGCAGGACGAAGCCCAGGAGCGCAGCGCGCGCGACAATGCGCACCCCCAGCAGAACCCGCTCGCGCCGCACCATCGACGACACGAAGCGTTGGATGCGAAGTGCATCCTCCGACACGCTGCCCCCAGACGTCAGGACCACCCACGAGGCTAACCCTGGGCGGGGGCTCCGATCCGGCCCGTGACGAGGCATGACAGCGCCTTGAAGACAGGGCCTGGTGCCGATGCGGACAACTTTCGTCCATCGCGGTGGCCTGGCCCTAGGGGCCGCGCTACTGTACGAGCGTTCAGAACACGCACGTCCAGTGAGCGAACATGCAGGATCTCTCGCCCCGACAGAAGGAGCTGCTCGAGTTCCTTTCCGCTGCCGTCGAACAACGAGGAGTCGTCCCGAGCTACCGCGAGATCGGCGCAGCCCTGGGAATCGGCTCTACCAACGCGGTGAGCGACCACATCAAGGCACTGATCCGGAAGGGATATGTCCAGCGCGTCGGGGAGCCCGGGCGGCCCCGCTCCTTGCGGCTCACCGAGCAGGCCTCCGGCTACATGGCCGAGCACGAGGTCACGTCGGTGCCCCTCCTCGGGCGAATTGCCGCCGGTGTGCCGTTGCTCGCGCAAGAGAACTACGAGGGGTCGGTCCGCGTCGACCAGGGCATGCTGCCCGCGGCGGGGCCGGTGTTCGCGCTGATCGTGACCGGCGACTCCATGATCGAAGACGGGATCTTCGATGGCGACACGCTGTTCGTTCAGCAGAAGTCCGAGGCGCGCAACGGCGAGATCGCTGTGGTGATGGTAGACGGAGACGCCACCGTGAAGCGGGTCTTCCGCGAGGGCGAGCAGCTGCGGCTGCAGCCCGCGAACTCCGAGATGGAGCCGATACTGGTGAGCCCGCAGGCCGGAGAGGTCGAGATCCTCGGCGTAGCCGTGGGCGTGTTCCGCAAGATCCACTGACCCGACGACGACGACGCGGCCGACCGCACCGTGTGCTGATGAGGTCAGAGATCGGCGCCGGCCCTGTCCCTTCCAGCCTCGTTCCCGGGCCCTTCCCCAAACTCGTCTCCGAACTCGTCTCGAGACTCGTCTCGGAAGGTGACCCGGGCGCGCAGCACCTGCGTGCCTCGGCCCCATGCTCTCGTCTCCACCACCGCACGGACTGCGAGGTCTCCCACGCGGGCCTCTCGAATCCCGCTGCCGACGATGGCGTAGTCGAGCGACATCAGCCGTCGTGGAGTCGACGAGCAGCCCGCCTCGGTCACCGTCATGAACATGCCGGGGAAGAGCGCACCCAGTCCGTAGTTCTCGAACTCGGCGACTTCGACCAGGAGGAGCGGACACCCAGGCGGATCGATCTTCTGCAACCCCGCGTTGATCGGGGTGCGCGTCTCCGCCAGTGGCGCGGCGACCCTCCGGGGGTCCACGTGGATGAGGCGGCGCGTGGTTCCCTTCAGGTCGTGGTACGGGTCGGGCTTGGGGTCGAAGGGGCCGGGCACCTTCGGGTAGGCCACCAGGGTGGTCCCGCCGCGGGTGGGGCCCGGGGAGTCCTCGAGCACCGACAGCATGCGCCGGTCCTTCGGGGTGAGCCACAGCCCGTCGGGGTTCCCCGAGTAGAAGGTGGTCACGTCGTCGACCAGCGCCTTGTGGCCGATCGCCGAGAGCGCCACGGCCACCGGCTCCGCATCGATGCGGCCCTCGAGCCGCAGGTCGTTCAGGCAGCCAGGGGACATCTCGTGGACCTGGCCGTCCGCGGTCACGGCCTGGGCCTTGAGCCCCTCGAAGGCATCCTCGCAGATGATGTAGTGCACCGGGCCCAGGATGTTGCGCTTCTCGACCAGGAACGAGGCGAAGTGGCGGCGCTGCTTGTCCTTCATCGCGAAGCGCGCGACCTCCAGATTCGAGCTGTCGATCTCGACCTGCTTGACCCCCTCGAGCTCCTCCAACTCGAGCGGCGCATCACTCGGCCGTGACTTGCCCTTCTTCGCCTTGGCCTTCGCCTTGCCCCGCCCCTCTGGACCGACGAGCAGATCCTCGAACAGCCCCTTGTCGCGAGGTCGGTAGTAGACCACCGAGTCCTCGTGGTCCTGCAGCTCGTACCCCTTCTCGAACATCATCCAGACCGTGCCATCGCACTCGAGGACCGGGAACCCGTCACCCACGTTGTCGCAGCCGCGCCGGACACACTCCGACGGGAACTCGCCGAGCACCGACCACTGGTTGCTCGCCCGAACCCCTGCCCGAAAGGTGATGACCACCTGGCCCTGGTCTCCGCGGTCGAGCCACACCTCGCTGATCCCGTTGTTGTCGCAGTCGGTGACGTCGCGGACCGCCAGGTCCCGCATGGCCAGGCCGCGCGTCCGGAGGTAGGACGGGTCGGCCTGCAGCGTGGCGAACGTGCGGTCGTAGGCCATCACCGGCTGGTCGAACACCAGCTCCTGCTGCTTGGGCGCCCCCCTCGGCACGATGAACAGCACGGCCGCGACGAAGACGACGCCAGCCGCCACAGCCGCGACGATCCGCATCCACGGGAGCAAGCGAG
>CAYMSU010000316.1:0-7779 GCA_964393165.1 uncultured Enterobacteriaceae bacterium
CGCGTCCGAGGCGGATCGGGGCCTGCAGGTCGAGGTGTGGTACCCGACCGACGAGACCGACGGGGAGACCGCCACCTACCGGGTGGCGGGGTTCGTCACGCTCGAGGTCGACGGCGTGCTCACGCGCCCCGAGCCCGCCGACACCCCCGAGCCCTGGCCCGTCGCGGTGTACTCGCACGGCAACGGGGGCCTCGGCCTCGTCGGCTACCCCTTCGGTCACCTCCTCGCGTCCCACGGCTGGATCGTGGTGGCCCCCGACCACACGGGCAACACCGCGCTGGACTACTTCTTCGACCGGGCGGTGCCCATCGCCCGGTCTGCGCTGGACCGCCCCCAGGATCTGTCCGCGGTGCTCGACTGGCTCGCCGACGTGACGGAGGATCCCCTGACGGGGAAGGCCGACCCGGACACCGCGCTCGTCTTCGGGCACAGCTTCGGTGGCTACACCGCGCTCGCCACGGGCGGCGCCACGCCGAGCCTCGCCCGCTTCGGGGACTGCCCCGACGAGGCGAACCCGAACTGCGAGATCGTCGAGGATCCAGACGCGGTCGAGGCCTTCGCGAACCTCGCGGACGACCGGGCGCTCGCGCTGGTGGCCCAGGCGCCGGCCATCGGCTTCTTCGAGCCGAGCGCGATCTCCGCGGTGGAGCTGCCGGTCATGCTCCAGACCGGGCGGCGGGACCAGACGACCACCCAGGAGACGTCGGCGGAGCCCACGTGGGATGCGCTCGACGGGCCCGACGACGTGTGGGTGGAGATGCCGAGGGGCGGGCATCTGTCGTTCCTGTCCATCTGCGACGACCTCGAGCCCGACGTCCTCGACGTGCTGCAGCCGGGCGCGGAGGACGACGGCTGCGGGCCCGGGTTCATCGACGCGTCGGCGGCGGTCCCGGTGCTCGCCGGCTACCTCCGCGGATTCGCCGAGGAGCACGTGCTGGGCAACGCCGAGTGGCGCGACGTGGTCTACGGGCCCGCGTGGGCAGACGGCTTCGTGACCACCACGCCGTAGCGGGCCGCGCCCCCCTGGGGTAGCGATCGCCACCCTCCAGGAGCGCCGCGTGGACTCCGACGACAGGCTCGAAGCGTGGGTTCGGCGCACCGAGGTCCCGCTGCTGTGGCTCGCGGGGCTCGCCGTCGGGCTGTACCTGCTCGACCTGGCGGGCGCGCTCCCGGCGGGGCTGCACGACGCCTACCTCGGGGCCGCGATCGCCTTCGACGTCGTGTTCGTGGTCGACCTGCTCGTGAAGCTGGCTCTCGGCGGCCGTCGGTACCTGGCCACGCCGTGGTTCGTGGTCGATCTGGTGTGCGCGCTGCCCGTGCTGTCCTCGCTCGCGTCGCTGCCCTCGGCCGTGCAGGCCCTGCGCGCCGTGCGGATGTTCCGCCTGCTCCGCGCGCTGCGCATGCTCCGCCTGCTCCGCTCGCTGCGCGTCCTTCGGATCCTGCAGATCCGCGGGGTCACCCTCGAGCAGCGGCGGTTCGACCGCGCGGTCACGATCACGGTGCTGATCTACAGCGCGACGTTCTTTGCCCTGGTGGGGCTCGGCCACGGCGGCGCCCCCGGCTCGGTGATCCGCATCGACGGCCAGCCGGTCGAGGCCACGTTCGCCGTCGAGTATGTCGGCGAGGACGGGCAGCCGCAGCAGATGGCGATTCCCGGGGACGCGCTCGTGCGCACCGCCGACGAGCTCGAGCTGTGGCTGGTCCTCGGCTCCCTGCTGGGCATGGGCCTGCTCCTCGTCGTGTCGCGGTTTCAGATCCCCGCGCTGTGGTCCACGCAGATGCGGGCGCTGCTCAACGTGGCCCTCCCGGTGCAGGTCGCCGAGCACTTCCTGAGGCACCCCGACGCCTACGACACCGACGTGCGCGGGCCCGCCACGGTGGTGTTCTGCGATCTGCAGGGGTTCACAGCCACAGTGGAGGCGCTCCCCCTCGACGAGGTGAAGCGCAACCTGGAGCAGGCGTTCGACGCCCTCGTGGAGGCGCACGTCGCCCGGGACCTGATCGTCGACAAGTACATCGGGGACGCGGTGATGAGCTTCCGCGGCGGGAACCTGGTCGACGGCGACCCCGAGGAGCACGCCTTCCGGGTGGTGGTCGCCGCGCTCGAGGGGCAGCGGGCGTTGCGGGCGCTGGGCAACCCCTACTTCCACACGGTCAAGATCGGCGGCGCCAGCGCGACGGACGCGCTGATCGGGACGTTCGGGACGAGCAGGCGACTGTCGTACACGATCCTGGGAGATCGGGTGAACCTGGCGGCCCGGCTCGAGGGCAGCTGCAACGCGCTCGGCGTCTCGACGCTGTTCTGCGACCAGACCCGGGCCCTGCTTCGCGACCGTCGAGAGCTGCGGTGGCGAGAGGTCGGGGAGCTCGCGGTCCAGGGCAAGCGCGCCACGGACCGCGCGTGGGAGGCGTTCCTCACGGACGACCAGGACGAGGACTTCGCGTGGCTGATGCCCTACCACCGCGCGCTCGCGGCCTACCGCGACGGTCGCCTCGAGGAGGCGGCGAAGGGCTTCCGGGAGACCCTGGCGGCCCGACCCAACGACGGGCCCGCCGCCCGCTACCTCGCGGAGTGCTCGCGCCATGCCGAGGACGGCCTGCCTCCGGGCTGGTCCGCAGTGCTCAGCACCACGAAGCTGCCCTGACCAGGGGATGATACCGGGCCCTCGCATGATCACGACGTTCCTCGAAGCGCTGTGGCAGGTGCTCCTCGAGCTCGCCCCGTGGCTCCTCCTGGGCGCGGCGGTGGCCGGGGCGTTGCACGTCCTGCTCCCCAAGGACTTCGTGCGCCGTCGGCTCCGTGGCCGGGCCGGCGTGCTGCAGGCCGTGCTCCTGGGGATTCCGCTTCCCCTGTGCTCGTGCGGGGTCATCCCCGCGGGCCTCGGGCTCAAGCAAGACGGCGCGTCCAACGGCGCCGCGATCGGGTTCCTGGTGTCCACGCCCCAGACCGGGGTCGACTCCATTCTGGTCAGCGCGTCGTTCCTCGGCTGGCCGTTCGCCCTGTTCAAGGTGGCCAGCGCCTTCGTCCTGGGCCTCATCGCGGGCACCTGGGTCGAGGCCGTCGAGCCCGGCAGCGCGAGCGCCAGCGAGCCTCCCTCGTCGCCGGGGGCCTCGGACCGCCGGCCGTCCTGGCGGGAGGGCCTCGACCACGCCGTCGACATGATCCGGTTGATCTGGGGGTGGCTCGTGTTCGGCGTGGTGGCCAGCGCGCTCATCACCACGCTCGTGCCCGCGCAGGCGTTCGCCTCGGTCTCTGCGTACGGGGGCGTCCTCGCCATGGCCGCCATGCTGGCCGTGTCTCTGCCCCTGTACGTGTGCGCCACGGCCTCGGTGCCCATCGCGGCGGCGCTCGTGGCCGGCGGCTTTCCCCCCGGGGCCGCGCTCGTCTTTCTCATGGCCGGGCCGGCGACCAACGTCGCCACGATCGGTGCGGTCCGTCGCGCGTTCGGCACGCGCACCCTGGCCATCTACCTCGTCACGATCGCGGCGGGCAGCGTGGGGCTGGGGTGGCTGTTCGACGTCGCGTGGCTCGGCGCCGCGGGGTTCGGCGGCCAGGGCGCCCTCGCCGCGACCCACGCCGCCCACCACGGGGCCAGCCCCCTCGCGATCGCGTCCGCAGGGCTGCTGATCGCCATGCTCGCCTGGTTCGCGATCGAGGACCTGCGGCAGCTCGTGGCGCGCCGGCGCACCGCCGGGCCGCGGCCCTTCGTGGAGGTCCCGGTGCAGGGGCTCACCTGCAACGGCTGTGTGCGCAAGCTCAAGCGCAAGCTCCAGGAGCTGCCCGAGGTCGGCGCGATCGCCGTGTCGCGGGAAGCCGGCACCTGCCGCGTGGAGAACGCCCTGGCCGACCGGGTGCGAGCCGCGATCCGCGAGGCGGGGTTCGAGAGCCCGTAGCGGGCGTCGGGGGCGCGGTCGCTCCCTCTAGCTAGTTCCCGCGGAAGTGCGCGAGCCGCTCTTGCGCCCGCTGCCGGCTCTCGAGGGCGACCCGCACCTCGACGCCGTCGTCGAGCGTGACCACCGCGCCCCCGAAGTCGGACAGCGCGACGTCCTCCTCCGCGACGCCCGTGGCCGCGGCCACGGGCGGCTCCGCTGCGGCTTCGGCCGTGTCCTCCGCGCCGCGGTCGAGCGCCTCCCACAGGTTGACTGCGCCGCGCCAGTCGTCGGCGCGCACCATGCAGTGCACCGAGGCCCGGCCGCCCTTCGCGTCCTCCGCGCAGCCCTCGAGCGTCCACGGCTCGCCGGTGTGCTTGAGCACCGTCTTCAGCCCCGCCTCGCTGAACACGGGCTCGGCGACGTAGCCGTTCGCCACCGCGCGGGCGACCTTGGCCGACAGCTCCGCGTCGGTGCTCGTGACCGTGAGCACGTCCTTGCCGCTGCGCTCCACGGCCACCCGCGGGTCGTCCACCATCACGAAGTCCTCGTGGTCCTTGGCTCGCCGCCGCTTGTCGAACTCCGTGAGGGTGACCTCGATGCGCTCCCCGGCGTGGAAGAACAGGCAGGACTGCACGCCCTCGTCGGCGCGCTCGCACTGGTTCACGATCCAGCCGAGCTCCTGACCGCGCTGCTCGACCGTCTCGTTGGCGTTGAACCGGCCGGTGACCTCGTACTCCCCCTCGTTGCCCGCGGGGGTGGACAGGGACACCACCGACGGCGCGACGACCCCCCGCCGCTCGCGCATCTCGGCCTCGCTGGCCCGCTTGTCGGCGAGCATCGCGTCGCGGTCGTCGCTCGACTCCGACGGGGGCAGGAAGGCCTGGGCGCGCTCCTCGATGCGGGCGAGCTCCTCGTCGTCGAACGTGCCGTCCTTCGCGGCCTTGTTGACGGCGCCGAGGAAGGGGCCGACCTTGAGCTCCTTCGGCCGGCGACCGGCCTCGAGCTGCACCCAGGCCTCGTCGATCAGCGCCGCGACCCGCGCGCGCGGGGGCCCGGGCTCGACCCCGTCGAGCACGAGCGTGGCCTCGACGAGGCGCGTCTGGTTGATGGAGCGGCCGATGCCGCTGCACGCGAGCAGCCACCCCACGACGACCACCCACACCACGATGAACGGGCGCATGCCTCCCTCCAGGAGGCGAACCATACACGCATGGCCAACGCTGGTGCCTCCGTCCGCGGTCCGCCGCTTATACCGCACCTGTGGGCAACCCCGTGCACGACTTCCTGGACCTCGGCCGGCGCGACTTCCGGTCGGCGCGCTGGCTCGCGCTCGGCGGCCCGAGCGGCTCGGGCAAGTCCACGCTGCTCCGCTGGCTCGCGCGCACCCATCCGCACTGGTCGAGCGAGCGGTTCACCTGCATCGAGGCACGCCCCCTGCCGCTGCACGAGGTGCCGGGCGGGCCCCCTCACCTCGTGCTCGTCGACGAGACGACGACGCTCGCGGATCAGCGTCTGGTGGTGCGGGCCCTGGCGCGCGGCCACCGGCTGCTGGTCGCCACGCACCTGCCGGCGGCGGTGTGGTGGCCGCTGCGGCTGCGGTGGCCGGGCGAGCTGCTGTCGACCGCGACGGCCGGCCGCGCCAAGATCACGCGGGAGCTGACCCGCCGGGGGCTGTCGTTCAGCGACGCGGCGGTACGCGCCTACGTGCGCCACTTCGGGCCGGTGTACCCGGAGCTGGACCTGGTGCTGGAGCGCAGCCCGCAGGTCACCGACTTCGACCGGGCCCTCGCCCGGTTCCTGAAGTTCCACGCGGTGACGCGGCAGCGAGCCCCCCTCCTGCGGCGGTCCTAGCCGATCGGTGTGCCAATCCAGTCAGAGAAGGCCTCATCCGCATCGGGGCATGCCTGCGCGATGACCTCACCAAGTGACCCCGAGCACGTCGGCGGCCGCCCGAGGAGCTACGCACGCACCCGCCGGTCGGCGTGGCGCTCCAGCGCGAGCGCGATCAGCCGATCGAGCAGATGTCGATACGACACCCCGCTCGCCTCCCACAGCTTCGGGTACATCGAGATCTCGTTGAACCCCGGGAACGTGTTCGCCTCGTTCAGGTACAGCGCCCCGGTCTCCTTGTGCTGCAGGAAGTCCACCCGGGCCATCCCCGCGCCGTCCAGCGCCCGGAACGCCGCCAGCGACAGACTACGGATCCGCTCGGCCAGCGCCTCGTCGATGCGCGCCGGGATCGCGTACTGCGTGTTGCCGCCCAGGTACTTGTCCTCGTAGTCGTACCACTCGTTGGCCGGGATCACCTCGCCCACCACCGAGGCCTCCGGATCGTCGTTGCCCAGCACCGCGACCTCGAACTCCCGCGCCGGGATCCCCTCCTCCACCACCAGCCGCCGGTCGTGGCGGCTCGCCTCGGTGAGCCCCGCCGCGAGCTCCGCCCGTGACGTGCAGCGGCTGATCCCCACGCTCGACCCCGCGTTCGCGGGCTTCGTGAACATCGGGTACGGCAGCGCAGCCTCGAGCCCAGCCAGGACCTCGTCCGCAGACGCCTCCCAGTCCCTGCGCAGCACCAGCCGGTACGGCAGCTGGGGCAGCTCCGCCGCCTGGAACGCCGCCTTCATGAGCCCCTTGTCCATGCCGACGGACGCCGCCAGCACGCCGCAGCCGACGTACGGCACGTCCGCGATGTCGAGGAGGCCCTGCAGCGTGCCGTCCTCGCCGTACAGCCCGTGGAGCACCGGGACCACCACGTCGATCGCCCCTCCGTCATCGGCCGCGCCCGCCCGGCCGATCGGCACCGCCGACCCGGGCAGCCGCCCCCGCGTGCGCTGGGAGGTGGCCTGCGGATCCGCGAACGCTCCCGGCTCCGGCGCGCGACCGAGCAGCCGCGGCTCGGCCGCCTGCTCGAGCGCGAGCATCGGATCCCCGCCCACGAGCCACCGACCCTGCTTGTCGATGCCGATGGGGACGATCTCGTAGCGGTCGGGGTCGAGCGCCGACATCACGGCCCTCGCCGAGCGCAGGGACACCTCGTGCTCGCTGTTGCGGCCCCCGAACATCACGCCGACGCGAATCTTCCTGGACATGCTGGCCTCCGCCGGACCGCGCTTCGGTCTACCGGTCCCTTAGCGGCCTCCGCGGCGGCGGCGGCCCCGGCGATCGTCGTCGTCGGGCGCCGCACGCCCCACGCACTGCGCCACCCGCGCGCAGATGCCGTTGCTCCGGTACGCTTCGTCGGCATTGCACGGGTCCTCGCCCACGCGCTGCATGCACGCCACGTAGTGCGCCACCTTGAGCTCGCCGCACAGGCCCCACACCTCGTTGGCGATGCACTCGGCGCGCTCCGCCGGGCCCTCCAGCGGCTTCTTCTCGCCCTCGCACTCCATCTGGACGCCGTAGCCGCCGTAGCCGCAGGTGCTGTAGTCGCACAGCAGCCCCCGCTCGCGCGCGGTCAGGTCCGCCAGGCGGGTCTCCCGCCGCACCGGCGGCGGCAGCTTGCACCCGTTGGGGTTCGTCCACGCGCCCGCTGCGCACGCCACGACCTGGGCGCACGACACCGAGCGGCGGTTCTCGCCGCACGGATCCTTCTGCGTGCCCTGCACGCAGGCCAGGTAGTTCTTGGTCGTCAGGTTCGCGCAGCGATCCCAGAACGGCTCGTCGAGGCAGGCCTGCTCGCTCGCGTAGGTCCGCGTGACGATCGGCTCGCCGCTCTCGTCGTCCTCCCCGCAGACCTCCTCCTGGCCGTAGCCGCCGAGGCCGCAGGTGCTGAACTGGCAGACCTCGCGCTTCTGATCCTCGGTGAGCGCGGACAGCCGGGTGTCGCCCTCGATCTCCGGCGGAAGGTCGCAGGCGTCGATCTCCGGCGCGGGCGCGGGGGCCTCGGCCACGGCCGCGCTGCTGCCC
>CAYMSU010000317.1:0-7757 GCA_964393165.1 uncultured Enterobacteriaceae bacterium
CACGCTGAACGCCCTCGCCACGGACCTCGCGGCCCGCGCACGAGACGACGATGTCGCCTCGGTGGAGGAGATCCAGGAGGCGGCCACGGCCTTCCTCGGTACCACGCGCCGGCTGATGACGCGCCTGTGCGATCGCCTCGCGGAGGGCCTGCACGAGCGGCTCCGGCCGCTCCTGGACCTCACGGTCCTCGGCGTCGACGCCGCGTCGCGCCTCGTGAACACCGAGCTGGCCCGCTGGGAGACCGCCATCCGGTTTCAGGAGGCGACCCACGCCCAGTACTGCGCGGGATGGATCGAGGCGGGGGGCCTCCCCTTCGCGCTGATGGTGCAGCTGCCGGCAGAAGCCACACGCCGCCCGGAAGCCTACCGCGACATCCTCAAGGGCCGCCTCGCCTTCGTCGGCGACCGCGCCGAGGCGGGGATCGCCCAGTGGCTCGACGAGGTCGACCGCGGGATCAGCACCCTGGTCACGCAGGTCGGGAGCCAGGTCGCCGAGGCCCCGTCCGCGGTCTCCGCGGCTGCGCCCACGCAGGCCCGGCTCGACGCGCTCCTCGGCCGGGCCGAGGCGCTCAACGTCCGGATCCGCAACGTGCCGGCGGAGCCCTCGGAGCGCTACCTGCAGAAGCTGCAAGCGCAGCTCGACCAGATCGAGCGCACCCGGGAGACCCAGGCCATCGCCGAGCACACGCGCAAGGCGCGGCTCGAGGAGCTCATGCGGTTCGCGCAGGCGCTCGGCGTGCGCCCAAAGGACGTCCCCGCCGACCCGAGCGAGGCTTGGCTCGACCGCATGGAGGCCAAGCTCGTCGACATGGCTCGGGCCAAGGGCGTCGCGCTGCCGAGCACGATCGAGCCGCCGACCGGCATCGAAGACCACGCCACCCTGCTGCCCCCCCCCGAGCGCGAGGCGAAGCCCAAGCCGCAGCTGTCGGTGCGGGTGCAGGCGCTCGTCGACCGGGCCGAGAGCGTCGGGCTGGAGCTCGGCCGCATCCCGGAGGTGCCGAGCGAGGGCTGGGTGGCCGACACCGAGGCCAAGCTCGAGGGAGCCCTCGAGGAGCGCCGCAGCCGCCGGCGGGAGATGCGGCTGCGCCAGGGCAGCGAGTTCGAAGACCGCTTCGACCGCCTCGAAGCCCAGAGCCGGCAGCTCGGGATCAGCCTGGGCGCCATCCCCGATCCGCTCACCGAGGAGTGGCTCACCGGCGCCGAGCTCGCCATGGCCAGCGCCCTGATGGAGGCCGAGGCCGGGGCATTCCGGAATGCGGATGACGATGACCCGATCACCGAGGCGGCCGATCACGACGAGCAGCGCCGCGCGATCCGCCTGCGCGTGGTGCTCAACGCTGCCTCCAGCGCCGGCGTGGATCTCGGGATCCTCCCGAACGACCCTGACGACGTGTGGCTCACCTGGGCCGAGCAGCGGGTCGCGGAGGCGCGCTCGGGCGACCACGCGGTGGCGGTCGAGGCCGTAGGGGCCGACGTGCCCCAGGCCTTCCTCGTCTACGAGGAGGGCACGGTCCAGGAGCAGCTCTGGCCCCTCGGCAAGGAAGCGATCACCATCGGGCGCTCCCGCGGCAACGACGTGCAGATCCAGAACGATCCGGCGGTGAGCCGCCGCCACGCCACGCTCCACCTGCGCGACGGACAGTACCTGATCACCGACCTCGGCTCGACCAAGGGCACCCTGGTCGACAACCGCCTGATCGACCAGGATCAGCCCCTGCAAGACGGCTCCCGCATCCAGGTCGGGGGCACGGACTTCGTGTTCCGACTGCGCAGCGCGTGAGGCTGCTTCCGCTCGTGCTGCTCGGCTGCGGCGGAGCGCCCGCCGAGGGTCCGCCGAACGTCCTCGTCCTCCTGCTCGACGACGTCGGGGTCGACGGAGTCAGCGCCTACGCGCAGCCCGGAGCCCCGCCCACGCCCACGCTCGACGGGCTCGCCGCGCAGGGCGTGCGCTTCACGCGGGCCTACGCCTACCCGGTGTGCGCCCCCTCGCGCGCGGCGCTCCTCACCGGCCGGTACGGCCGTCGCCACGGCCTGGGCGACAACGTGGGGTTCGACGGTTCGCGCGCGCTCCCCGACAGCGAGGAGACGCTGGCCGAGGTCGCCCGCCGCGCGGGCTACGCCACTGCCGTCTTCGGCAAGTGGCACCTGTCGGTGCGGTCGGAAGCGCCCCTGCAGCGACCCCACGACCACGGCTTCGACCACTTCGTGGGGATGATCGGCAACTTCGAGGACACCGTGGAGCCCCGGGAGCGTCCGCTCGGGTACACCCGCTGGGAGCGGGTCGACAATGGGCGCACGAGCCTCGAGACGGGCTACGCGACGTCGGTGGTGGTCGACGCCACCCTCGCCTGGATCGGCGCGCAGGCGGATGCGCCATGGCTCGCGCTGGTCGGCCTGCCCGCCGCCCACGGACCGATGCACGTGCCACCCGCGTCGCTGCTCCCCGCCGAGGTGGCCGCAGACGCGCCCGAGCCCGCGCAGTTTCGCGCCATCGTGCAGGCCGCCGACGCGGAGCTCGGGCGCCTGCTCGACGGCCTCGACCCCGCCGTCCGCGCCCGCACCCTCGTCGTGGTCGCGGGCGACAACGGCACCGACGACGCGCGGGACCCCGACGGGTTCGACGTGCTCGGGGGCAAGGACACGCTGTACGAGGGCGGCGTGCGGGTGCCGCTGGTCGTGGCGGGCGCCGGCGTCGACGCCCCCGGCGTGCACGAGGGGCTCGTCCACCTCGTGGACCTGATGCCGACGGCCGCCAGCGCCATGGGAGCCACCTCCGAGGCGGATCTCGACGGCCGCAACCTGTGGCCCGTGCTCGCCGAACCTGCCGGGCCCGGCGTGCGCGAGGCGCTCTACCTCGAGCAGTTCGGGCCGCCCGGCCCCGTGCGGCCGTTCCCAAAGGACTTCCGCGCGGTCATCGAGGGCGACCGCAAGCTGATCGCGGTGGTGCCCGAGGGGCGGTGGGAGCTCACGACGGTGCGCGACAGCCCCGCCGACGAGGAGCGCCTCGCGTTCGACGATCCCGACTCGCTCGACGCCGACGACGCCGCCGCGTTCGCGAGGCTCTCGAAGGCCCTCGACGAGCGCTATGGGGCCTTCTCACCCTAGACCGGCGCCTCCGCGCTCGGTAGGCGGAGCAACCTTGAAGCGACCTTGGCGTCAGCTCCCCGCGTCGTCGCGGTGCAGCCGGCCCGCCGCGATCAGCGCGTCGACGTGGGCGCGCCAGGCGTGGTCGGTGAGCCCGAGCCCGCGGGCCTCCGCGAACAACCGATCGGCCTCCTCGGCTGCGAGGACTCCGTCGGAGGCGGCCGCCTCGACCAGCGACTCCATCAGCGCCAGCTTCTGCCCCTCCGTCAGCCGCACCGGGAGCTCTTCCCGAGCCCGCTCGAGCGCCTGGCCGTAGGCCGGCGTGAGCTGGCCGGTCTCGTCGAGGAACCCACACGTGCGCAGCAGCTCGTCGGGAAACCGGTCGCGCAGGTAGGCGAGCTCGCGCGGCGCGACCACCGTGTCGGATCCGATCATGCGCAGGATCGCGGCGTACGCGAAGGCGAGCTGCAACACGTTCACGTTGGTCGGCAAGCATCCTCCCGCTCGCTACGTTACCGCGCCAGCCGCCGCCGGGCCCACCTGGCCGCGCCACCGCAGCCAGTGGTCGGCCAGCACGAGGCACACCATGGCCTCCACGATGGGCACCGCGCGGGGAAGCACGCACGGGTCGTGGCGGCCCTTGGGGCGCACGGTGGTGGCCTCCCCGTCGACGCCGACCGTGGCCTGCTCCCGAAAGATGGTGGCGACGGGCTTGAACCCGACCGCGACCTCGATCGGCATGCCGTTGCTGATCCCCCCCTGGACGCCGCCGCTGTGGTTCGTGGACGTGGCCACGCCTCCCTGCCCGTCGGGCACGAACGCGTCGTTGTGCTCCGATCCGCGCAGGTGGGTGCCCGCGAACCCCGAGCCCACCTCCACGCCCTTCGCGGCAGGCAGCGACATCAGCGCCTTCGCGAGGTCGGCGTCGAGCTTGTCGAAGACGGGCTCTCCGAGCCCCGCCGGGACCCCCCGGGCCACGCAGCGGACGACGCCGCCGACCGTGTCGCCGGCCTTGCGCGCCTCGCGGATCCGGGCCTCGAACCGCTCGGCGGCAGCCCGATCCGGCGTGCGCACCGGGGTGACGTCCACGTCGGCGGCGGTGACCCGCGCAGCGTCGACCGAGGCGGTGTCGCCGGCGATCTCGTGCACCCAGGCGACCACCTCCACCGGACCCAGGGACTGCAGGACCTGCCGGGCGATGGCCCCCGCGGCCACCCGCGCGACGGTCTCGCGAGCCGACGCCCGGCCGCCCCCGGCCCAGGCGCGAACGCCGTACTTCGCGTCGTAGACGTAGTCGGCGTGCGACGGGCGGTACCGATCCCGGAAGGGGGCGTACGCGGCGCGATCTGCATCGCGGTTGGCGAACAGCAGGCCGATCGGCGTGCCCAGGGTGCGACCCTCGAACAACCCGGAGAGCACCTGCACGGTATCGGCCTCCTTGCGCTGGGTGGTGAGCGCCGACTGCCCCGGCCGCCGCCGGTCGAGCTCGGCCTGGACCGCCTCGAGATCGACCGCGAGGTTCGGCGGGCACCCCTCGACGATGGCCCCCAGGCCGCCGCCGTGGCTCTCGCCGAAGGTCGTGACGCGGAACCGCGATCCGAAGCTGCTGCCCATGGGGTCCCCGAAATACCGGTGAGGGGTGCGTGATGCGCTTGTCGTAACCCTGCTCTCGGCCCTCCCCCGCCGCCGCCTCGCCCGCCTCCAGGGGTGGCTGGCCCGTACTGGCGCGAGCCGGTGGCTCGTGGCCGCCTACGTGCGCGCCTACGGCGTGGATCTCGACGAGGCGGAGGGCGCCCTCGAGGACTACCCCACGCTGGACGCGCTGTTCACCCGGCGCCTGCGCGCCGGCGTGCGCCCGCTCGACCCCGCCCCCGACACGCTCGTCTGCCCGTGCGACGGGCGGGTGCGCGCGGCGGGGCCCGCCGATCCCGCGGCGCTCCGCCGCCTGGGCGTCCCCGTGCCCCCCTCGGGCGCCGACCACGTCGAGATCTACCTGTCGCCGCGGGACTACCATCGGGTGCACGCGCCGGCCGCCGGGCAGGTGGCCACGTGGCGGGCGGTGCCGGGCGACCGCTGGCCCGTGTTCGACGCTGCGCGGGCCCGCGTGAGCGACCTGTACGCCCGCAACGAGCGAGCGGTGATCGCCCTCGACACCCGGCGGGGGCCCCTGTGGGTGGTGCTCGTGGGCGCCTTCGGGGTCGGCCACATCGCGCGGACGGCCCGCGGCGAGGTGCCCCGCGGCGGCGAGCTCGGCGCCTTCCACCTCGGCTCGACGGTGGTGGTCGCGGTGCCCCGCTCCCCCGACGGCGACGCCTCCAGGGTCCGGTGGGCGGTCGGGCCCGGCGACGTTGTGCGCATGGGCTCGCGCCTGAGTAAGCCTCTCGGGGCGGGGTGACGCCGCCCCAGGAGACGGACCCTTGTCGCCTGACGCCACCGAGCGCGGCCTCGACTGGCCATTCATCGTGGAGCACTGGGCGCAGTGCGCCCGCACCCCCATGGGCGCGGGCGCGGTGCGCGGCCTGCGGCCGCTGTCGAGCCGCGCGGAGGTCCTCGCCTCCCTCGACGCCACCGACGAGGTGCTCCACGTCGAGGACCTGGGTCGCGACCTGCCTGTCGGAGCGGTCACCGACGAGCGCGCGGCGGTCCACCGGGCGGCCAAGGGCCAGGTCCTCGACGGAGCGGAGCTGCTCGCCGCCGGGCGTAGCCTCGAGGCGCTGATCGCCCTGCACCACGCCCTGTGCGAGCCCGACGACGGCGAAGGCGTCGCCCCCACCCTCGCCGCGGTGGCGTCCCGCATCGAGCTCGACGGGCTCGTCGCCGACGACCTGCTCACCTCCTTCGATCCCACGGGCCGCCTGTCGAGCGAGCGGTACCCCGAGCTCGCGGAGCTCCGCGCGGCCATCACCTCGCTGCACGAGCAGGTCCGGGGCACCCTCGACCGGCTCGTGAAGGGCGAGGACCTCGGCGACGAGCTGCTGCAGGACCGCTTCTGGACCGTGCGCGACGACCGCTACGTGCTGCCGATCAAGAGCCACGCCAAGCGGTGGGACCTCGGGATCGTGCACGGCACGTCGAGCACCGGGCGCACGGTGTTCGTGGAGCCCCACGCGGTGATCGAGCTGAACAACCAGCTGCGCCTCGCGGAGGGGCGGCTGCGGGCCGCGGAGCACGCGATCCTGGCTCGGCTGTCGGCGGAGCTGGGCACCCAGGCGGAGGCGCTCGACGTCGCGCTCGAGGCCGCGGTCACGATCGACGTGGCGTGCGCCCGCGCGGGGCTGTGCCGCCGGCTCGCGGCCACCCGCCCGCGCGTGGGCGAGGGCGACCGGCTGCAGATCCGGGGCGGCCGGCACCCCGTGCTCGTGCTCCGCGGGGTCGACGTGGTCGCCAACGACCTGTCCGTCACCGGCGATCACCCGGTCCTCGTGATGTCCGGACCGAACGCCGGCGGGAAGACCGTGGCGCTGAAGACGCTCGCGCTGTGCGCGATGCTCGTGCGCCACGGCTGCCACGTGCCCGCCGTCGAGGACTCGCGCGTGGACTACTTCACCGAGGTGGTCGCGGCGATCGGCGACCAGCAGACCGTCGAGGGCGATCTCTCCTCGTTCTCCGCCCACCTCGTCACGCTGCGCGCGATGGTCGCTCACGCAGGGCCCGGCCAGCTGCTGCTGCTCGACGAGCTCGCGAGCGGCACCGACCCGGCCCAGGGGGCCGCGCTGGCGCAGGCGATCTGCGAGTACCTGTGCACCGCGGGGCCGCGGATCGTGGTCACCACCCACTTCGCGGCGCTCAAGGCAATGGGCGCGGCCCATCCTCGCTTTCAGGTCGCAGCCGTGCAGTATCGCGACGGCAAGCCCACCTACCGCGTCGTGCAGGGGGCCACGGGGGAGAGCCACGCGCTCGACATCGCCGCCCGCGTGGGGCTCCCGCGCGAGATCCTGTCGCGAGCCGAGGCGGTGCTCGGCGAGTCCGAGGCGGAGATGGGCCGGCTCCTCTCCGCGCTCGAGGTCGAGCGGGCCCGTGCTCAGGAGGCCCGCGACGAGATCGAGACCATCCGCGCCGAGGCGGAGGCACGCCGGCAGAGCCTCGAGGCGCGCGAGGCGAGGGTGCGCGCCCGCGCGCGCGAGCTCGAGGAGCAGGCCGCGGCGCAGTTCCTCGGTCGGGTGCGGGAGGCCGAGAAGGCGATCGGGCAGGTCGTCGCGCAGCTCCAGCGCAACCCCAGTCACCGGGCGGTCGACGCGGCGCGGGCCACCGTGTCCGCGCTGTCGGCGATGGCCCCCGCTCCCTCGTCCGCCCCCGAGCCGGCGCCCCCGCCCGCGCCCCGGCCCCTGCAGGTCGGCGACCCCGTTCGCCTGCGAAACGCTCGGGGGACCGGCGAGATCCTCTCCGTGTCGGGCGGCTCGGCGCAGGTCCGCGTCGGTGGCCTGACCGTGAAGGCCAAGGTCCGCGACCTCGAGCGCATCGACCGCGTCCGCGCCGAGCCCGTCCGTGCGCGCACGTCGGTCGAGCGGGCGCCGCGGGCCTCCGTGCTGGAGGAGGCGGTCCGCGTCGCGACGAACACCCTCGACATGCGAGGAATGCGGGTAGACGAGGGACAGGACGCGGCCGAGCAGTTCTTCGAGAGCATCTCGGTGGGCACCATCAGGGTCGAGAGGATGGCGATGAACACGATCTGC
>CAYMSU010000318.1:0-7749 GCA_964393165.1 uncultured Enterobacteriaceae bacterium
GCCCTACGGAAAGGTGACGGTCCTCGACGGCGACCAGGACTCAGGCGGCGACAGTTACGAATGGACCGTCGATGCGGACATGGCGGGTGCGGCCGTCGCGATCTACGCCACCATGGGGCGGCCGATCCTGTTCCGCCAGCCCCGGGTGGGGGAGGGCGAGCGGGTCTTCGAGATCCTCAAGTTCCGGACCATGCGTCCCGGTCGCCCCGAGGCCTCGCCCGACGAGGACGCCGCCCGAATCACGCCCTTGGGCCAGCTGCTGCGTGACTCGAGCCTGGACGAGCTACCGCAGCTGGTGAACGTGCTCCGGGGGGAGATGTCGCTCGTCGGCCCGCGGCCGCTGCTCGTGCGCTACCTTCCGCGCTACTCCGCCACCCAACGCCGGCGCCACGAGGTCCTTCCCGGGCTCACGGGCTGGGCGCAGGTCCACGGCCGCAACCGGGTGAGCTGGGACGAGAAGTTCGCGCTCGACGTGTGGTACGTCGACCACTGGAGCCCCCTGCTCGATGCGCGGATCCTGCTGAAGACGCTGCGCGGCGTGCTCGATCCCCGGGCCACCCGCGCCGAGGGTCACGCCTCGATGCCCGAGTTCACCGGCTCCCGGATCGCCGCGTAGGTCCGGTCGGCGTAGCCGAACGACCGCATGACCGCCCGCACCTCGTCCCACATGCGGACCTGGGTGGGCTGCGGCAGCTTGCGGTGCTTGCCGGTGTTGTCCTCGAACCGCGTGGTCGTGCTCACGTGGTGATCCTCGAGCCCCGCGCCGTGGGCGTGACCGTTGAAATCGAGGACCTCTGGCTCGAACGCCTCGCCGAGGAACGCGAAGATCCCCCGGAGCGTGGTCGCGGGCTCGCGAATCAGATCCTCGTAGCGCACGAGGTGCGCGTCGTCGGCGCGGGCGTCGAGGAACGCGCGGAGCTTGCCGTTCCGGTCGGCCCAGTACCGGGCTGCCGCGACGAACCGAGCCGACTCCCCGGGGCGCACGAAGGGGTCGAGCTGCCACCACGGCGGTTCGGTGCGGCCGAGGGACGTCGCCACGTCCATGCCGTCCCGCACGATCGCGACGAAGCGCGCACTGCCCGACGTCGGGTAGAGGCGCCCGAGCCCGTCGAGGTGAGCGAGGACCCCGGGAGACTTGTCGGCCCAGCGCGGCTTGCCCTGTCGCGCCGCGTGTGCCCGCAGCCAGCGGTCGGCCAGTTCCCGGAGGTCGCCGGCCGCCTGCTCCCGCGTCATGCCGATGCCCTCGAAGCCGAGCTCTGCTGACGGATAGTCGAGGGTCGCCGAAAACGACTCCAGAAAGAGCGTCTCTGCAGGGCATGCAATACGCGAGTGACTATTCAAGCACCGGCGGAGGAGCGACGTTCCCGAGCGATGGCAGCCGAGCACGAGGATGGGGATCGCGTCGAGTGTGGCGTTGATCCGGGGGGCGCGGGCGGGCCTCACCTGGCGCAAGAAGGCGCCTCGCGCGCGAATGATCGGGCGAACGAGGCGGAGGCGGGCAGCTTCGTAGACGCGAGAAAGAGAAGGCATGGTTGCCGCTAACACGGGCCCACCCCGAGAGGTTGCGCTACCCATTCTCTGTATCGCTGGAGTTTGCATGAATGACCAACCCGAGGGGGCCTCGTCCTCGTCCCCGCTTGGGCTGAGCGATCTGTGGGCCATCGTCCAGATGCAGCAGCGGGTGGTCCTCGCGGCCACGATCGTGGGAGTGCTGCTGGCTGCGCTCTACAGCATCGTGGCCACGCGGTACTACCGGTCCACCGTCGTGGTCCACCTGTCCACGATGGCAGGACAGGAGATCGAGACCGAGCGCGTCGTCGACTTCGACCAGTACCACCGCTGGAACCGCCACATGTTCGTGCGGACCCAGCTGGAGATCCTGCAATCGCGAAAAATGCTCACCCGCGTGCTGCAGACCTATACCGAGGCGAACCCCGAGAGTGAGCTCCGGCCCGACAGTGACGGGGTGCGCGCCTTTGCGTCGATGATCGAGGTCAAGGCGCGGCAGGGCACGGAGCTCGTGGATCTCTCGGTGACCTCACCGGATCCCGACATGTCCGCCCAGCTGGCACAGATTCTGGCGGAGACCTACCAGCAGAGCAATCTGGATGCGGTCACCGAGGCGGCCCAGAGCGCCAAGGAGTGGCTTGAGCAGCAGCTGGTGGACAAGGCCCGGCAGATCGCGGACGCGAGCAAGGAGCTGCGCGGGTTTCAGCGCGACAACGACATGGCCGACGCGGAGGAGGAGGTCACGCCGCTGTCGGCGAGGATGGACAGCCTCAACCTCGCCTACGGCAAGGCCAACACCGATCGTGTGCTCCTCGAGACCACGGTGCGCAACCACCGGCGCTTGCTGGAGAAGGGGGAGTTCGACGAGCTGGCCAAGGACATGAGCACCCCGCTCATGGTGAGCCTCATGCAGGACAAGGCGCGCGCGGCCACCGAGCAGGCCAGGGTCGCGGCGGTCTATGGCGAGCGCATGCCCCAGCGGCAGAGTGCCGATGCCGAGCTCGAGCGCATCGACACAGAGCTGCAGCTCGAGATCCGCCGCACGCTGCAGGCGGAGGAGGCGCAGCTGGCCATCTTGAAGAACAAGGAGGCCAACCTCGAGCGAGAGATCTCGAGAGGCAAGGACGACCTGCTCAATCTGTCAGCGAACAAGCAGGAGTACCACAAGAAGCGGCTCGCGCTCGAGCGGGCGCAGGAGTTCTACCGGCGCCTCGGCCAGCGGCGGGACGAGCTCGATCTGCAGGCCAAGACCCGCCTCAACAACGTCCGGATCGTACAGGACGCCCGCCGCGAGCCCACGCCGGTGGAGCCCCGCCTGCTCCTCAACCTCGGCATCGGCCTCATCGGAGGACTGCTCCTCGGCCTGTCGGGTGCTCTGCTCCGCGAGTACATGGACGACACCATCAGCTCGCCGCTCGAGGTGCAGACGTTCCTCAAGGTGCCGTTCCTGGGGATGGTGCCGAAGATCGAGGAGATCAACGACGAGACGGATCTCGCGCTGTACGCGCACGAGAACCCCCGCTCGAACGTCGCCGAGGCGATTCGGGCCACCCGGACAGTCCTCGATCTGTCCCCGTCCGTGCAGGAGATCCGCCGGCTGCTCGTCACGAGCGCAGTGTCCGCCGAGGGCAAGACCAGCACGGTGGTGCGGCTCGGCGTCGCCTACGCCGATCTCGGGCGGCGGGTGCTCATGATCGACGCCGACCTGCGGCGCCCCCGCGTGCACCGGATCTTCGGGCACGACCGCAAGCCCGGGTTCACGAGCCTCGTCTCGGGCGAGCGCACCATCGAGGAGACGGTGCGACAGACGGGGATCGACAACCTCTGGTACCTGCCGAGCGGGCGGGGCGGCGAGCGCCCCAACGAGCTGCTCGCCCATCCCGACGTGGTTCGCGTCCTCGAGCAGCTCGAGGAGCACTTCGATCTGATCATCATCGACTCGCCGCCGTCGGTGCTCCTGTCCGACGCGCGCGTCCTCTCCCGCTACGTCGACGGCGTGGTGGTGCTCGTGCGGGAGCACGCGACCCCGCGGGTGCTGATCCGCGAGGCGATCGAGGGGCTCGAGCAGGTCGGCGCCAACGTGCTCGGCGTGGTGGTGAACGCCGTGGACCTGGCCCGCCGGCGCACCTCCTACAAGTACTACTACGGCTATGGCTACCGCTACGCGGCCTACGGCTACCCGGCGAGCGACGAGGACGAAGACAACGAGGACCACGACGACTTCGCGCCCGTGGAGCGGGCGCTCGGCGACGTGGACGACGCCTACGAGGATCGCGACACCGACGTCGCCGAGGAGTAGGCGCCCTACTCCGCGCCGGCCGCCGCCTTGATCTCCGCGCCGAGGGTCTCGACGAGGTCGTCGACGCGGAACTCCGTGCGCGTGCCGACGGGGCCCTCGCGGGGAGCGTCGTAGGCGGCGAAGATCATGTACTGGCGGTCGACGTCCCCGCTACGGAACCGCGATCGGTTCAGCGTGACGGACAGGTCGTCCCGATCTCGGACGTGAGCCAGGATCGCAGCGCATCCTGCGCCCCCGCGTCCCAGTCGTCGTGCTCCGACAGGTCGCCCTCGACGGGCTGCGTGTGCCGGACGACTGCGATGCAGGGGTACTCCTCGCACGACACCCGGTCGAGAGCGATCCCCTCGAGCGCGCCGAGCTGCTCCTGGACCGAGGCCTCGAAGTTCGCCGGCCGCAGCGGCTCGGGCACGCCGTGGTCGGGCCACTCGGAGGGCACCCCCTGCAACCGGGTGAGCTGCCCGCGCACGAGCTCCCCGGTGAAGCGCTCGGCGTCGAGCGCCGCCCTCGCCTCGGCCAGCTCCGCCTCGAGCGCGGCCACCCGACCTTGCAGCGCGGCCCTGTCGCCTGGCGCAGCCGCGGGGGCCGGGGCGGTGGCCGCGGAGGCCGCGGCACCGCCCGCTCCGCCGAACGTCTCGGGGTGGCCAGGGGCCAGCTCCGCGGGCGACGCTCCTGGCCGCTGCACCAGCGCTGTACCATAGAGCACCCCCACGGTCACCACCACGCCGCCCAGCGCCGCACCCACCATCCGCACGTCCATCGGTTCCTCCGGGTTGTCCTGCCCTCCTTCACGCACGACCCCCGGCGCGGGTTCCACGATGATCCGGGCGCGGCCGTCGACGTCGACCCGCACGTCGGGGCACAGGCGGCGGCACATCCCGAACAGCCACGGGCCGATCGCCTCGACGATCGCCCGGCACGCGGCGGGATCGCCCTCGGTCGCGCGCCGGAGCAGGGCGGGGGAGAGCGGGCTGGCCGAGGTCGGTTCCACGAACCCCTCTACGCATCGATCGACGCGAGGTTCCCTCCTAAAGTGATCAGGGCGGCGGCCGATGGCTCCCCGCCACGCAACGAGGTCGTCCCCATGAAGGTCCTGGTCACCGGCGCCGGCGCCCTGCTCGGGCAGGGCATCCTCCGCTCCCTGCTCGCCTCCGAGCTCCGCCCCGAGATCGTCGCCGTCGATCCGAGCCCGCTGTCGGCGGGGCTCTACTGGGTCGCCAAGCGCTACGCGGTGCCCCTCGCCCGCGACCCCGGCTACCTCCCGCGCTTCGAGGGGCTCCTCGCCGAGGAGCGTCCGGACGTGGTGCTCGTGGGTACCGACGTCGAGCTCGCGGTGCTGTCCGCCCACCGGGAGGCGCTCGAGGCCCGCTTCGACACGCGGATCGTGGTGAGCTCCCCGCAGGTCGTGGAGATCGCCGACGACAAGTACCTCACCGCGCACTTCCTCCGCGAGCACGGGTTCGCCGCGCCCGACTCGGTGCTCCCCGGCGACGAGGAGGCCCTCCTCGAGCGCGTCGGGTTCCCGCTCGTGGTCAAGCCCCGGGTGGGGGCGCGATCCGTCGGCGTGTCGGTCGTGCACGACCGCGAGCAGCTCGCCCACGCGCTCACCCTCGCGCGCAATCCGGTGATCCAGGAGCACGTGGGCACGGAGGAGGACGAGTACACCGCGGGCACGCTGACCTTCGACGGGCGGTGCGAGGCGAGCATCGTGATGCGGCGCCACCTGCGCGACGGCAACACCTACCGCGCCTGGGCCGACCACTGGCCGGCGCTCAACGCGCAGGTCCGCCGCATGGCGGAGGCGCTCGGCGCCTACGGGCCGGCCAACTTCCAGTTCCGGCTCGACGGGGACACCGTCAAGGTCTTCGAGATCAACGCCCGCTTCTCGGGCACCACCCCGCTGCGGCGGCACGCGGGCTTCCCCGAGGTCGACATGGTCCTTCGGCGGGTGCTCCACGGCGAGCCCCTCGAGCAGCCGGAAATCGACCCCGTCGTGATCCTCCGGCACTGGTCGGAGACCGTGGTCCAGCCCGACGCGCTCGGCCGGTGGTAGTCGCCCTCACCGGGGGGACCGGCTTCGTCGGTCGGCCGCTGGTCGGGGCCCTGCAGGCGGCCGGCCACCGCGTGCGCACGCTCGGGCGCACCGGCGCCGACGTCCCGTGGGAGGCCCCCGCAGCGCTGCCCCCGTCCGCGCTCGCCGGCTGCGACGCGGTCGTGCACCTCGCCGCGCGGGTGCCCGCGGACCACGCGGATCCGGCCGAGGGCGCGCGCTGCCTGGAGGTCAACGCGCTCGGCACCCTCGCGGTGCTGGAGGCGGCCGAGGCCGCGGGCGTGCCCCACGCGGTCTCGGTCTCGACCGGCAACCTGTACCGGTCGTCCGCCCACCCGGGCGATCGCGCCCCCGTCGGTGAGCAGGCCCCCACGTTCCCCGATCAGCGGGCCAGCTTCTACCTCGGCAGCAAGCTCGTGGCCGACGTGTGGGCGTCGCACTTCGACGTGACCGGCCGCGTGCCGGGCTGCGTCGTCCGACCGTCGGCGATCTACGGCCCCGGCATGAAGGGCGGTGTCGTCCACGCCTTCCTCACGCGCCTGCGGGCCGGGCAGCCGCTGCGGCTCGCCGACGGGGGGCGCTTCGCGAGCGACCTCGTCTACGTCGGCGATGTCGTCGCGGCGATCCTCGCCGCCCTGCGGGTCCGCCTGCGCGGCCCCGTCAACGTGGGGAGCGGCCGCACCACCTCCGTCCGCGAGCTTGCCGAGACCCTGTGTGCGCGCTTCGGGGTCGGGCCCGAGGCGCTCGTCGTCGAGCCGCCGTCCGCGGATCCCGCGCCCGGGTTCGCGCCCCTCGACGTCACCCGCCTGCGGGAGGCGCTCGGCCTCGTGCCGACGCCGGTGGCCGAGGGGCTGCGCAAGACCGTCGAGGCCCACCCCGGTCTCGGTCTCAACTCCGCGCCTGCCTGACCGATGGCCCTCCTGGAAAGGAGGCGCAGTTGGCCAAAGTCGTGGTCGTGTCAGGGTGGGCGCCCAACCTCGTGAGGTTTCGGGGCAAGCTCATCGAGGAGCTGCTCGCGCTCGGGCACAAGGTCGTGGCGGTCGCGCCCGAGCCGGTCGCGCCCGAGGAGCTGCTCGCGATGGGGGCCCGCTACCTGTCGGTGCCCATGGAGCGGGCGGGCACCCGCGTGGGCGCCGACCTGCGCGCCTGGCTGTCGCTCACCCGGCTGTTCCGCCGGGAGCAGCCCGACGCCGTGCTGCTCTACAACCCGAAGCCGGTCATCTACGGCGGGCTCGCGGCATGGGCCGCCGGCGTGGCCCATCGCTACCCCGTCATCACCGGGCTCGGCTACGTCTTCCTGCCCGACGGGACCCTGCGCCAGCAGATCGTCCAGACCATCGCGCAGCGGCTCTACCGCGCGTCGCTGTCCCGAGCGTCGACGGTGTTCGTGCAGAACCCCGACGACCGAAACGACCTCATCGAGGCCGGCATCCTCGATCCGGGCCAGCGCTGTGTGCGCGTGTACGGCTCGGGCGTCGACATCGACGCGTTCCCGCTCGCTCCCCCGCACGCGGGGCCTCCCACGTTCCTGTTCGTGGGCCGGCTCCTCAAGGACAAGGGCGTGTTCGAGTACGTCGAGGCCGCGCGGCAGCTCCACCGGCGGTATCCCAACGTGCGCTTCCGCATGCTCGGGCCCCTCGACGACAACCCGAGCTCGCTCTCCCGCGCGGACGTCGACGACCTGCAGGCCGACGGGACCATCGAGTACCTCGGGGTGACCGACGACGTGAGGCCCTACCTCCGCGACAGCACCGTGATGGTGCTCCCGTCGTACCGGGAGGGGACCCCCCGCTCGGTGCTCGAGGCGCTGTCCACCGGCCGCGCGGTGATCACGACCGACGTGCCGGGCTGTCGCGAGACCGTCGTGCACGGCGAGAACGGCCTCGTCGTGCCC
>CAYMSU010000319.1:0-7227 GCA_964393165.1 uncultured Enterobacteriaceae bacterium
GAGAACGCCCCGCCGACGTCGACGAGGCGCGGCAACTGGAGGGCGGACAGCGCCGCGCCGCCGACCACGACCGCGCCCTGCACGGCGGCGAGCTCGGGCAGGGCCACCTGCTGCACCCCGGCCTCGATCCGGAGATCCCCGGCCACGCTGCACACGCAGGCGAGCTCGGGATCGGGCTCCGGGGTGCGGGACGGATCGCCGGTGAGCGTGAGGTCGCTCCCGAACGCGCGGTCGCCCTGCGCGCAGTCCGGATCGGTGGCCGGGGCCTCCACCGGGGACGGATCGGCGCACGCCCGCGGCGCCTCGGCGGCCCCCGGTGCGCCGCACGCCGCCCACGCCTGCAGGTAGTCGCGCTCGACGTCGGTGAGGCCGCCGAGCGGGGGCATGCGCCGCGCGGGCGGCGCCACCGCGCTGGCGATCGCCGGCGCCCACCGCGCGGCCCTCGCGTAGCCGTCGAAGTCCATGTCCGGCGGGGCCCCCTGGCGGGCCGCGCCCTGCACGGCCTCGGCGTGGCAGCCGGTGCACCAGGTGGTGGGCGCACCACCGCGTCCCAGGCCTGTCGCGTGCACGGATCGGGGGCCTCGAGCGCAGGCTCGCCGCCGCAGGCCAGGGCGAGCGCGGCGATCAGCCGAAGCATGCGGTGAACGGCTGCGCGCCCGGCAGCCACTCCTCCGGATCCACGTCGAACGCGGCGAGGATCCCGGCCGCGAGGTTGTCGTACTTGTTCAGCCGGCCCCGCGGATCCGGCTCCCCGGTGGCGAAGTCGACGGGCAGGCTCTCGATCCGATCGTCGGTGGCGCCGTAGACCCGGTTGCCCACCACGTTGGCGCCGATCATCAGGCAGCTCGCGTGCGGCCAGTGGTCCTTGCCGCCGGTGGAGTTGTACCGCGGGGTGCGCGTGAACTCCGACGTGACGACCACGAGGGTGTCGTCGAGCAGCCCCCGCCGCTCGAGGTCGAACACGAGGTGACCGACCTCGCGGAACAGCGTCTCGAAGAAGCCGTGCTGGTGGCTGTTGTCGTCGTGGGTGTCCCACTGCAGGTGCGGCCCCAGCGTGATCGCCCGGCACAGATCCGCCTCGAGCAGGTCGACCGCCACGCCGACCTGCTTCGGCAGCGACGGCGAGGTGCCGAGCTTGAGCGTGCCGAGGATGTCGGCGCCGTCGCGGCGCAGCCGGGCGGCCCGCCGCAGCGCCTCCTGCCGCGCCTCGAGCAGCTCCGCGTTGCGGGCCCGGCCCGCTCGCCCCTGCGCGAACGCGGTGGTGCGGGCCTGCAGGTACGCGGTGAGCTCGGCCCGATCCGAGGCGTCGGGCCGGAACTGGGGCAGCGTGTACGGCGCGCCGGCGGGCGCCGGGAACGAGGCGCCCTCCTGCAGCAGCTCCCGGATCTGGCCGGACTTGCCGACCTGCCCCATGCTCGCCGCCAGCTTGCCCGCGTAGGTCCCGATCGACAGGTCGATGGAGCCGAGCGGCCGATCCGCACCCCAGCGCGCCCCCACGATCGTCGCCCACGCCGCCGCGGCCTCCGTGTTGCGGCCGGTGAGGACGCGCGCGCGGGCGCCCCGATGGGCGATCGAGCCCATCCACACGCCGTTCACGATCGCGGTGCGGGCCGCGAACCGCTCGAAGAAGGCGGTCACCGCGGGCCGCTTGTGGTCGTTGACGGCGATCGGCAGCGCCCCGAACGTGCGCAGCGCCTCGCGATCCGCCGGCTCGTCCGGATCCTCGTCGCGCTCGGGCCCCTCCGTGAGGTCGGTGTGGAGCTTGGGGTCCATCACGAAGCTGACGTCCCACCCGCCGTTCGCGAAGACGACGACCAGCCGCCGAGGCGGGCGACCCCGGGCGCTGGCGAGCGCGGCCGATCCCAGGACCGCGCCGGCCCCCGCGCCTGCGAGCAGACTCCGTCGTGTGAGCGGGGAAGCCATCAGTAGAACATCGCCTCCGGATCGGTCAGCATGGCCGTGAGCACGAGCGCCCAGGCCTCCCGCGCGGCTCCCCGCGCCCGCCGGTGGGCGAACAGCGCGTACAGCCCGTCGACCTCGGGCCCTCGCGGACGCAGCGACCGGCCCCACAGCGCGGGGCCCCAGGCCGCGATCTGGTCGCGCACGGCGGCCTCGTCGGTCGTGCGCGGGTCGACCTGCCGCAGGAACCGTCGCGCGCCGGGGTCGGCCTGCCCGAGATCGCCGTCGACCGCGAACGCCGCCGCCTCCGCCGCGAACGTCTGCGCCACGAGCTCGCCGACCGGCGTGGGCGAGTGCACGGGCACGTTCACGTCGTTGCCGTTGATGCCCCCGAACATCGAGCGGAAGCCGAACACGTCGGACCGCATGAGGTCGACGGCGCCCCAGCAGCGCTGCCCGTCCGGGTAGAGGTCGCCGCAGGCGGGCCCGTCGGGCTCCACCCGCCAGGCGAACCCGGTCTGCGCCTCGATCCAGCGCGCGTACTGCTCGGGGCGCACGACCTGCAGGCCCGCGGCGGGCACCCCCGGCGCCCCGCGCTCCCCGATCCCAGAGAACGAGGGGGACTCGACGATCGCGCGCGCCAGGGCCTTGGCCGAGAAGCCGTGGTCGACGAACACCTCCTGCAGGTGGGTGACCAGCTCAAGCGGGACCTCGAGCGGATCCGACTGCGTCATCCACCCGTAGAACCGGCGGGCGGTGCACTGGTGAAAGCGCGGATCCTCAGCGATGAACGCGCCGAGGTCGGCCAGCGTGTCACCCCGTTGCCCGTAGTAGGCCGGCGCCGGCAGATCCCAGTAGGCCCACCAGTCCTCGTCTTCCGTCGCGTAGGGCTGCAGGGGGTAGCAGTAGTCGCCCCAGGCGTAGGGGATGAGCGGATCGTCGGACGGCACCGGGGAGCAGTCGTTCTGATAGCCAGTGCGCACGGTGCCCTTGCGCAGCTGCTTCTTGAACCCCCAGAAGAACGCGGCGAGCGGGTCGAGCGTCTGGTGGCAGCTGATGCACGCCGGATCGGTCCGCACGGCCTCGGCCACCTCGAACTCGTCGCTGATCGACACGCCGCCCTCGGGCACCACGTCGCGGCCCGAGAAGCTCTCGCACAGGAACGCGGTGGCGACGAGATCCGCGCGCAGGCGGTGGAAGCTCGAGCCGGCGGACTCGTGGCGGCGCCACAGCTCGGTGGACGACAGCAGCCCGGCGTGGATCCGGCCGTCCTGCCAGTGGGACCGCTGCCAGCGCGGCCCCTCGGGATCGTAGGGCAGGCCGTAGATCTTCGCGACGACCGGGTCAGTCAGCATGAACGTGGCCTGCACGACCTCGGTGTACGGCAGATCCTCCTCGACGATGTGGCGGACCAGCTCGAGCGGCGCCTCGGCGGGGGAGTTGGCGAGGGTGGCCAGCGGCGTGCCGAGCATCGGGCCCATCGAGGGCAGCGGGTCGATGGTGTCGGCGCGGACGAGCAGCCACTCGGCGTGCATGTCCTTGACGACCTCGCCGAACTGCGGCGAGTCGAGCCAGGCGTCGGTCAGCGCGTCGAGCGCCTGGGGATCGTCGCGCACGCGGTCGAGCTCGGCCTCGGACGGGGGCAGCCCGCGGAGCACCCACGATCGCCGCACGGCCTCGCCCTCGCGGTCGAGCGACACGTAGGGGTCGCCGGCCCCGCACGCGACGAGGCTCCAGCCAAGAGCAGCAGCGGCCATGCAGGAGCGCATCGGCCGACATAGTGGCACGCCCACGCGCCACTCGCCATGGGTCCGGCGTCGGGGGGCACGGGTGTCGCCGGTGGTCTGGATGGCGTTCGCGAAGGTGCCGTCGACCTCGATCGTGGTGGCGCCCACGCTCGACGCGGGGTTCCCGGCGAGCCGCGTGGGGGTGCACGCCCGCGTGGGCACGGAGTGGTCGCGGGGGCGGGGGCGCCTGGGGCTCGGCCTGCAGGCGAGCGCGTATGCCTTCACCCGAGACTTCGGCCTCCCCGGGCCCCGGCTGGGGGGCGCGGCGGTGCTCCCGCTGCAGCTCGGCTACGGCGAGCTCGCGGTGTCGTACGCGCCGATCGCCTACGTCGACACCCGGGGCACGTCGCAGCCCTCGGCCGCGCTCCGGCTGGCGTGGGATCGGGGTCCGTGGACGGCGTGGCTGCGCGTCGAGAACGACTTCTTCCTCTCGCCGATCGGCTCGGACGAGTTCCGCACGGGGGCGGGCGAGCTGGTCCTGCGGGTGCACGGCCCGGTGGACTGGGGGATCGGGGGCGAGGTGAAGTTCTGGACGGCGTCGACGCGGGCGGTGCGGGCGGCGCGCCGAGACGATCCGCTGCAGTATGGCGACGTCTACGACCTGTCGGAGGCCCGGGGCGCGGGGTTCTCCCACGGGATCGCGTGCCTCGCGGTGCACGTGGAGGCGCTGTCGGCCTGCATCGGCGTGGATGCCGAGGGGATCCGGGATCTGGTCCAGAACCGGCTGATCCATCGGGCGATCGACGACGGGATCATCCCGACGGTGGATCGCCGGCCGCGGCCGTACGTGCGGGTGTCGCTGAACCCGGGCGGGCTGTCGTTCTGACGCCGCCACAGCCGGGGGGCTCCCCGAAGCAGTTGTCGAGGATGGCCGTCCATCCCACGCATCCCGCGCATCCCACGCATGGCCAACCTCCTGCCAGGCGAACCCTGCCACGGTGCCTGCGGAAACGAAAGGGGCGCGCCCCCCGGGCCGAGCGCGGGGCCTCGCGGGATCGCCTACCCGCCGCGCACCACGAACAGCGACACCGGGCCGTCGTTGCGGGCCACCACCACGCCGACCCCGCCGTTCGCCAGCCGGACCTTCGCCAGGCGCTTCACGTCGCCTCGCGCCGAGAACCCCGCCTCGGGCACCGGCACGGCAGAGAAGCCGCCCTCCCCGTCGCCCAGCAGCACGAGCCCCGTGCCCCCGTCGAGCCGGGGCGTCTCCACCTCCGTCTTCTCGAGGTTGCCGGCCACGATCAGGTCGAGCTGACCGTCGCCGTTCACGTCGTGCGGGATCGCACCCTGGATCGCCCCGATCTGCGCGAGGTTCGGCAGCGCGCGGCGGCTCCAGCCCTCCCCCTCGCGCACCAGCAGGCTGCTCGCGAACGTGCGCGCCTGCAGGTGCAGCGCCTCGTCGAGCCCCTCCCCGTAGACGTCGGACAGGGTGGCCTTGCCGTAGTCGTCGTAGGTCTCGAACTTCTCGGCGATGAACGGCATCTGCTGCGACGAGCACTCCCGGCCGCGGACCGGGAACTGCGTGCCGTCCTGCTGGTACGACAGGACGATGTCGAGCGAGCCGCTGCCGTCGAAGTCGTTGGCGTAGACGCCGAACGGCGCCTCCGGGGTGGCCCGGAACTTCAGGTTCAGGCCCACGTTGCCCGCGAGCAACCACGGGCCGCGCCCGCCGAGCTCGCCCAGCGGGACCACGCTGCGCCACCAGCCCTCGGAGCCCGCGATCGGCTCGGCCGACAGCGTGCCCTCGTGGTTCGTCGCGACCGTGACCGCCATCCACTCGCCCGCGAACACCAGGTCCGCGTCACCGTCGCCGTCGAGGTCCGTGAACCGCGCGTCGGTCACCATGCCCGGCTGCGCGAGATCCGGGGCCCGGGACGCCGTCGCGTCGGTGAACCGGCCGCCGTCGTTGACGAGCAGCGCGCTCCGCGGCGGCGACGGGTACTCGCCGGGCACCAGCCGGCCGCCCACGAACAGATCCGCGTCGCCGTCGCCGTCGACGTCGCCGGGCGCCACCACCCCGGTGCTGATCCGCAGCGGAGGCAGCTGGTCGCTGGCGTCGCGGTAGGTCCCCGCGTCGTTCACGTACAGCCGATCCCCCAGGTCCGGCGCGTCTTGCGCGGGCTCGTTGCCGCCGCTGCCCACGTAGAGGTCGAGGTCCCCGTCGCCGTCGACGTCGACAAAGGCGGCCGCGACGTCCTCCCGGTCGGCGTGCGCGCTCCACGGACCGGGCTGGCGCACGAAGCGCCCGCTGCCCTGCTGCACGAACAGCGCGCCCCCTTGCCCCCGGGCGCCACCGACGTAGACGTCGTCGAGCCCGTTGCCCTGGACGTCGCCGACGGCGAGGGCGGGGCCGAGCTTGGACGTCTCGTAGGGGAGCAGGATCTCGCGGGCGAGATCGTCGAACGCGTTCTCCTGGTGGGTGAACGACAGCCCCGAGCGCTCGGTGACGTCCTCGAGCAGGGTGGGCGAGGGCGGCGACGGCGGCAGGGGCGGCCCCGCGTCCGCGTAGCGCACGGTGAGCGGGGTGTCGGCGGGCACGTCGCGGAGCACCTGCCGGCGCCCGTCGGGCCAGGTGACGGTGAGATCCGCCACCTCGGTGGCCGGTCCGAGCCCGAAGTGCAGCCCGGGCGCGACCGACGACAGGTACCCGCGCGACAGGTAGTGCTCCGCGACCCCGGCGCCCTCGATGGCCACCCGGGCGCCGAGCCCGAGCGGGTTGCCGGGCATCCCCTCGAAGCGCACGGTCAGGTGGTGAGCGCCCTCGGCGAGGGCGTTCTCGTAGACGTGGGCCGGCGCGTTCGTGTGGTTCACGACGAGGTCGAGGTCGCCATCCCCGTCGAGATCGCCGTAGGCGGCGCCCTGCGACGCGCCCACGAACCCCAGGCCGGAGGGCTCGCTCACGTCCTCGAAGGTGAGGTCGCCGCGGTTGCGGAAGGCCTTGTTCGCGATGCCCCCCTCGGGCATCTGGGCCAGCAGCGCGAGGACCGTGTCGCGCTTCAGGGGCCCCTTCTTCGCCTCGACGCCGAGCTTCTTCACGAAGTCGACGTTGCTCGACTCCCGGCTCCGCCCGTTGGTCACGTAGATGTCGCGATACCCGTCGTTGTCTTGATCGAAGGCGAGGGCTGCCCAGCTCCAGTCCGTCCGGGCGATGCCCGCGAGCTGGGCGATGTCGCTGAACGTGCCGTCGCCGTTGTTCCGATGCAGCGCATTGAAGCTGTACTGGTAGTGGAAGCCGAGCCGGACCTGCATGCGGAAGCGCGGCACGTTCATGCTCTTCATCATCGTCTTCTGGCGGTAGTTCTCGGGGGCCGCCATGTCCGCCACGAGCACGTCGAGGTGCCCGTCGTGGTCGAGGTCGGCGATGTCCGAGCCCATCGAGAACTGCGAGATGTGCGGCATCGCGTGCTTCAGGTCGTCGGCGAAGGTCCCGTCGCCCTGGTTGACGTACAGGTAGTCGCGCTCCATGAAGTCGTTGGCCACGTACAGATCGGGCCAGCCGTCGTCGTTTACGTCGCCGACGGCCACCGACAGCCCGTAGCCG
>CAYMSU010000319.1:7237-7686 GCA_964393165.1 uncultured Enterobacteriaceae bacterium
CATATTCAACAACGCCGTCACCAGAAGCCGGCCGCCTCGCTCACGTCGACGAAGCGCCCCCCGTCGTTGCGGTACAGCCGGTCCCCTGCGTCGGGGTCGCGCTGCTCGACCGTCGCGGCGAGGTCGCCGCCCTCCGAGAACGGGTCGATCGGGTGGTTGAGGACGTACGCGTCGAGGTCGCCGTCGCGGTCGTAGTCGAGGAACGCGGCGTGGGTCGAATAGCCGGTGTCGGCGAGGCCGCGCGCCTCGGCCTCCTCGGTGAACCCCCCCGTGCCGTCGTTGACGAACAGCTCGTTGGCCCGCAGCGCCGGCGCCACGCGGCCCGCCCGCGCCACGTACAGGTCGAGATCGCCGTCGGCGTCGACGTCGACCATCGTGACCCCGTTGGACCACCCCGGCCGCCCGCCCACCCCGGCCTCGTCCGTCACGCCCTCGAAGCGGAGGTCTCC
>CAYMSU010000320.1:0-7681 GCA_964393165.1 uncultured Enterobacteriaceae bacterium
AGGACTTCACCGCCCAGGACCTCCGGGACGCGAAGCTCGGGCCGTTCACGACGCCCTGGGTCGAGGGGCCCGAGATCCGGCTCGACTTCGTGAGCGACGGCTCGATCACCGCCGACGGGTTCCGCGCCAGCGCCCTCGAGGCCTGGCTTCCCGAGGGCGGGAGCGTCGGCGGTGCGGGCGAGGGAGAGCCCTGCGAGCAGGACCTCGACTGTGCCGAGGGGCTCGTCTGCGCCGGCGCGACGGCCGGCTACGGGCTGTGCAACCCCGCGTGGATGCGGGGCACGTTCACGTGGCAGGGAGGCCCCGCCACCATCCCCGACGCTGACGAAGCCGGCCTCGACGTCGATCTCGAGGTCGACGGGCTGGCCAGCGTGTCCACCGACGTGGTCGTCGACCTCGAGATCCGCCACTCGTGGCAGGGCGACCTGCGGGTCACGCTCGAGAACCCCTCCGGCACGGTCTCCGTGCTCCACGACCGCACCGGCGAAGGCACCGACGACGTGATCGTCGACGGTCCGGTGAGCGGGTTCCCCGGCGACGAGTCGGTGAACGGAACCTGGCGGCTGCGGGTGGTCGACTTCGAGCCCAAGGATGTCGGCACACTCGAGCGGTTCGCCCTCACCCTGACCAGCCGCTACGACTGAGCGCGCCCATGCCGTTCCCGGTCCTCGACATCACCGAGGTTCGCGCCTCGTCGACGCGCTGTCGGCTCCACACGCGCGCCGGCGATGCGTCTGAGGTCGACCTGCCCTGGCTGACCACGCCGCAGATGGTGGAGGTCGACCGACTGATGATCGAGGTCTACCGGATCGAGCTCGTCCAGATGATGGAGAACGCAGGGCGGGCGCTCGCACGCGTGGCCGTCGAGCGGTTCCTCGGCGAACGACTGCGCCCGGCGCGCGTCCTGGTGCTCGCGGGCTCCGGCGGGAACGGGGGCGGGGCCTTGGTGGCGGCGCGGCGGCTGCACGGCTGGGGCGCGCGCGTGGAGGTCGTGCTCACCGCCGAGGCACCGTCGCTCGGCCCGGTCCCTGCGCATCAGCTGGACATCGTGCGGCGCCTCGGCGTCCCGGCTCGAGTCCCTGGCCGCGTACTTCCGGCGCCCTGTCGCCGAGCAGGGGTCGGCCGTGCCCGACGGAGTCTGTCCGAACTGCTGGGGCTGGGACGAGTACGGTGCGGAAGTGGTCTAGCGGATGAAGGACCGTCAGATCAACGTCAACAACCGCCAAGAGTACTACGCGTTCATACAGGACTTCGCGGTCACCCACGTCGACGGGATCCGGTTGCGGAACCACGACGCGCGGCAGCACTGCCCGACCTGCGGCACCTACTACGGCTGACCGCGCGCCCGGGTCAGCGCCGGGTCGACCACAGGTCCGAGAACAGCGACGTCGCCGCCACCGCCAGCGCCAGCAGGGCCGCCCCCGCCAGGAGCGCCAGCGACACCGGGGACAGCCCGAGCCACAGCGCCGGTCCCACGCTCGCGAACTGCGCCGACGCGATCACCATCGCCGCGATCACCACGCTGATCGCGATGCGGTTCGCGATCTTCTCCGACGCCGTGAGCACCCGCTGCTCGACCTGGCCGCCCACGTTCACCCGCAGGGTGCCGTCGGCGAGGTGATCGAGGAGCTGCGCCGCCTTCCGGGGAAGCCGGGACGCCAGATCCCGCGCCTGCAGCGCCCGCCGGAGCACCGCGCGCGGCGTCACCTCGTCCTCGAGCTGGTGCAGCACCAGTCCGCTCGCCTGGCGGCGCACCACCGCCATCGGATCCAGCGAGGGGTGCAGCGTGAGCGCAAGCTCGTCCAGCATGCACAGCATCTTCGCGGGGCCCGCCAGGGCCGCCGGCGGCCGGTAGCCGTGCGTCGTCGCGGCGCTGAGAAGCTCGAACACCGTGCGGCCCAGATCCAGCTTCGTGCCCATCTCCATCTGGACGCGCGTGATCGTGGCCGCCACCTCCTGGCGAAGCGCTTCGGGGTTCGCGTCCGGGCGCTCCGCACACATCCCCGCGAGCGCCCCCGCCGCCACCGTGGCCTCGAGATCGACCACCCCGAGCAGCATCTCGACGACCCCGCGGCGGGTGTCCGCGTCCAGCAGGTCGACCTGCCCGAAGTCCAGCAGCTGGAGCGTCTTCCCGCGCACCAGCAGGTTGCCGAGGTGCGGATCCGCGTGGAAGCGCCCGTGCTCCAGCATCAGCCGCACGAAGGCCTCGCACAGGTCCACCGCGAGCACGCGGCCCACGTCGGGCGGGAGATCCGCCATGGCCAGCGGCGAGCCCGTCATCAGCTCCATGACCAGCACGTGGCGGGTGGTGTGCGCGAGGTACGGCCGGGGCACCGCGAGGTGCTCGTGCTCCTCCAGGTGCTCGCCGAACCACACCAGGTTGGCCGCCTCGAGGCGGTAGTCGAGCTCCCGCCGCATCGTCTCCGAGAATGCGGCCACGACGTGGTCGACCTCCAGCCGGGCGTCCAGCCGACGGCCCGCCTCCGCCGCCCGGGCCATCAGCTGCAGGTCGGTCTCGACTTGAGCGGCGACTCCTGGTCGCTGGACCTTCACCGCGACCGGCGTGCCGTCGCGCAGGCGCCCCGCGTGGACCTGGCCGAGCGAGGCGGCGCCGAGCGGCGCCTCGTCGAGCTGGGCGAGGATCTCGGACGCGTCGCGCCCCCAGTGCTCCTCGAGGAGCTGCACGACCTCGCCGTGGGACAGGGGCCGCACGTCGTCGTGGAGGCGTCGCAGCGCGCTCCGGTGCGCGTCCCCGAGGAGATCCGGTCGCGCGGCCAGCGCCTGGCCGAGCTTGACGAAGGTGGGCCCAAGGTTCTCGAGCTCCCGGGCCACGTGCTCGGGATCGCCGCGCCGTGTCAGCAGGCGGGCGAGCATCGACGCCACGGTGGTCGCGCGGCGCAGCGGAAGCGGGTTCAGGGCAGCCATCCCCATCGGCGTAGGGACGACATGGGCCCCTCGTTCGTCTTGACGCCGACTGACTGGCGAGCCATATGACTGGCGAGTCAAGTGACTGGCCAGTCAGGTGAGCGTCCGTGCCCAAGCCCACGTTCTACAACCTGCCCGCCGACAAGCAGCAGCGAATCGTCGAGGCCGCCGTGGAGGAGTTCGGCTCCCGCCCCTACCGGCAGGCCACCCTCGACCGGATCGTCGAGGCCGCCGGCGTCTCCAAGGGCAGCATGTACCAGTACTTCAGCGGCAAGGTCGACCTCTACGGGTGGCTGATGACCGAGTACCTGGCCGAGAAGAAGCTGTCCGCCATCGGGCGGGCCACTCCCCCCGCGGGGGCGTCGCTGTGGGACACGCTCGAGGCGATGTTCCTCGGCGGGGTGCGGTTCGCCGCCGAGCACCCTTCGCTCGCCCGCATGGGGGCGCGGTTCCACCGCGATCACGAGGCGGAGGAGGAGCTCGCCGCCATCGCGGAGCAGGGCCGCGTGCGGGCCGACCAGTACTTTCAGGAGCTGCTCGGGGCCGCTGTCGCGCGCGGCGAGCTCCGGGCCGACGTCGATCTCTCCGTGCTCCTCGGCCTGCTCACCCATGCGCTCGGCGAGGGCATGCTCGACGTCCTCGCCCGGCGCCTCGGGGTCCCCGTGCGGGACATGCTCGCCCGCCCGGAGCTCCTCGGCACGCTCGACGATGCCGTGCTGCGCGAGATCGTGACCGGCGTCCTGCAGCTGTTCCGCGATGGCGCGGCAGCCCCCGATCCCTCCTCACTCGAGAGTGCCTCGTGATCCGCGTGCACGACCTGACCTTCGCCTACGCGGGGGCTTCTGCCCCCGCCGTACAGGGCCTCGACTTCACCGTCGGCGAGGGCGAGATCTTCGGCTTCCTCGGCCCGAGCGGGGCGGGCAAGAGCACCACCCAGAACCTCATGATCGGCCTGCTGCGAGGCTGGCAGGGCGACATCGACGTGATGGGCCGGCCACTGCAGCAGTGGGGGCGGGAGTACTACGGCCACATCGGCGTGTCCTTCGAGCTGCCGAACCACTACCTCAAGCTCACGGCCCGGGAGAACCTGGAGTTCTTCCGCGCGATGTACGATGGCCCGACCGACGAGCCGGAGGCGGTGCTCGGGCTCGTCGGCCTCGTCGACGACATCGACAAGCCCGTGGCCGCCTTCTCGAAGGGCATGAAGAACCGGCTCACGCTCGCCCGCAGCCTGCTGAACCAGCCCCGCCTGTGGTTCCTCGACGAGCCCACGGCGGGGCTCGACCCCGTCAACGCGGTCAAGGTCCGGGATCTGATCCGCGAGCGTCAGCAGCAGGGCGTGACCACCCTGCTCACCACGCACGACATGCTGATCGCCGATGCGATCTGCGACCGGGTGGCCTTCATCGTCGACGGCAGGCTCGCCGAGTGCGACGCGCCCGACGCCCTCAAGCGCCGGTACGGCAAGCGCGAGGTCGTCGTCGCGCATGGCGACGAGGCCGACCCCACCCGCGCGCGCTTCCCGATGGAGGGCATCGGGGGCAACGCCGAGTTCCTCCGCATTCTGAAGGAGGAGCCGCTCGTCTCGCTGCACTCCCAGGAGACCACCCTCGAGGACGTGTTCGTGCAGGTCACGGGGAAGGCCCTCACATGAGCCGCTTCGTCGCCACCCTCCAGCAGGATCTGCGGCTGCAGTCCAGGAACCAGCTCTACGTCATCGGCATCGGCGTGGCCGTGGTGCTCGGGCTGATGGTCCGCTACCTCGTGCCCGCCGAGCACGTCGGCCGGGGCCTCGCCGCGTTCTACCTGCTCGGCCTCGGCGGCACGACGTACATGTTCGGCGCCTCCATGCTGTTGCTCGAGAAGGGCGAGCGCACGCTCGAGGCGCTCCGCGTCACCGGCATCCGCACCCGCGACTACGTCGGCTCCAAGGCGCTCACCCTCACCGCGTTCGCCATCGTCGAGAGCGCCATCGTGTACCTGATCGCGGCGCGCGGCGTCCCCACCGACTTCGGGCTCCTCCTGCTCGGGGCGGCGGTGCTCGGCGTCTTCTACACCCTCGTCGGGGTCGGGATCGCCGCGGGCTACGAGGTGGTCACGCAGTTCCTGCTCCCGGTCGGCACCCTCGTCGCCATGGTGCTCCAGCTGCCGTTCCTGTCGCTGCTCGGCGTAGGTCCGGGCTGGCTGTGGTACCTCATCCCCACCCAGGCGCCGCTGCTGCTGCTGCAGGGGGCCTTCGAGCCGCTCGCGCCCTGGCAGTGGGCCTACGCCGCCGTCGTGTCCACGGGGATGGTGCTCGGGGCCGCCGTCTTCTGCGCGCGGCGGTTCCGCGTGCACCTCCGCTTCTCCTCCACCTGGGGTTGAGCCATGTCCCTTGCTCGCTCGGTTCCCGCGATCGTGCGCAACGATCTCCGGCGCCTGCTGCGGGATCAGTTCCTGACCGGCGGCGCCGCCTACATCATCCTCGTGGCGGTCGCGCTGCGCTGGGTGATCCCCTGGGTCGAGGGCGAGCTGTACGCCTCCAGCGGGGTCGACGTCGCACCCTACGTGCCGGTCGCGGTCAGCTACTTCGTGCTGGTCAACGCGTCGGTGCTCACCGGGCTGATCGGCGGCTTCCTGCTGCTCGAGCAGCGCGAGGAGCGCACCATCCGGGCGCTGCTGGTCTGTCCGCCCCCCGTGGGGGTGAGCCTCGGGGTCGTGTCCGTCCTGATCGTGCTGGCGGGCACAGTGCTCGCCTTCGTGGAGGGGCTGATCGTGGGCCGTGGGATCCCGCCGCTCGGGCCGATGGCGGTGGCCGCGGGCCTGTGCGCGCCGACGGGCATCGTGATGGCGCTCGCGCTCGCGACCCTCGCCGACAACAAGGTCCAGGCGTTCGCCGCCCTGAAGATCACCGGCGTGGCGGGGCTGCTGCCGGTGGTCGCCTGGTTCGTGCCCGAGCCGTGGCAGTACCTGGCGGGGCTGATGCCGCCGTACTGGGCCTGCAAGATCTGGTGGGTCGCGGCCGAGGGGGGCGCGTCGTGGCAGTGGATGGTGCTGCCCGGGATCGGGGTGTCCGCCGCCTGGATCGCGGTGCTGGCGAGGCGGTTTCGTGCGGTCGCCTACACCTGACGGACTCGGGCTGCGGATCGCACGAACGATCGGGCAGGTTCTGCGCGCAGCAGGAGGTTCCGTGTTCCGTCTTGGTTGTTTCGTCGCGCTGGCGCTGCCCCTCGTCGCCTGCGAGGGCACCACCACCACCACGTCCAACACCCCGTCAAAGACCACGGAGGACCCGGGCACTGCAGGGGCTACGGGAACCGCCGTGCGGGGCCAGGAGGTCTTCGTGCAGACCCTCGACCCGCTGGTCGACGTGCTGTTCGTGGCTGACGCGACCGACATCCCCGGGCACACCGAGGCCATCGAGCACCTCCCCCACTTCTTCGCGTTCCACCTCGAGAGCGAGGACAGGCCGTCGTTCGGGCCGAGCTCGAGGCCGAGGGCCGCCCGCGTCATGAACGCGACGTTCGTGCTCGAGCCGTCGAGGAACCACCCGCTGAACTGCGACGTGCCGATCGCCGGGCCCACGCCGAGGTCGGCGTATGGCCGGATCGGATCGTGGGGCAGCAGCGTGCCGCGAACCCCGACGGGGATCTCGACGGCGCTCTGGCGGGACGAGAACCCGAACCCGGACTCGCCGGTCGTGGCAAAGGTGACCGGCACGAGCACGGACAGCCCGGCGACGTCGCTGTGCACGATCCCGAGGTCTCCTCGCACGGACACGCGGGCCGACGCGGGATCCCCGTCGAACGTGGTCGAGGCCCCGACGAGCACGGACACCGCGTTGTGGGGGTTGGCCGTGGCACTCGACGTGAGCAAGAGGGCGATGACGGAAACCCTGGGGACTCCTGGATGCAGGTAAGAACGAGACCCCGCCGACGGCCGCGGTGTGCCGGGCGGTTGTCTCTTTCATAGAGACAGCACCTCGAGGAGTGAAATCGCAAGCGGAGCCAGCTTGCTGGTGGAGCCAGGTGAGATCGTCTGTCTTGGAGACAGGAGGGGCACTGCGCCTGGCGCTCGGCCCGCGCTGCGCGACGGTCCGAGGGGGGGCGGTGCACCGCCGCCCCCGTCGGCCGCCCCTCTGCCCCTCTGCCCCTACGGGCTCGCCTCGGCCGCGCCCCGGATCCCGATCGCGCCCACCAGGCCGCTGGCCGCCTGCCCCGAGAGATCCACGCCGCCCGGGCCTCCCTTGCCCGGTGCCAGCGCGTTGTCGGAAAACGTGGGCTCCTCGTCGTCGGCCACGAGATCGAACACCGCGAAGCTGTAGCCGCCCTCGCCCGCGCGGGCGTCCGACAGGCCGTCGGCGCCGGCGCCGCCCGGGCCGCTCGCCACCTTGTTGCGGGTGATCTCGGGAGCCGCCCCCGCGCCCAGCAGGAGCCCGATCGAGGGGCCGCCCCCGCCCGAGCCTCCCTGGCCGCCTTCGCCGCCGCGGGCGCCGTCGCCGCCGTCGCCGCCGCGCCCACCGTCGCGGATGGGGCCGGACTGGCCCCCCGAGCCGCCGCTGCCCCCGGTCGCGTCGCCGCCCAGCTGGCCGCTGCTGCCGCCCCCGCCCGCGCCTCCCGGGCCCGAGGCCACCTCGTTGTCGGCGATCACCGAGCGGCCCACGTCGGCGAGCAGGATCCCGATCGAGGCGCCGCCGCCGGGGCCCCCGACCCCGCCCGCGCCACCCTGGCCGCCGTTGCCGCCGTTGCCCCCGCGGCCGCCGTCGAACCGCTGCTCC
>CAYMSU010000321.1:0-7674 GCA_964393165.1 uncultured Enterobacteriaceae bacterium
GGCGCCGCGTGGGCCGGGGGGCCGGGAACGCCGCGGCCGCGGGCGCCCGGGCCGCGGCCCGCCGGACACAACCCCGGGGATGCGGATCCATCCCCGGGGTTGTGTCTGCCTGGCGGACATAGGTCAAAGGATGGCGGCCCATGTGCCAGGTTGTGTGCGCCAGGCGGACACAAGTCGGGGGCGAATCTGCCATCCCCGGACCTGTGTCCGGCGCCGCGGCTTCCGACCGGAAGCGCGCGCGCCGTTCCGTGGTCGGGCGCCGGAGCGCCGGTGATGCGGGGGCATGGACCTGGTGCACGTGACCCTGTCGACGCGCGAGCGCGCCCCGCTGTACACGGACGAGGCCCGCCTCCTCGCGCTCGTGCGCGTGGTGGTGCGGGTGCTGGGCGCGCGCCTCGTGCTTTTCTGCGTGGTGGACGACCACCTGCACCTCGTCCTCGCCGGCGAGCAGGTCGGCTACGCGGTGAGCGGCCTGCAGCGCGCCCTGTGCTTGGTCTGCCCCTCGGCGCTAGCTCCTGCGCATTCTCGCCCGGTGCGCGACCGCCGCCACCTCGAGACGCTGGTGAAGTACCTGCTCCTCCAGAGCGAGCACCACGGGCTCGCGTGTCCGCCGAGCACGTGGCTCGGATCCTGCTTTCAGGACCTGGCGGGCGCGCGCCTCGTACACGGGTACGACGCGCGCTGCCTGTTTGGCTGGCTGCCCCGCTGGAGCCCTGCCCGGGTGGCCCAGATCGTGGGCTGCCCCCACCTGGCGCCGCTGCACCACGTGGCCGGAGTACCGCTCACGGGATTGGCCCAGGCCGCCGCCCGGGTGTTCGCGACCCCGCTGCAGGGGCACGCCCCGGCCGCGGTGGCCGCGCGTCGAGCGGCCGCGAAGCTCGCGATCGACGCCGGCTTCCCCACGACGACGATCGCCGCCGCCCTGGGCTGCCATACGCGCAGCGTACGCCGGCTGGCCGGGCACGCCGCGGCCGATCACGAGCGCGCCGTACGCCTCCGGCTGGCGCTGGAGCGCGCGGGCTGACCCGCCGGCGGACGGCAGTCCAGGGACGCGGATCCATCCGCGGGGTCGTGTCCGCCTGGCGGACATCGGTCGCGGGATGGCGGCCCATCTCTCAGGTGGTGTGCGCCAGCCGGACACGAGTCGGGGGCGAATCTGCCATCCCCGGACCTGTGTCCGTCCAGTCGGGCGGCGTGTACCATCTCGCCCACCGAGTCGCGCACGTCCGCGCACCCCTCACCCATTCCTTCAGCCCTCGGCGGCCAGCGACCGGACCTCCGCCACCATCACGTCCAGCGAGCGCGACAGGCGGTGATCGTCGTCGACCTCCACCAGCCGCACGTGCGGGCAGCGGGCCACCAACCCGCGGCTCACGTCGATCGGCACCACCGCGTCCTGCCGGCCGTGGATCACCACCGCCGGGAGGCCCGCCGGCACCCGGAGCGCCGCCGGATCGGCAACCGGCGGCTCCGCGTGATGCAGCGCCGGCGCCAACAGCACGAGGGCCGCCACCACGTCGGCGTCGACCGACGGGTGCGCCAGCGCCGCCAGGCTCGCCAGGCCTCCGTAGCTCGAGCCCACCAGCACCACTCCCGGCGAGACCTCGCGCAAGACCTGAAGCAACCGCTCCACGCGCGGTGCGAGCACCTGGCCTCGCCCGTCCGGCGCCCGTACGTCGAGGCCGGACGCGCGCAGCGTCGTCGCCTTGCCCCCCGTCGGGCTCCCCTGCAGGCCGTGCACGTACACCACCGTCCGCATGGCACCTCCCCGCGCGGCACGTACTATGCACACGCGCCGAACGCTCCGGAGGACCTTCGTGAACATCCTCAAGATGGCGTGGCGCAACGTGTGGCGGAACTCCCGCCGCTCCGCGAGCACCATCGCCGCCATGACCCTCGCGCTCGTCGTCGAGCTGCTGTACTCGGGCATGGTCACCGGGCTCGTGTTCGGAATGGAGGAAGACGCCACCGCCTTCGAGCTCGGCGAGGTTCAGGTGTTCCACGAGGGGTACCTCACCCGCCCGTCGGTCTACGACGTCGTGCCCGACCACGACCAACTCCTCGCCGACCTGGAGGCCGCCGGCTACCCCGCCGCCCCCCCGCTCTTCGGCGGCGGGCTGTCCGCGTCGGGCGAGCTGTCCGCCGGCGCCCAGTTCGTCGGCGTACACCCCGAGCAGGACGCGAGGCCATGGACCTGCACCTCGCCATCGCGGAGGGCGCCTGGCTGTCCGACGAAGATCCCAAGGGCGTCGTCGTCGGCCGGGGGCTCGCCCGCAGCCTCGGCCTGGGCCTCGGCTCGGAGCTCGTCGTGCTCTCCCAGGCCACCGACGGCAGCCTGGCCAACGACCTGTTCCTCGTGCGCGGGATCCTGATGTCGGTCGCCTCCGGCCTCGACCGCTCCGCCATCCTGATGCCCGAGGCCACCTTCCGAGAGCTGCTGGTGCTGCCCGAGGGGGCCCACAAGATCTTCGTGCGCAAGCCCCGCGACGTCGAGCTCGCCGACGCGACCGCCGAGGTCGCCCGCCTCGCCGCGCCCTTCGCCAACGACGAGGCCCCCGTGGACGTCATGAGCTGGAAGGAGGTCAACCCCTTCCTCGCCCAGTACATCGACAGCGTCGCCAACGTGATCGTGGTCGTCTACTTCATCGTCTACGTCGCCGTGGCGATCCTGATCCTCAACGCCATGCTCATGGCGGTCTTCGAGCGGATTCGAGAGTTCGGCGTGCTCAAGGCCATCGGCTACGGGCCGCTCGCCGTGCTGTCCATGATGGTCGCCGAAGGCATGCTCCAGGCCGTCGTGGCCACCGCCATCGGCGTCGTCGTGGCGCTGCCCTTCGCGTGGTACCTCACCGTCTACGGCGTCAACGTGGGCGCGCTCGGCGGGGTGCAGATGGCGGGCATGACCATGCCGCCCGTGTGGCGCGCCCACTTCGCCCTCGAGACCGCCCAGGTCCCGATCCTCATGCTCTTCTTCATCGTCTTCGTGGCGGTGCTGATCCCCGCGATGCGCGCGGCCTTCATCAGCCCCGTTGAGGCCATGCATCACCAGTAGGAGAACCCGTGGCGCAACCCAAGCTCGTCTCCATGGTGTGGCGCAACCTCTGGCGGCAGCGCCGCCGCACCATCCTCACCCTCGTGTCGGTCGCCTTCGGGGGCTTCCTCGCCGTCCTCATGACCGCCATGCAGGATCAGTCCTTCGCGGACTTCGTCGACAACGCCGCCAAGCTCGGCGCGGGGCACGTGACGATCCAGCACCCGGAGTACCGCGACTCCCCCACCCTCACGCGCACCGTCACCAAGACCGACGAGAAGCGGGCGCTCGTGCAGAGCGACCGGGAGGTCGCCCACGTCGTGGACCGGACGTCGGGCCAGGCCATGCTGTCGACCGCCCGCGACGCGTACGGCGCCTTCTTCATCGCCTACGACCCGGTCCGCGAGACGCCGGAGACCATGGAGCTCACCGAGACGCTGGTGGCCGGGGAGCGGTTCACCGCCCCCGACGACGACGGGATCATCCTCGGCGAGATCCTCGCCCGGAACCTCGGGGCCGACCTGGGCGACAAGGTCGTGTTCACGCTCAGCGATCGGTCGGGGGAGATCGTGACCGGCATGGAGCGGCTGACCGGCGTCGTCCGAACGGGCGCGGCGAGCACCGACGCGGCGCTCGTGCTCGTCCCCATCGACACCGTGCGGAAGGTCATCGGCTACGACCCGCACGAGACCACGCAGGTGGCCATCTTCCTGGACCACGGGCGCCATGCCCTGCGCGTCGCCGAGCGCATCGACGACGTGATCGGCCCCGAGGCGGCGGTGCTCACCTGGGACGAGCTGCAGCCCGAGATCAAGGCCTTCGTCGCGATGAAGATCGGGGGAGGCCGCGTGTTCGAGATCGTCATCGGCGTGCTCGTCGCCGCCGGGATCTTCAACACCATCTTCATGAGCGTGCTCGAGCGCACCCGGGAGTTCGGGATCATGCTCGCGATCGGGTACTCCGCGCGCCAGCTGTTCGGCCTGGTGATGCTCGAGAGCGCGTTCCTCGCCGGGCTGGGCCTGATCGGCGCGGTGGCGGTCACCGCGCTGCCGTACTGGTACCTGCACGGCACCGGCATCGACATGACCCAAATCTACGCCCAGCAGGGCGGGAACATCGACACCGGCGGGGTCGGGATGGATCCGATCCTGCGGATCGGGATCTTCCCCGAGAACGCCGTCGCCATCGCTGTCGCCATCGTAGCCGCGACCATGCTCGCGGGCATCTACCCGGCGTGGCGGGCGGGCCGCGTGGATCCCGTGCAGTCCATCAACCTGGTGTAGGAGAGGCCGACATGAGCAAGCAAGGCACGCCGATCGTCGAGTTCTCCGAGGTCACCAAGGTCTATCGCCAGGGGGAGCTCGAGACGCACGCCCTGCGGGGGCTGGATCTCGTCGTCGACCGCGGCGAGTTCGTCGCGCTGTGGGGCCCGTCGGGCTCGGGAAAGACTACCGCGCTGAACCTGATCGGGGCGCTCGACAAGCCTACGTCGGGCACGGTGTGGCTCGAGGGCCGGGATCTGGGCGGGCTCGGGCGGCGGGAGCTCTCGGCGCTGCGCCGCGACCGGATCGGCTTCGTGTTCCAGGCCTACAACCTGATCCCCGAGCTGACGGCCTACGAGAACGCGGAGGCGGTGCTCGCGCTGCAGGGCGTGCCCCGCGAGGAGCGGGAGCCGCGGGTGATGAAGCTGCTCGACGACGTGGGGCTGAAGGGCATGGAGCACCGGCGGCCGCACCAGCTCTCGGGGGGGCAGCAGCAGCGGGTGAGCATCGCGCGGGCGATCGCGTCGAATTCGGCGGTGGTGTTGGCGGACGAGCCCACGGCGAACGTGGACTCGACGACCTCGGAGAGGCTGCTCACGATCATGGCCCAGCTGAACGCGGAGCACGGCGTCACGTTCGTGTTCTCCACCCACGACCCGCGGGTCATGAAGTACGCGCGGCGGCTGGTGGGCCTCGTGGACGGGCGCGTCGATACCGACGTGCGCAAGGCGCAGGGCGAGGCGTTCGAGCCCACCCCGACCACCTGAGCGCTCACTGCACGAGCAGCCGCCGGTCGTCGTAGGTCACCCGCACGGTGGCCAGGGGCTCGGGGAGGTAGTTGATGATCTGCACGGCGTTCCGCGCGGGGTGAAAGTCGAACGCCGGACCCGCGGTGATCAGGGTGCCCTTCTTGTCGAACTCGGCGGGCACGACCTGGAGCGGGGCCTCCCCGGGCACGAACACCTCGACCATCAGCGTGTCCTCGACGGGTAGCCCGGACAAGAAGAACTCGGCGCGGCGACCCGACGTGAGTTGGCCCAGCTGGTCCAGGACGACGGACCACCGCCCGGAGCTGAGGTCCCACGAGATGCCCCCGAGTTGGTTGCTGACCGTGCGATACTCCCCGCCACTCTGGTTGACGAGCGCGGAGAACGAGCGCTCGCTGGCCCGCGGCTTGAGCCCGTCGAACCACTCGACGAGCTCGGCAAGGGGGATGCTGTCGGGTCCTCTCGTGTTCGCCTCGTCCGACACGATGACCGCGTGCAGCGCGGCCTCGTCGCGGTAGAAGCCAGCGTTGGCGGTGTTCCTCTGCTCCTCGAGGGCGGCGTACACCGCATCGGTGCCACGCTCGAAGGCGCTTCCGTTGGTTCCCATCACCACCATGGCGGAGAAGACGCTCTCCGAATTGGGGGTGCTCGGGTCGATCCAGCGGACGCCGGACACCTCGCGCAGGCGGCCCTGCGAGCCGTTCAGTCCGAACGACCCCGCGCCCCCGTCCATGTCCGTCGAGGTCACGCCGATGTGGTAGTCGATCCCGGAGCCCTGGAGGTACTGGAAGAACGCGGAGAAGTTGATGGTCAAGTCCTCCTGCTCGGTGCCCATGGAGCACGAGTTGTCGACCACGAACAACACGTCTACCGCCGCCGGGGCCGTCTGCACGATCGTGTCCACGCGTACCGGGTCGAGTGGCGGGCGCGGCCGACCCGAGGGCTCGCCAGGTAGCCCCGGGGGCAGTCCGGACGTGCCCGTGTCGCCCGTGGACGTGCCCGTGTCGCCCGTGATGGGACGAAGCTCCCGCCACACCATGCAGCCCTGCACCAAGCCCAACATCAAGGCGGTCATCGAGGCTCCCGCTCGCCCTTGCGCCGGCGATCGAAGAAGGACGTCGTCAATACGGCCCCGCCCACCGTGGCCAGCGCCCACCCGGCGCCGTTCACGTCGGTCATCCAGCCCTGGGTGCGCGGGGCCACCTCGGTGGCCACCGCCGCCGCGAGCCCGGTCGCGAGGAGGGCGGAGCCCACGTACCGCCTGGGCTTCGGCTTCGTGTCGCCCAGGCTCGCGACCACCAGCGCCGTGCCCGCGCCCGCCACGAGGAGGCCCGCCGCGTTCACGCCGAGCAGCGACGACCCGTCGGACGGCGAGTGCGGGGCCGCGAGCTGGGTGCCGGCCATCGACGCGACCCCCACCGAGGCCGTGATCAGCCCCACCGTGCGCCTCGATCGCGGCGCCCACCGGGGCCCGCCGTCGTCGGAGCCTCCGCGGGCCTTGCCGAGCAGCCGGTCGAGCCACGCCTCGGCGGCGGGTAGCTCCGGCGCGGTGACCGAGCTCGCCGCGGCCTGCACCACGACCTCCCGCTCCCCGCAGTCGGCGGAGCCGAGCTGTGCGTCACCGAGCCGGGGGCGGACCGTCTTCGACGACATCGGCACGCTCACCGACACCGACCGCGCCTGCCCGATCCACGCATTCACCTCGTCGACGCACGGGCTCCGATCCGAGACCGGGATCTCGAGGCACGCCGCCAGGTCGGCCTCGAGCGTGGACCACGCGCCGGACAGCGCCGCGAGCTCGACCTGCGCCGCGTCGGCGAGCTCGGCGTCCTGCCCCTCGATCGCCAGCTCCTCCGCGGCGGCGTCGCACGCCTGGTGCCACAGCTTCTCCCGCAGACCCGCATCGGCGGGGACCTCCTCGTCGGCCGCGCCGTACAGCGCGCGGCGGGCCTCGACCCGGTCCGGCCCCGTCTCGGTGCCCTCGGCCAGCGGCACGCCGAGCAGCGACACGGGCTCCACGTTCGACACGGGGACCTGGGAGCGGCCCCGGACGAGCATCCGCAGCGTCTCCTTGGCGTAGCTGACGGCCTCCTGCGCCGTCACCTTGCCGTCGCGCTCGGCCCCGCGCGCCTCCTCGCCCCAGCCGCGCAGGGCGCCGAGCACCAGGTAGCTGAAGGCGGGCCGGTCGGCCCCCGGCAGGGGCCCCGCGAACTCGTCTCGAGACGTGGCGAGCAGCTCGATGACGCCCCGCTGGGCGGCCAGCGAGGTGGCGAGGGCCGGCATCAACGCCTCGTCAACGAGGCTCCCCCCGCCCACCGACTGGCCACTGAAGCAGGTGTCGAGGACCACCACGGCGGTTCCCGGGGCGCTCTGCACCTCGGCGAGCAGCTCCGCCCGAGAGATCCCCCGGGCGCGGAAGGAGTCGGCCGACCGGGCCACATCGGTTCCGAGCAGGTAGACGTCGCCCCCACCCGACGGCGCGCCGTGGCCGATGAAGACGACCCACAGGGTGCCCCCCGAGCCCACCGACGCCGCTGCCCGCTGGGCCGCCCGCCGCACCTGCTCCTTCGTGGCGGCCGGGGAGCCGGAGCCCGCTCCCTTTCGGTCGACGAAC
>CAYMSU010000322.1:0-7669 GCA_964393165.1 uncultured Enterobacteriaceae bacterium
TCTCCCGCTCGAAGCTCGGGCGCACGACCCGCCTGCACGCGTCGAGCGCTTCGCCGAGGTGTGCCTCCAGGGGCACCATCGCCGCGAGCTCGGCCCAGACCTCGGGCGCGGCCACCTCGAGGACGGAGACCGCCCGGGCGGGAACCCGGGCGGGCGCGACCCCTGTGCTCCGGTCCCCGCTCATGCGCCGATCTCGATGCGGTAGGGGTAGCCCTGCTCGGTGAGGAACAGCTGACGCCGCTCGGCGTAGTCCTGCTCGCGGGTGTCGGCGGACACCAGGCTGTAGAAGATCGCCTGGTTCTCCCCTTCCTTGCGCCGCAGCACCCGACCGAGGCGCTGGGCTTCCTCCTGGCGGCTGCCGAACGTGCCCGAGACCTGGATCGCGACCGACGCGCCGGGCAGGTCCACGGCGAAGTTCCCGACGTTCGACAGCGCGAGCACGCGCTCCTCCCCCGAGCGGAAGGCCGCGAACAGCGCCTCGCGCTCCTTCTTCGACGTCTTGCCGGTGATGATCGGCAGATTCAGCCGGCGCGCGAGGAACGAGAGCTGCTCGAGGTACGTGCCGAGCACCAGGACCTGCTCCTCCGCGTGGCGCTCCAGCAGCTCTTCGACCAACACCCCCTTGCGCGGGTTGCTCGCCGCGATGCGGAAGCGGGTGCGCTCGCTCGCCTGGGCGTAGCGCAGCCGATCGGTGTCGGACAGCCCCACGCGGACCTCCACGCAGCGCGCCGCCGCGATCCAGCCCTGGTGCTCGAGCGCCTTCCACGGGAGGTCGAAGCGCTTGGGCCCGACCAGCGCAAAGACGTCGGTCTCGCGACCGTCCTCTCGCACGAGGGTGGCGGTGAGCCCGAGCCGGCGGCGCGCCTGCAGGCGGGCGGCCTCCCGGAAGATGGGTGCGGGCAGCAGGTGGACCTCGTCGTAGATGATGAGCCCCCAGTTGGCATCGGAGAACAGGTGGAAGTGAGCGGGTTCCGAGAAGCGGTTCTTGCGCCAGGTCAGGAGCTGGTAGGTCGTGAGCGTGACGGGTCGCAGCTGCTTCACGGCTGCGGTGTACTCCCCGACCTCATCTTCTCGCAGGGTGGTGCGCGCGAGGATCTCGCGCTTCCACTGCTGTAACGCCGTGTTGCCGGTGCACAGGATCAGGGTGCGCATGCCGAGCCGAACCATGGCGGCAACCCCGATCAACGTCTTGCCAGCTCCGCACGGAAGCACGACGACGCCCGAGCCGCCCCCCGGGCCCCCCTGGAAGGCGTCGAGGGCCTCCACCTGGTACTCACGAAGGCCCCAGGCATCGCCCGCCGCATCCTCGGTGCGCAGGCGCATGTCGAGCGCATCCCCGTCGTCGTAGCCGGCGAGGTCCTCGACGGGGTGGCCGTGGTGCGCGAGGACCTGCTTGAGCTCGCCGCGGTTCCGCGGGTGCACACGGATGCCGTGGGCGCGGGGCTCTCCGAGGAGCTCCTGGACGGGCTTGAGGGCTGCGATCTCCTCGGCCTTCGCCTCGTCGTCGAACTGGAGCTGCAGCCACTCCCCGTCGCGCACGAGCCGGAGGCTGCCGTAGCGCCCCATCCAGTCCTCGACCGACGAGGGCACGTTGTCGGGCACGGGGAACTTGGCGAGCTCCTGGAGCAGCCCGATGATCTCCTCGGCCGTGTGGCCCACGGCGGCGGCGTTCCACAGCGACAGCGGCGTGATCCGCCAGGTGTGCACGTACTCGGGACTCTTCACCAGCTCCGCGAACCCGAGCAGCGCGTCCCGCGCCCGCTCGTAGTGCGGTCCCTGGGTCTCGAGGAGGATCGTGTGGTCGCTCTGGACGATGAGTGGGCTGAGCGGATCGTAGGCCATGCGTAGCGGTAGATGTACCGCCGCGGGTCGCTCCCAGCCCACCCCACCTCTCCGGAGGGGCTCACTGCGCGGGGCGCACACGCTCTGCGACCTGCGCGATCACGCCCTGCACGTAGCCGGAGATCGCGCGGCGCTGATCCGGAAAGGCGATGGTCCGCCCCTCGTCGAACTCGAGCCCGAAGCGCACGATCTCCCGGGACACCCGCGTGCGGTGCCGGACCTGGGCGCGAAGGAGCAGCGGCCACGCCGCTCCGGGGAGGAGCACCTGCACCTGTGCCGTGGTGAATGGCTCGGTGGGCTCGAGTCCCACCGTCAACTCGAGGCACACGCCTCCCTCGCCGAGGTCGACAGGGATGCACTCGACGGGGTCCTCGCTGCCCGGGCGGTCCGACGTGAGCCAGATCTCGACCTCGTCGGGCGCGGGCACCACCCGCACGGCGGTGCGGCGGTCCATCGCTTCGCCCTCGACGTACTCGTGCAGCGCGTTGGGCTGTGCGAAGTAGAGGTCGCAGACGAGATCGTCGCCGTCGTCCTCGGGCCACCCGGTGTAGGCGGGGAGCACGACCGCGCTGCCCGACTGCGCCTCCGACAGCCACAGCGCCACCGACGACATCTCCGGGAGGCCGAAGCCACGCTCGATGCGGATCCGCGCCGAGATCTCGTCGATCGTCTCGAGCTCGCAGGGTACCGTGTCGCCCTCGAGGGGCCCTACCGAGAGCACCAGGCCGTTCTGCACCAACGGACCTCCAGACCGCGCCTCATCGGATCCCTTCGGCTACCGTCCAGGGTACAGTTGGAGGATTTCGTGGCCCTCCCGGATGTCGGCGGAGGTCGCGTAGGATCCGTCCAGCTCAAGGCGCAGGTAGCACTTGTGCGCGTCGTCGAGCGCGAACGACGTGCTGACCACCATGTGGTGCGCGCCGCGCCGCTCGTACCCGGCTCGGACGACCTCGTGGCCGTGCACGACCACCCCGGAGGCGCGACCCGTGACCACCTCGAGCAGGGCCAGCGCATCCGCGTCTTCGCACCACCGAGACCACAGCAGGGCCCCCACCACGTCGAGCTGCGACATCTCCAGCGCGTGCAGCTCGCGGTAGCCGGCCCAGTCCAGCTCCTCGAAGGCCTCGGGGGTGGGCGCGGTCTTCCGCGGCGCGCCGTGGGTGAGCGCGACCCCGCAGGGCGCGACGGCGACCAGCGGGAACGCCCGGAACAGGTCGCAGATCCGCTCCCGATGCTCGCCGAGCGCCTCGTCGAGGATCGCCGCCTCGTCGGGGTAGAACTTTGGCACCACCGGCCCCCCGATGTGGGCGTGCTCGTGGTTCCCCAGCACCGACAGCACCCGCTCGCTGCGCACGAGCTGCTCGAACCGGAGCAGCAGCTCGACGGACTCGTCGCGGTAGGGGGTGCCGAGGTGGGCGGGCCAGCGCTCGACGATCTCGGGCGACGGTCCGTGCACGAGATCCCCGCAGAACGCGAGGACGGCGGGACCCTTCGCCGCCTCCTCGCGGTAGATCTCGACCATCCGCTCGAAGTCCGCGAGGTTGCCCTGCAGGTCGGTGCAGACCAGCAGGATCCCCTCGGAGGGCAGGCGCGCGAGCTTGCGGTTCCAGACGTGAGGCAGCGTCACTGGCGGCCGAGCTCCTGCAGGATCCGGAGGATTACGCCATCGGCATCGCGGTGCCAGTGCCGGCTGTCGATCCGCACGACCTTCCACCCGCGGGCCTTGAGCACCCGCGGCTGGTGCAGGTGCACCTCCTCGACGTCGGCGCCGGGAAGCCCGACGTCGGTGAGCACGGCCACCCGGTAGCAGGCTGGGTCGTCGGGGTCGACGAGCGCCAGCGGGACCCGGAAGCCCGACGTGCCCACGTCGAGGTCGTAGCGCACCTTCTCGGCATCGAGCCGCTGGGCCACCTGGCTCGCGAGCGAGGGCATGGAGAGCTCGGAGCCGGGGGGCCCCGCGGGGAGGTCTCCCAGCGAGCCGTGGCGCACCCGCTCGAGGACCTTCTCCGCCTGGAGGCGACGGTGGTGGGTGAGATCCCAGGCGTACTCGAGGAAGGCGCGGAGCAGCTTGGGGCCGGCGTGCTTGGTCTCGCCCACCGACAGCATGGAGGGCTCAAACGACGCGCAGATCACGCACTCGCGCTTGGCGCGGGACACCGCCACGTTGAGCCGCCGCTCCCCGCCGGCCTGGCCGAGCGGCCCGAACCTCGCGGGCACGTACATCTCGCCGTTCTTGCGGACGACCGGGGCGTGCCCGAGCGAGAAGATGATCACGTCGCGCTCGTCGCCCTGGACGGCCTCCAGGTTCTTGACGAACGGCCGCTGGTCGAGCTCGGGGTGGTTGTCGGCCGCGAGGAACCGCTTGCCGAACTCGGGGTCTCGCTCCACGCGCGCGTCGATCTTGTCGAGGATCAGCTGGCGCTGCTGGATGTTGAAGGTCACGACCCCCACGGACGGCGGTTCCTCCTCCGCGAGGTACTGCCCGAGCAGATCGACGACGCGGTTCGCCTCCTTGCGGTTGGCCCCGCTGTCGTACTTCGCGTTCTCGACGGCCTCCCACCGCAGCGCGGGCTCCGCCGAGCCGGTGGACACCGACGGGATGGTGAACAGATCCCCGCCGTACATCGCGTGGTTCGAGAACGCGATGAGCTCCTCCCGCAGGCACCGGTAGTGCCAGCGCAGCCCCTCGTGCACGCACCGCTCGCGGGCCAGCACCAGCAGGGACTCCGCGGTGAGCGCGTCGGCCTCGATCTGATCCTCGGTGCCGAGCTCCTCCTCCTCGGTGTTGCTGCGCAGCTCGAAGAACGAGCTCGGCGGCATCTGCTTGTCGTCGCCGGCGATGACCGCCCGGTGCCCTCGCATGAGCGCGGGCAGGCCCTTCTCCACCGTGCACTGCGACGCCTCGTCCATCACCACGAGGTCGAAGGCGGGCCGCCCGGGGAACAGCACGGCGATCGTCTCGGGGGACATGAGCCAGACCGGCAGCAGCTCCATGAGGCCCTGCTCCCAGAACTGACGCACGAAGCTCCGCAGCGACAGCACATAGCGCCGCTTGCTGGCCTCGCGCAGCATCAGCTCCCGGGCCTTCTGCAGCGGGGTCTTCGAGCGGCCCTGCTCGGGCCGCGCCTCGGTGAGCAGCGGCACGTGGTCGCATCGCTCGAGGATCGCCTGCACGTGGACCTCGCCACGCCGCCGCACCAGGTCTGCGAGCTGCTCCTCGGCGGCCTCCAGGTCCTGCGGAGACGTCCGATCCCGCACGCGGATGCCCGGATATCGGCGCTCGATCTGGTCGATGCCGGCGACCGCCCAGCCGTGCTCGAGCGCGTCGGACCACTCCGAGGCGTCGGCCTCGCCCAGGGTATCGGCCAGGTGCTGCACGACCCCACGGGCGTTGGGGTAGAGCTCCGCCGCGAGCTTGAGGTTGTGATCCGACGTCACCACGCGCGGGGCGTCGACCGCCCAGGCCTCGTGCAGGCGGGTGACCACCTCGGGAGCGGGCGCCGCGGGCACCCAGGGGAACCACTTGCGGGCGGGCGCGAACGCCTCGGCATGCTGGCGGGCTGCCTCGAGCAACGCCAGACGCTGCTCGAGCAGCTCGTCCCAGGCCTCGAGCGGCGTCGCCCGCTCGGCCTCGGGCCACGCCGCGGCCTCGCGCAGCCGGCCCTCCTGCTCGACCACCGGCCGGCTCGCCTCGAAGGTCTCGACGATCCGCTCGACCCAGACGAGCGCCGAGGCCGTGTCCGGGAGCACCGGATCGAGGCCCAGCACCCCGAGCAGCTTGTGCAGGGCCGTCCACGCGGCCGAGCCCTCGCTGCGCTGCTCGATGCGATCCACGAGCAGGTCGTCGACCGGCGCCGACAGCGCGGCCGGCCACTGCGCCCGCAAGGCCCGCCGGATCACCGCGCGCGCGCTCCACCACGCGAAGCTGAACCAGCGCCAGAAGGAGGCGCCCCAGGACCGGGCGGTGATCAGGGCGGTCTCGACCTCGGGACCGACATCGAAGGAGGACTGCTCGGGCGCCGCGCCCTCCCACCGCTCGACGGTGGCCCAGGCTGCCTGGAGCCGCTGCACCATCGAGGCGAGGGCCGGATCGTCGCCGCGGCGCAGCCACGCCGCCCACAGGTCCCGCCGCGACCGGTCGGGGCGGCTGGTGCGCCCCTCGAGGGCGGCGCGGATCGGCTCGGCGGCGCGCTGCACCCTGTCGGCGGTGACCTCCTGGTCGCGCTCGAGGGTCTGCAGGGCGGTGGCGGTGCTGCGCGCGGCGCGGAGCACCTCCTGGACCCGCCCGAGCTGATCTTCGCTGGCCTCCGACAGCGTGGGACGCTGGGCTGCCCCCTTGGGGGGCCGCCACACCGAGCCCTCGACGTGGAGATCGGCGTGGCGTGCCTCGCGACCGACGCGGTCGGCCAGCCGCTGAAGCGCCCGCGGGGGCAGCTGTACGAGCTCCGGCTCGAGCCCGTGCAGCGGCTTCACGCGCTCGAACGAAGCCGCGAGCAGGTGGAGCTGGCCGATGGAGGGCCGCGCCTCGCCGAGCGCACGCAGCAGCGCGGTGCGCAGCTCGGTGAGCTGGCCGCGCACCGCCATCAGGTCGTCGAGCACCCGCTCCGCCTGCACGACGTCGGTCTCGCGGTTCTGGGCTTCCTTGAGGCGGCTCACGATCTGGTCGTAGAGCGCCCGCCGGTCGTCGTGCGCGTCGTGCACCACCGCGAGCAGGTGGCGCAGGCCGATCTGATCGAGGCGCTGGGCGACCACGTCGAGCGCGGCGCGCTTCTCGCACACGACCGCGACCGTCTGCCCGCGGGCCACCGCGTCAGCCACGAGGTTGACGATGACCTGGCTCTTGCCGGTGCCCGGTGGGCCGTCGACCACGAGCACGCGCTTGCTGCGCGCGCGCTCGAGGACCCGCCGCTGGGATGGGTCCGTGGCCACCACCGGCACGATCGGGGCATTGATGTCGTCGCCGTCCCACTCCTCGGAGACCACCAGCTCGTCGCGCAGGTCGACCGGGAGCAGCGGGCCCGCCGCGCCGAGCTTGTCGGCCAGCGGCACCCGGGGGTCGCCGACGGCCGCGATCAGGTCGTCGTAGTCCTGGATCATGTCGGAGGTGGACTGCGGGAAGAAGCCCACCACCGCGCAGGGCTCGAGCACCGTGCGCCCGTCCGCCCAGGCGACCGGCACCTCGTCGTCGTACGCAGCGAACGCGCGCAGCTCGTCGCCCTCGGCGCGCGCCCGGAGCCCCTCGTCGGCGAGGATCTGCCTCACCGCGTCGACCGAGTCCTCGGCCGCCTGATCGAGCCGCTCCCCGAGCTCCTCGGGAAACGCCATGCCCTTCTTGCTGAAGACGAGCCGGACGAGCGCCTGGTTGACGATGCGCGGATCGCCGTCGCGCGGCACGAGCTGGAAGTTGCGCGAGTCCGTGCGCTCGAGCTCGAACGGGAACAGCACGAGCGGCCCGCGCACGAGGTAGCCGTCGACCATGCCCGACAGGAACGGGTAGCCCACGTACAGATCGCGGGCGCCGGTCTGCTCGTGACGGGCCACGGCCTCCCGCTGCAGGGCGATGAGCTCGCGGGACACCTTGTCGGCAACCTCGTGCACGCCGACCTCCCGCCCGTCGACCACGCGCGCCGGCTGCCCGTTGGTGACGAGCGTGAGCACGCGCTCGGCGTGGCCCACCGACATCGCCTCGAGCCGGTGCAGGTCGAAGCTACGGCCCGGCTTGCAGGACCGCAGGCGCACCGAGGGGCTCCGCCCGTCGCCCGACACGAGGGACTCCCGCAGCCGGGACAGGCCGCGGGCGAGCCGCTCCCGCGCCGACGGGAGGTCG
>CAYMSU010000323.1:0-7649 GCA_964393165.1 uncultured Enterobacteriaceae bacterium
GGCGACATCCCGCCAACCACCGCGAGCTTCGTCAGCCTGCAGGGCTACCGCGGGCCCGACCCGGGGCTCGACGTGGACTACGCGGAGTCGGTCTGGGGCCTCACCGGCGCCGGGGTGGCGATCCGCGACTGCGAGTACGGCTGGCACATGGATCACGAAGACCTGGTCGATGGCGGGCCGCAGATGGAGCCGAACCAGACACCGTCGCAGTTCATCGCCGACAACGGCTGGGATCACCACGGCACCGCGGTGGCCGGCGAGGTGATCGGGCAGGACAACCTCTACGGCGTCACCGGGATCAGCCCCGATGCGGAGTTCTGGGGCTATCCCGAGTGGACCGACGAGGAGGGCGGGCGGCGCACCGCCGCGATCGCGAGCGCCATCGACGACAGCTCGCCCGGCGACGTGGTGCTCCTCGAGATGCAGACCTGGGGGCCCGACAACAACTACGCCCCCGCGGAGGTCGACCAGTCGGTGTGGACGGTCGTGAAGGCCGGGGTGGATGCCGACGTGATCGTGGTCGGCGCGGCGGGCAACGGCGCCGCCGACCTCGACTCGGCGGACTACGCCTCGTACATGGCGCGCGGCGACTCTGGCGCGATCCTCGTCGGCGCGGGCGAGCCCGACACGACTCACGCGCGCACCTACTTCAGCACGTTCGGCGCGCGGGTCGACGTGCAGGGCTGGGGCTGGGACGTCATGACCACGGGCTACGGGAACCACGCGTTCTACGACGGCGACCTCAACCAGACCTACACGGCCGGCTTCAGTGGCACGAGCAGCGCCTCGCCGTTCATCGCGGGCTCCGCGGCCCTGCTCGTCGAGGCGTCGCTGAGGTACCGGGCCGACCCCCAGAAGCCCGACTACTACCGGGATCTGCTCAGCTCGACGGGCCTGCCCGACCCGAACGGGGAGATCGGGCCGCTACCCGACCTCGAGGCAGCGCTGCTCGACCTCGAGGCCGATCTCGACATCGTGCCCGCGATCGTCACGGTGACCGACCCGGGCGACGTGCCCGAGGGCTCGTCCGTCGAGCTGCTGGTCACCTATGAGATCCTCCCGGTGCACACCCCTCAGGTCCAGTGGACGAACCAGCTCGGAACGGTCCTCGGCACCTCGGACAAGCTCCTGCTCACCGTGGGCGACGACGGTGTGCAGCCGGTCGACGTCACCGTGACCGACGAGTGGAAGCGGTTCGCGACCGCCAAGCTCGCGATCACCGTGGTCAACGTGCCGCCCGAGCTGGCGGAGGCGCCCACGGTCTCGGCCGCGCCCGTGGAGGGCACCGAGGTCCAGCTCGCCGTCGCAGAGGCCACGGATCCGTACGACACCGAGCTCACCTACGCGTGGACGGTCGACGGCGCCGACGCCGAGGGCGACGGCCCGCAGATCCCGCTCACGTTCGCCGACGACGGCGAGTACGAGGTCTCGGTCGTCGCGCTGGACGGCGACGGGGGCGTGTCCGAGCCGCAGGTGCTCACCGTCACGGTGGGCGACGTCGCCGCCACGGTGGCCCTCACGGTGCCCCCCCGCGCGAGCGAGGACGAGGCGGTGGCGCTGTCCGCCGCGATCACCGACCCCGGCGACGACACCCACACGGTCACGTGGGCGCTGGGCGACGAGGCCACCGCCACCGGCACGGACATCGAGCACACCTGGGCCGAGCCCGGCACCTACGCGGTGGAGGTCACGGTCGTCGACGAGGCCGGGGTCACGAGCACTGCCGAGGCCACGATCGAGATCGAGGAGGTGGTCGTCCCCGACAACGACGGCACGGCCGGGAACGGCGCCGGCGGCGACGAGAGCCTCTCAGGGTGCGCGGGCTGCGCGAGCACGTCGTCGCCCTCGGCCCCCGCGTGGCTCGGGGGGCTGCTCGCCCTGGTCGCGATCGCACGCCGGCGGAAGAACGCCTAAAGCCTCGCGTTGCGGGATCGACCGAGGCATATGCGACTCACTTCCCTACTGAGTATGCCGACCGCGATCCGCGACGTGGGCCCCCACGCCGTCGACGAGGTGCAGCCGGTCGTTCCGGCGGCGTCCGAAGGGGCCGGTGCGGAGAACGAGCCGCACCAGCACGGTCGCGGCGGGCATGCCGAGCTCACGCCCGAGGAGCAGGCCGCGGTGGCCAAGCTCCGCGCGCGCGACGCCGAGGTGAGGGCTCACGAGGCCGCCCACGCGGCCGCGGGAGGCGCCATGGCCGGATCCCCAGGCTCCCCCCACCGGGTCGGCCCGCACCCGGCCCACGATCACGAGCCCGGCCAGCCGTGCCCGATCTGCGCGGCGAAGATCCGGCGGTACCACGCGAACACGCCGGAGGGCGTGATGCCCCGGGAGCATCGAGCCACCGTGGTCGCGGGCCTCGCGCCGAGCGACGCGACGTCGTCGGGAACCGGCTCGGTCGCGTGACGATACCGGCGGCGGCAGATGGACCGTCGCCGACCGAATCCGCGGGTGCTGATCCCTACCCTGACCGCAAGTGGCCTCCTGGCGATGCTCGGAGCGTGGCTCGCGGTCCGCGACGGCGGCGGGGATGAGGGGCCCGGCCCGTCCGCGAGCACCGACGTGGCGCGCCCCGCGCCGGAGCCGCGCGCCAGGCCTGCGCCACGCCCGTCGACGACGCCTCCGCCCCCGCCGCCGGTGGTCGTGGAAGACGACCCGCACGAGGCCGCTCACGCGGCGCATCGGGAGCGCGTGCAGGCGGTGCGGGCGTCGTGCGGGCTCCCCGCCCGGGAGCGCTGTCGCGGCGAGGTCTGCGCCACGCTGGTGGCGGCCCCGGATCTCGACCGGATCGAGGGCTGGCTCGAGATCGTCTGGCAGAGCCCGGCCTTCGTCGCCACGGTCGCCTTCCGCGACCTCGGCGGACCGCTTCGCGCCATGCCCTGTGCCGAGGCGGTCGACGCCCTGCTCGAGGGGCCGGTGCGGGCCGTCGAGCTCGACGACGGCGCCGAGCTGTGGTGCACGGGCTCCGGAGCGGGATCCCCGGCCGGCCTGTGCAACGGGCTCGCGATCGAGGCCGTCGGGCCTCGGGGGGCCCGCTTCGATCAGGCGGAGCTCCGGGAGCTGCACCTCGAGCCGAGGCCGGCCGAGCGCACCAGTGCGGCGGATCGCACGGTTCCCCCCCCACCGTGAGCTGAGTTAAGCCTGCCCCGGAGGGGCCGCCTCGGGCGACGCCTCCGGTCGCGCGGGAGCCCCGCGACGGCCTCGTCCGAAACCGGAACGTCCCAGGACTGAAACCGGGTGCCGACCCGCGGGGCACCGCGGTCGCGCATCATAGGTTGCCTGACGTGGCAGGCGGGAGCGCACTCGATGGACACGACTGGGCCAGGATCCGATGATCTCGTAGGGCGCCGCGTGGCGGATCGGTTCGTGATCCGGGCGCTGCTCGCCAGGGGCGCGATGGGCCGCGTCTACGAGGCCGAGCAGGTTCCCCTGGGCCGGCGAGTCGCCATCAAGTTCCTCGACGTGCGCACGAGCGGCGAGTCCACGGGCGACTGGGTGGAGCGCTTCCGCCGCGAGGCCGCGTCGCTCGCCGCCCTCACCTCCCCCCACACAGTGCGGATCATCGACTACGGCTGGTGGGAAGGCCTCACCTACCTCGTCATGGAGTTCATCGACGGGGTCCCGCTGTCCCGCGTGCTCCGCGAGGGCCCCCTCGCGGTTCCGCGCGCGGTCGACATCGCGCTGCAGATCTGCGACTCGCTGCAAGAAGCGCACGCCCGCGGCTTGATCCACCGCGACCTCAAGCCCGACAACGTGCTGCTCACCCGCATTCCCGACGGGCGGGAGTGGGCCAAGGTCGTCGACTGGGGCCTCGTGAAGGACATGAGCTCCGAGCACGACCACACGTCCACCGGCATGCTGCTCGGCACCCCCTCGTACATGGCGCCCGAGCAGATCCGCGGGGAAGCCCTCGACGGGCGGATCGACATCTACGCCCTCGGCGTCGTGCTGTTCCGCATGCTCACGGGGAAGAAGCCCTTCGATCCCCGGAGCACCACCGCCGGGGTGCTCCTCACCCACCTGCAGGAGCCCCCGAGCCGCCTACACGACGCGATGCCCGGCCGGGACTTCCCGGAGATCCTCGACACGATCATCCAGCGCGCGCTCGCGAAGCGGGCCGACGACCGCTACCCCTCTGCCGGGGATCTCGCGCGGGACCTGGAGTTCGCCCAGCGGATCACGCTGGGCGAGGCTTCGTCCGCTTCCTCGTCGTACCCGGAGCTGTCGGGAGGCTACAGCGGCGGCTACCGCACGCGCAGCTCGTCGATGTCGCTGTCGCTCATCCCCCAGGATCACCGCTCGGAGCCCCCGCCGAGCCGCTGGTGGACGACGGGCATGGCGCTCCTGGGCGTGGGGGTGTTCGCGGTCGCGGTCGCAGGCGCGGCCTTCGTGGCCATGATGTCGGCGGGGCCCCGGAGCCCCGAGCGCGTGCCGGTCGCCGGCGCGATCGCGGCGAACACGACCTGGACGGCCGACAAGGTGTGGGTGCTCACCGAGCCCGTCTTCGTGGAGGAGGGCACGCTCACCGTCGAGGCGGGCACGACAGTGGTCGGCGAGGAAGGCAGCGCGCTCGTGGTCACGAAGGCAGCCACCCTCCGGGCCCGCGGCCGCGTCGAAGCGCCGATCGTGTTCACCAGCGCGCGCAAGCCCGGCCGACGCGCGCCGGGGGACTGGGGAGGGCTCGTGCTGCTGGGCAGCGCCCCGGTGAACGCGGCGTCCGGCGCCATCGAGGGGCTCGACGTGAACGACCCCCGCGGCCAGTACGGGGGCGAAGACCCCTCGGCGAGCTGCGGGGTCCTCGAGTATGCGCGGATCGAGTTCGCAGGCTTCGAGGTCTACGCCAACAGCGAGCTCAACGGGCTCACCCTCGGCGGGTGCGGGGATCGCACGATCCTCCGGCACGTGCAGGTCCACCGCACGCTCGACGACGGCATCGAGGTGTTCGGCGGCACTGTCGACCTGAAGAACATCGTCGTGAGCCAGCCGGGCGACGACGGCCTGGACTGGGACGAGGGCTGGACGGGGCGGGCCCAGTTCCTGGTCGTACAGATGGGGGAGCAGGCCGGCGACAACGCGATCGAGGCGGACAGCTCGGACGACGAGCGTGCACGCCCGCGCTCGGCGCCCACGATCTCGCACCTCACGCTCGTCGGCAGCCGCAGCAAGCAGGTCTCCCAGCGAGGGATGACCCTGCGCCAGGGAACGGCGGGCACGATCACGAACTTCCTGGCGGTCGACTTCGATCGGGAGCTGGTAGACGTGCGCGACGTGGCGACCGCGGCCCTGGCGAGGAGCGGCCGCCTGTCGCTGGGCCCGGGGCTGGTCTACAACGTGGGCCCCGACGGCCAGGCGTTCCCGGTCGAAGAGGGCGACAGCGACGACGACGGGGGCCTGGTCGAGAGCGCCTGGGCCACGGGTGTGGTCCAGCAGAGCCCGGGGCTGCCGGAGGCCGCGCACGACCCTGAGGCGCCGGTGTTCACGCCGAGCGCGTCGTCTCCGGCGGCGAGCGGCGCGGTCGCGGTGCCCGACAAGGAGTTCTGGGATGCGTCCGCGACCTACCTCGGCGCCGTGCGGCCGGGAAGCGCCACCACCTGGCTCGACGGCTGGACCGCCTACCCCGCCGACTGACGGGCGGGGGACGTTGACCTCGCTCGTCCGTCAAGGGGGCGACGGGAGAGGTGAGCATGACCAGCAGGCTCGAGGGCGCGCACCGGGCGCTCGTGCAGCGGCACACGCCAGCCGGGCGGGCCTTCTTCAGCGTGCTGCTCCGCCTCGCGGGCGACGACCCGGAAGACTGCCGCGCACTGCTGGAGGCCGCGGCGGCCGGCCCCGCCGCCTGGGCCTCGTGGCTCGACGGCTTCGCGCGGGCTCGGCCCGACGCGGCGGTGGCCCTCGAGCAGGCGCTGCAGCAGCTCGCCCCCCCGACCCCGGGGCCGTCCCGCGCGGTCGGGCCTCGGATGCGCCGGGTGCGGGAGGTCGTGCGCGGCGCGGCCCGGCTCGCGCTGTGGACCGACGACGAGGCCCGCGCCACGGTCTGAGCCCCTGCCCCGGCCCGGCCCGCCGATCGGAGCCGGGGAGACGGGCCGGCCCGCAGGGATCTGTCCACGCCACCCGACGCCCATGGGGCACGGGCACGGGCTGGGGAGGAGCCTTTGGGCGCCCACAGGCTCCTAGACCTGCACGCCCCAGACCCGGCGGGCAACCTCGGCCACCGCCCCACCGCCGAAGCGCAGGGACTCGAGCTCCTCGTGCGCGGCCTCGCGGACGGCCTCGGGTGAGCTCCGCATGGCCAGGGACAGGCCCGCGGTCTCGAGCATCGGCAGGTCGTTCAGCCAGTCGCCCACCGCCACGCACTGCTCCGCGGTGACCCCTCGCTCCTCGGCCAGCCGGTGCAGGGCGGTGCCTTTGGTCTCCTCGGCGTGGCGGAACTTGAGGAACGTGTCCCCCTCCATCGTCTGGAAGGTCACGCTCCCGATCTCGTCGGGGAGCTCCTCGTGCAGCACGTCGCGCGCCCTGCGCACCACGTCTTCCTCGCCGATCGTGCCCATGGCCACCACGTCCTCCGCGCCACCCCACTCCGTGGCGGCGTAGACATCGTCGTGGAAGGTCAGATCGCGGGTCCACGTCTCGAGGTAGGTGCGGAGCCGCTCGTCTCGGCGGCCGAGGTGGATTCGCCGCGAGCCGAACAGGATCCCGGACTCGAGCCCGTGATCCGCCCACGCCTCGCGCGCCCGCAGGCGCTGCGCGGGAGCCAGGTAGCGGCCCTGGACCACCTGGCCGCTGTTCGCATCGATGAGCTCGGAGCCGTTCATGACGGCGATCGCTCCGCGCACGCCGAGGGCGCGAGCGACCCACTGGCTGCCCGTGAACAGCCGCCCGGTGGCGATCGTGACGTGGACCCCGGCGCGCTGGAGCGCCAGGGCCGCGGCGACATCGCGCTCCTCGAGCGCGCCATCGGCGTTGAGCGTGGTGCCGTCGAGGTCGAGTACGAGCACCCGGTAGTCCATTCCGCCTCCGCGGAGACCCCGTATCCCTCGCCTCGGTCAGAACGAGACCGGACTACCCGGGCACGGACTAGCCGGGGACGACGAGGCAGGGGCACCGGGCGTTGCGCACGAGGCGCTCGGCCACACTGCCCACGAACATCCGCGTGAGACCGGTGCGGCCGTGGGTGGGCATCGCGATCGCGTCCGCCTGCCAGGCGGCCGCGAAGGTGGCGATCTCCTCGGCGGGGTTGTTTCCCGCCGACAGGATGAAGTGGACCGCCGCCTCCACGTTGATCTCGGCGAGAGACGCCCGCAGCTGCTCCTCGGCCCACCGGCGGTGGGGGTGATCGTCGGGGGTCTCGATCGTGGGCGACAGCCCGATCTCCTCCGACAGCCGGAGGTCCGACAGGGCGTAGACGAGGTGGAGGTCGACATCGGGCCCGAGCCACTGCCGCACCTGGGCGACCGCGGAGAGCTTGGGGGCCGCCGCGTCGACGGGGCACAACACGCGCATCGGGCCCTCGGGCAGCACCGGCTCGGAGGCGAGCGGGGTGACCAGCACGGGCACCGGAGACTCCCGGAGGACGTGCTCGGCGACCGAGCCCATGAACCAGCGCTCGAGCCCCTGGCGCCCGTGGGTGCCGACCACGAGCAGGTCGAATC
>CAYMSU010000324.1:0-7620 GCA_964393165.1 uncultured Enterobacteriaceae bacterium
CGACGGCGACAGCGCCTTCGAGAACGGCGCGGAAGGTCTGAAGCCCCCCGATCGGGAACGCGGCCTCCGGATCGTCGCAGCCGAAGGTGAGGGTGAGGTCGGGCTCGGGGCGCGTCCACCGGGCGGCGGGCCCGAAGCGGATGTCGATCTGGCCGTCGAGGTAGGACTGGTCGACACGGTCGAGGATCCCGTCGCCGTCGACCTGCAGGAGCACGAAGGGCGCTTCCACGCCCTCGGCGTAGGGGTCGCTCGACAGGAGCGCCGGGCCGTCGACCACCCGCGACTCCGCCTGGTTGGCGATCACCACGTCGACGCCGCCGTTGTCGAAGGCGTTGCCGACCATGAACACCACGCCGGGCATGGTCGCGTCGGCGTCGCGCGGGATCTGGAGGTCGCGCCGCAGCGGCCCCCGGATCACGTGGAGCTTCCACTGGTCCCAGGGCCCGCCGATCTCCCAGCTGATCACCGAGGCGTCGGCCCAGCCGTCGCCGTCGATGTCGCCGAGGAGGGTGGGCTTGCGCAGGGCGCGGCCCGACGTGGGGACCCACACGTGGGGCGCGCGGGTGAGGTCCTGAACCGCCAGGTCGGCCGGCCCGCCCGACCCCGTCGGGCCGGTACACGCAGCCAGGAGCAGGAGCTGACAGCCGATCCAGCGCACATCTTCACCCACGTCCGTTGCCCAGCCTACCCGTGCGCGCGCGCCGTGCGCCACCGTCGCGCGGCGGTGATAAGCGCGAGCGGTATTCGTTGAGGGTTGAACGATGTCGGCAGGGCGTACACAGTTCTGGGTTCGGCACGGCAAGTGGTGGCCGCGGATCGCGGCGCCCCTCCGGCCCCAGGCGTCGGACGTGGCGCTCCTCCGCCCTGCGGTCGAGGGCGCGGCGCGCGCCACGGGCCGCCTGCGGGCGCTGCTGCTGGGGGTCACCCCGGAGTACGCCGGGATGGCCTGGCCCGACGGCACCGAGCTCACGGCGGTCGACAAGAGTGCGACGATGATCGAGCAGGTCTGGCCGCAGTCGGAGGGCCTGCGGCCGGCGGCGGCCACCGCCGTCCAGGGGGACTGGCTCGCGCTCCCGCTCGACGACGACGGCATCGACGTGGTGGTGGGCGACGGGTGCTTCTCCCAGGTGGCCTACCCGCAGGGGGCCGAGCGCCTGGGGCGAGAGCTCGCGCGGGTGCTCGCGCCGGGCGGACAGGTCGCGATGCGCACGTTCGTGCGGCCCGACCGCCGGCGGGCGCCCGACGAGCTGTTCGCGCGGGCCCGGCAGCGCGCGTATCCGAGCTTCCACGCGTTCAAGTGGTGCCTGAACATGGCGATGCAGCCCTCGGTCGAGGAAGGGGTGCGGCTGCACGACGTTTGGGAGGCGGTCACGCGCTGTCAGCCGGCCTCGACCTGGGCGTCGTGGGCGGGCGACTGCGGCTGGAGCCCCGCCGACGTCGAGACGATCGAGGCCTACCGCGACGTCGAGGCGAGGTTCCACTACCCCACGCGCGCCGAGCTGCACGACATCCTGTCGGGGATCTTCCGCACCGTGGTGTGGATGGTCCCGAGCTACCCGCTGGGCGAGCGATGCCCGCACGTGTGGGCGACGCCTCCCGGACCACGAGCCCGCGAGGCGCCGCCTCTGCCTTAGGCGCTCAGTGGGGAGCTCGCGCCCCCGCGTCCGCTCACTCGGCGTCGGGAGCGATCTCCGTCGGGTCGGCGGTGCCCGCGATGTGCGCGATCAGCGAGACGTCGGCGGTCTTTCCTTCGTCGGCGGCGTTCACCGCGTAGACGGAGGCGTAGGCGCCGGCGCCCAGATCCGGCACGCTGAACGTGAGCTCGGGCGTCAGGTCGTCATCGAGGTCGATGCCGATCTGGGTGGCGCCGGGCGCGATGTCGAGCGTGTCCTCCCCCGCGAACGCGAAGTCGTCGATCAGCACGGTGTTCGCTTTGCCCCCGATGGCGAGGATGTCGACCTCCCCCACGCCCGCGGCAGCATGCACGACGTGCAGTCGGGTCATGTCCTTCGGCGTCCCCGCCACGTCTTCCTCGAACGCGGCGAGGCGGAGGGTGTCGGGCGACTTCGTGGCCGCCCCGAAGCCCAGCGCCACTGCCGCGTAGCTCTTGCCCGCCTCGAGCGTGACCTCGGCGTCCAGGACGGAGTCAGCGGCCCCCTTGCCCGTCGGGCTCACGTCGATGTCGTAGGTGGCCGGGGCCAGGGCCAGCGCGGCGGTGCCTTCCTTGAAGGCCAGCTTCGACACCGCGGCCTTGGCCGCGTCGTCGACGAAGATGTCGACCGCGTCGACCCCCTGGCCGAGGTGCAGGACGCGCACGGTGGCGTCCTTCGGTGTCGTTCCGGTGTCGCCGGACTCGTCGTCCTTGCCGTCGGTCTTCTTCCCGGTGTCGCCTCCGGTCTCTTCGCCGGTGGCCCCGGTCTTGTCGTCGGTCTCGTCGTCGCCTGCGCAGCCCGCCAGGAGTCCTGCGAAGGCAATCGCCCACAGCATGCGTGTCATTGGTTCTCCATCTCGTTGGCCTCGTGTGTCGAGGCTGTGACGAGCCTACCGCTTTGTGACGGCTGCACGCAATCCGGGTGACGGATCGGCGACCCCTGCCGGCGGTGTAGAGTGGCGCCGCCTGAAGGGGGGCCTGATGCGCACCGAGCGGGTCATCATCCACATCGTGACCGCCAGCGTGATTCTCGGCGGCTTGTTCGTGCTGGGCTTCGCCGACCTCGTCGAGGGAGGAGGCCGCGAGGAGGCTTCCATCGGCCTCGTCGTGCTCTACGGCCTCGGCATCGCCTGGGCGGGCATCCACCTGTTCTTCCGGGCCCCGCTGTGGGTGTCGCTCACGTCCACGATCTTCGCCGCCGTCACGCTCGGCTTCGTCTTCCTCGCCGGGGCCGCGGGCTGGTTCGTCGGAGAGGGGAGCTGGGAAGGCGGCGCGCACTTCCAGTTCGACGCCGCGGTGCCCCAGTACTGCGAGTCGTACACCGGCGGCTTCATCCAGCAGCCGATCTCCACGTGGACCTCGCTCGCCTGGATCGTGTCGGGCCTCGCCATGCTGATCGTCACTTCGCTGCGGACCAGCGAGCGCCAGAAGTCTGCCGTGCGCGATCCGCCGGTGCTCGACCTCGCCTCCGGCGTGCCGCTCGCCTACGCGATGGTCGTCATCTTCATGGGCCCCGGCGCGATGTACCTGCACGCCTCGATGAAGCAGTGGGGCGGCGTCCTGGACTGGTTCAGCGTGACCCTCTGGGGCATCTTCGCCGCGCTCTACGGGATCTGGCGCAGCATCCGTCAGCTTCGCTGGGCGCGCAACGGCCGCCTCGACGACGCGGTCGACAACCTCGAGTGGCCGCGCTGGGTGTTCATGGTCGCCGCCTCGGTCCTCGGCATCGCCTCGCTCGTGATCGGCATCGTGGGGGCGGGCGAGGGCTGGAAGGAGGCCTGGCGCATTCCGTGGCTCGCCACGATGGGCGTCATGCTGGTCGTCTTCTGGATCGCGGTGGCCGCGCGTCGGGGCCACAACTACCTCCCGACCGGGATCTGGACGCTCATCGCAGCGTGCACGGCGGGGCTCGCCTTCGCCGCCTGGGGCACCTCCGGGGGGCTCGAGGTCGACCAGGCCGATCCCCCGATGTGGTGCGCGATGGATCGCGCAGGCCAGGGCCACGGCGTGTGGCACATCTTCTCGGCGCTGCTGACCTACATGCTGTTCATGGTCTGGCAGACCGAGCCGCGCGGCACGACGAGCCAGGAGCGCCGACAGAGCGGCGGCGGGGCCGGCGATCCGGGCGAGCCCGAGCCCGAGTTCGTCGCCTGAGCTACCGCAGCAGGCGCACGCGCCTCGACCGCAGGCCCTCGCCCAGATCGGCGCCCGGGCGCAGCGTCTCCCACACGAACATGAGCTCCTGGCCGCCGTCGATCTCGCGCGCGACGATCGACGGCCGGCCGTCGCGGTCGCCGCCCGAGTCGGACACCTGGGTGCGGGGGAGCAGCAGCCCGCCGGTGGCGCCGTCGAGCACCGCCAGGAACACCCCCGGCAGGCCGTCGGGCCCGGTCTCCTCCCAGCCGAACACCGCCCACTCCCCGGCCCAGGTGGTGACCACCCGGTTGCCGTCGCCGCCAGGGCCGAGGGCCACCGAGGGCCCGAGCGGCACCCCGTCGGCGTCGAACAGGCGGCCGTAGGCGCCGTCGTAGGCCCCGCGGCTGGACCGCTTGTCGCGCCAGCTGACCGCGAGCTGCCCGGTGTCGGGATGCACGGCCACCGCCGGTCGGCTCGGCCACGCGCTATCGAGGTCGTCGGCGCGGAACGACGCGGTGCTCCCGTCGTCGCGGTACAGCCGGCCGTGCACCTCGTAGTAGACCTCGCTCGGATCCGTGGGGTGGTCGTGATGCCGCGCCCACACGGCCACGACCCCCCCGTCGGCGAGCGGCGCCGCATCCGACGTCTTGCGCGAGGACGTCTCCACGATGCGCGGCGGGCCCTGCGGCACGAGCCCCTCGTCGAAGGCCCGGAACACGATCCGACCATCGTCGGGGCCCATCCACTCGGCGCCCGACTCCGTCCAGATGGCGATCCCGCTGCCATCCGGGCGCACCGCGAGATCCACGGCATCGACCGTGAACCCCACCGAGTCCTGCAGCAGCAGCTCCTGCCCGTGGACGAAGCCCTCCACGTCGAGCGCGCGCAGCCACACGCCGGACGCCCGGTCGTCCCACGCGGTCAGGAACCCGCGGTCGTGCCCCGCCACGTCGGGCTTGTCGCCCACCTGCTCGGACGGGTTCAGCTGCTCGAGCGGCGAGATCGCGGTGCCCGCACCGTCGAAGATGCGGAACCAGGCGCCGGTCTGCGGGTCGAAGCCCGCGGTCCACGCCACCGCGAGGTCGTCGCCGGCCCACGCGGCCGTCGCGTGGTGGTGCAGCCCCCGCTGGGGCCGGGACAGCTCGCGGACCTCGCCGAGCTCCACCTGCGGCGGGATCCCCTCGCCGGGATCGGGCTCGGTGCAGCCGACGAGCCCGACCGTGATCACCCATGCTGCCGTGTGCATTCGCATGCCGCGATTGTAGCGCCGGGCGCAGCCACCCGCCGCAGCACATCCCGCTCGTCAGGCGGGGCCACCGGGGCGGGGGGCCTGCCACTGGGCGCGCAGCGGGGCCGCCTGCTCGGGGTTGAGCATGGACAGGTACGCGAGCCAGCCGTCGATCACCGCCGCCCGGGCTTCGTCGGGAGGCTGCAGCCGGGCCTGGTGGATCATCGCCCGCAGCCGGCGCCGCGCCTGACGCGACAGGCCCAGGGTCTCGTTCACGGTCACCCCGCACACGCGCTGGGCGCGCCCCGCCCGGGCCACCCGGGTCTTGGCCTCGTTCACGCGGAAGCCCTCGTCGGTCACGATGTCGCGGACGGTGCCGAGCAGCGCCCCCACCCGGCGGGGCTCGTCGCTCGAGAACGTGAGGTCGTCGGCGTAGCGGGTGTAGGCGAACCCGCGCTGGGCGGCGAGGCCCGCGAGGCGGCGATCGAGCCGGTAGGCGAGCGCGTTGCACACCCCGGGGCTCGTGGGCGCGCCCTGCACGCAGTGCCGCGGGCCCACGGGCACGTGGTAGACGGTGCCCTCGATGTCGACCGGCTGGCGGGGGGCCTCGGTGACGAGCACGGCGAGCACGGTGGCCACCTCGTAGCCGTACCCGTAGGCGACGAGCAGCCCCCGCACCCGGGGGAACGTGACCGTGCCGAAGAAGTCCTCGAGGTCGACGCGGAGGACCACCTGCCGGCCGACGTGGGGCTCGGCTGCGGTGCGCACCGAGCGGCCCTGGCGGAACCCGTGGGCTGCGTCGTGCACCGGCAGCAGGTCCACGAAGGCGCGCACGAGGCGGCGCTGGACCTCCTTGAGGCGCCGCTTGGGCGCGCAGATCAGGCGCTCGCCGCCCGAGGCCTTGGGCACCGCGAACGTCACGTAGTGCGGGGCGCGCTCCCGGTGGCGGTGCAGGGTGAGGTGCCGCAGCGCGCCGAGCGAGATCCCCAGGGCGGCGGCGACCTCGGCCTCGGTCGTCCACGCGGGCAGCCCGAAGCGCGCGAGCTGTGCGGGATCGGTCGCGAGCGTGCGCAGATCGCGGTTGCCGGTCCGGAACGTCGGCGCGAACAGCCTCGCCGCGGTGGCCGGGGCGAACAACGAGGGGGGCTTGGCCCAGGGGTTCAGCTTGTCGCGCTTGGGCAGCAGGCGCTGGTCGCGCACGGCCCGCCGCCGCTGCTCGGGCCCCCGCGGGGCGTCGGTCGGCTCGACCACCTCGCGGGTCTGATCCAGCGCGCCCGTGCCGTACCGCACCGTGCGCCGCTCGAGCGCGCCGCGGTCGAACCACCGCCACAGGGCCGCCAGGAGGCGGCGAAGCCAGCCGAACATCAGGCCCCCTTCCGGAGGGGGAGGGGGAGGGGGAGCGAGAGGCGAGCGCGGAGGACCACCGACAAGGCTCTGGACCCGTGGAGCCCGGCGTTTCGTACGCTGGGACCGCGGCGATGTGAAGGGCACAGGGGGCCTGCGCGGCGAAGCACCGCGCGGAAGGCTGATCCGGCTCCGCGCTCGCGCTCTCGGGGCCAGCGATTAACCGCCTCGGTCATCTACGCCACCCCCGCGTCGCGAAGCGCCACCATGTGCGCGCAGGGGCCGCGCGAGAGCAGGTTCTCGAGGAAGAACGCGCAGGTGCAGCGACCGAACACCACCCGCCCCGTGTCGCCCACCACCACCTCGGTGCGCTCGATGCCCGGCATGCTGCCGACGATGCGCCGGTCGCGGTGCACGATCTCGCGAACCACCGGGCCGGTGGGGGTCTTGAGCTCGCGCACGATCCGGTTCTCCTCCACGACCGAGGACAGGACCCGCACGAGTCCCTCCTCCTGCAGGCGCCGGGCCTCCGCCGCCCGCGGATCCGGGGGGAACAGCTCCGCCATCTGGGCGTCGGTGAGGGGCTCGGCGAACAGCTCGCGGTGCCGGAACGCGCGCTGCTCGACGTCGTAGATCGCGCGACCCCGGCGGCACCACGCCGCGAGCGCGCGCTCGGCGGCCCCGGCCTCGAGCGGCAGGTCGGCGAGGCGCACCACGTGCATCTCCTGCAGGGCCCGCAGCGTGAGCGCGGCGGCCTCGGGCGCGGGCGGCAGCAGCCCCGACGCGAGGTCGAAGGCCGCGCTGCGCGTGAACGACTGGCCCGTCCACCCGGTGAGGCCGAGCACGAAGGTGACGCCGGGGAGCGCGACCGCGTAGAAGCTCGGCATCGCCCTGCCCTTCAGGTACACGCGCACCTCGCTCGCATAGGGGAGCAGCGGCTCGATCAGCCGCAGCCGCCGGCGCCCCCACGTGCGCACGGTGTGGTGCTGCGCCCGCCCGTGCGCGGCTCCCCGCAGGGGCACCACGTGCTCGAACGGCTCGATGACGAGCTGCGCATCGCGCCCCGGGGGCATCTCGTAGCGCAGGGCGCGCGGGCTGATCTTGGCCTTGCTGTACCGCAGGAAGCGGATCGCCGAGAGCAGGTCGACGGGCTTGACCACGAGCCGGGTGCCCGGGAGCGCGGCCGCCGCCTGCAGCTGCAGGAAGCCGCGGACCCACGCGTCGGGCACGTCGACCTTGGGCTCGAAGCGGCCCCCGCCCC
>CAYMSU010000325.1:0-7610 GCA_964393165.1 uncultured Enterobacteriaceae bacterium
CCGACACGGAGCTGGTCGACAGGCTTGCGAGCGGCCTGGCCGAGGCGGGGGCCGTCGTGGGGGTCACCCTCGTCGACCACCTCGTGCTCGGCGCTGGCCAGTACCGCTCGCTCGCCGAGATGGGGGTGCTCCCGAGCGCGCCCACCGGGCCGTCCCCGACGTCATGGACGCACGATGCCCCCCGCTGAAGACGGATCGTCACCGATTGGGAGGAGGTCCCAGGATAGAGAGCGGCCATGTTGCCGACCCTGATCGAGATCCCCACGTCGTTCGGTCCGATGGCGGTCCACACCTACGGGTTGCTCGTGACCGCTGCGTTCTGCGCGGCCTTCGTCTACATCCACGTGCGCGTGCGCCAGATCGGCATCATGCCCGACCGCATGCTCGGCACCTACCTCGCGGCGTTCGTCGGAGGCCTGCTCGGCGCCCGCATTCTCTACGTGGTCGCGGTCGAGACGGAGGCGTTTCTCGCCAACCCGCTGTCGGTCTTCGCCTTCACCGGAGGCGGGTTCGCGATCTACGGCGGCATCGTGGGCGGCGCAGTCGCCGTCGTCGCCTACCTCGTGTCGCAGAAGCTCCCGATCTGGAAGCTCGGCGACATCATCTGGCCTGCCGTGCTGCTGGGCATGGGGATCGGCCGGCTCGGCTGCTTCTTCGCCGGCTGCTGCCACGGAGTGGTCGCCCACGGCTTCGAGGGTGCCTCGGTGGGCCTGCCCGGGGGCGAAGTGTGGTTCTCGAGCGGGTTCCCGTTCCTCGCCACCGAGTTCCACTCCGGTGCCGGCAACGTCACCCGGCTCACCGACACGCCGCTGTACCCCACCCAGCTCTGGGCTGCGGCCACCGGGATCGGGGCGAGCGCCCTGCTGGCCTGGCTGTGGACCAAGCGCCAGTTCGATGGTCAGATCCTCGCCCTCGGGCTCCTGATCGAGCCCCCGTTTCGGATCCTGATCGAGGGATTCCGCTCGGACCACCGCGGCTACGTGTTCACGTGGCCGATCTCGGAGTCGATGGTCAGCTGGTTCCCTGGGATGTCCCAGGCGGGCTCGTCCCTCGAGGGCCCGGTGATGGGGCTCACGACCTCACAGACGATCGGCGTTCTGTTCATCGCGGTCGGCGCAGTCATCTACTACCTGCGGCACGACAAGGGCGTGGCCGAGGAGCAGGAGCTCGGCACGGGCGAAGACGGCGACGACCTGCTCCTCGCGGCCGACATCCCCGACTGACCTCGGACGGACCTGGTTAGCGCCGCCGTCGCCGGCGAGCGAGCACCCCGAGGCCGAGCAGCGGTCCGAGCAGGAACCCCTGGGCGAGCGTGCCCGAGTTGTTCCGGTTGCAGCAGCCGCGCGACAACGAGCCCGACCGCCGGTCCGCCACGTCGCCGACCTCCTTGAAGTCTTCCGAGATCGCCCACCCCGGGTTCCCCGAGATGTCGTACTCGTAGGCGCCGGCGTCGGGGCTCGCGCCGTTGCGCGGGGCACCGTTGAAGTCCGTGAGCGGGATGAAGCTCTGCCCATCGGGGTTGCCAGCGCCCAGGAGCACCGACGACGGGCTCGGGTAGAAGTCGAAGTTGTCGATGTCGACGAAGTCCGACACTCCGCCCCCCTCGATGATCCAGGTCGGCCGGACGAGCGGCTCGAAGCCCTCGACGAGCCCGGTCACCACGTTGTTGGAGATGAAGTTCGTGGTGTCGTCGATCGGCGGATCCTTCTTGTCGCGGAACGACTTGGGGTCATCGTACCGAAAGCCCCGCCCCGTGGGGTTCGCCAGGGCGTTGTTGGCGAACACCATGCCCTCCGCGTCGTACCAGCCGTTGAGCAGCGCCGCCCAGTCGTCGCTGCGGACGACCGTATTGTGGCTGATCTGCGTGTTGACGAGGCTGCCTTCGTTGTCGTTGGTGACGATGCCGTCGTCTCCGACCTCGAAGATGACGTTGCTCTGCACCAGCGCGGAGCCCGAGATGTCGAGCCCGTCGTCGCCGATCTGCCACAGCGCGTTGGCCGTCACCTCGTTCTGATCCCCGAGTCCGGTATCGGGCAGGATCATTCCGTCCCCGCCGGTGTTGAAGATCACGTTGTGCTCGATGAGGTTGGCCTGGGTGTTCCCGAGGAACCGCATGCCGGCGCCTGCGACGTCGTGCACCAGGTTGTTCGTGATCAGGCTGTCCTGCATCCACGACCCGCCGTCGAACGTGCCCACGAGCATGCCCTCGCCGTTGAGCGAGAAGGCGAGCTCGTTTCGCTCGATGGTGATCCCGCGCGTCTCCCCCTCGATCCGGAGCAGCGCACCCCACACGTTCTCGACCGAGCAGTCCCGGACCGTCACCTGGGTCGAGTTGGCGATCCGCAGACCCGAAGGCCGGGTCTTCTTGATGTCCTTTCCGCCGCCCTCCATGTCGAGGCCGCGGATCTCGACCCAATCCGACCCGGTGAGGTTGACGACCCAGCCGCCCCCGTTGTTGCGGAGCAGGACGTTGCCGCCGCCCTGGGCCACGAACCGGATCGGCTGGACCTGGGTGCCGATCCCGGAGAGGTTGAGGGTGCCCTCCAGCTCGTAGGTGCCGGGCGTGAAGGTGACCACGTCCCCGGCGATGAGCGAGGACGTGAGCGAGCCGAGGTCGTCGCCGGGGCGCACGGTCACGCTGGCGCCGTGAGCCGCCGCCAGCAGCAGGGCGAGGGTGATGGTCATCGATTGCTCCCGTCGCGCAAGGTGGCGGGGCCACCGGTGTAGCCGCGATCGTTGCGGTCCTGGTCGTCAGCGTCGTCGAACGCGGCGTCGTCTACGCCGCTGTCGTACTCGTCGGAGTCCGACGCCAGGGTCAGGTCGTCGTTGTCGGGGTTGTCGTCGTCGCTGACGCTCTCGAGCCTCGGCGGCCGGACGTCGTTGGTGGCGTCGGCGGGGCCGCCGCTGCCGTCGCCGGCGTCGCCGCCGAAGTCGACCCCCGAGGGGGTGAGGTAGACGGTGTTGTAGCGCACGGTGGGGCCGGTACCGGCGGCGGCGAAGATCCCCGAGCCCCCCTTGTTGCGGTGCACGATGTGGTTGGCCACGTCGAGGCCGGACGCGTCGGCGGCCTTGATCAGGATGCCCGCGCCCTCGGCGCCCACCGAGGCGTTGAACGTGAGGGTGTTGTTGTGCAGGCTGAGGGTGGCCACCGCGCCGAGGACCGCGATCCCGCCCCCGCCGGTATCCGCCGTGTTGTCCTGCAGGCGGTTGTTCCGGATGAACCCGGTGGCGCTCACCGCGTCGCGCAAGGCGAGGGCGCCGCCCTCCTCGGCCGCCTCGTTCAGCAGGAAGGCGTTGTTCTCGAGCAGGTACGTGCCCGCGCCGACCGCGGAGATGGCGCCGCCTTCGCTGGCGACGTTGCCGCGCAGGGTGGCCTGGCGCAGGGTGGCGTTGCCCCCCTCGATCCGCAGGGCGCCCCCAAAGGCCGCCTCCGCCGCGTTGTCGACGTACAGCGTGCCCAGCTCGTAGCCGCCCTCGAGCAGGCGCGGCTCGTCCACCAGCGTGGACTGGTCGAGGAGCACGGCGCCACCGTCGGCGTCTGCACGGTTGTTGCGGAACACGCTCTCGCCGAGCACCGTCAGGCTCCCCGACGTGACCGCGACCGCGCCGCCGTCGGCGCCGGAGGCGTTTCCGTCGAGCACGACGTGCTCGAGCCGCAGGTCCCCGTCGGTCACCCGGATCGCGCCGCCCGGATCCTCGGAGTCGCCTCCGGTGAGGGTGACGTCGCGCAGCGTGAGCTCCCCCGCCGCAAGCACGTCGAACAGGCGGCCCTTCTTCTCCGCGACGAGCACGACCTCCTCGACGTCTCCGCTGCGACCGGCGACGGTCACCCGGCTCGTGATCGTCTGGCGGATGCCCTCGTACTCCCCGTCGACCAGTACGACCGTGCGGCACTCCTCGTCGAGCTGGGTGAGCGCGAACGCCAGCGTCTCGTAGGGACTCGCGTCGGTTCCTTCGCCCTCCTCGTCGTCGCCGCGGGGCGAGACGATCACCGGGTAGGCGGCGGGATCGCCGTCGTCACAGTCCCCCGTCGCGAAGCAGACCGAGCGCCCGTCGCCGTCGGCGTCGACGTTGTCGACCTGCTCGTCGCAGTCGTTGTCGAATCCGTCGCAGACCTCGGGGTTGCCCGGGAACACCGCCTTGTTCAGGTCGTCGCAGTCCCCGGGGCCCTTGCGGTCGGCGTCGCCGCAGATGGAGATGCCGTCGTTGTCCTGATCCTCGGCGTCGGGGACGTATCCGTCGCAGTCGTTGTCCTTGTCGTCGCAGATCTCGGGCGCGCCCGGGTAGGTGCGCTCGTCCTCGTCGTCACAGTCGTCGGCGCACAGCGGGAACCCGTCGCGATCCTCGTCTGCTTCGTCGGCCGGCGTGAAGCCGTCGCAGTCGGTGTCGACGCCGTCGCAGACCTCCGCCGCGCCCGGGTTGACGTCGGGGTCGTCGTCGTCGCAGTCGCCGGTGGCGGGCGAGTAGCCGTCTTCGTCGAGGTCCTCGCCGGACAGGCCGCCCATGCCGCGGAGCGGAATGGTCGCGTTGCCCCCCGGCGCGTCGGTGCGCACCTGCAGCTCGCCGGTGTACGACACCGGCCGATCCGGCTCGAAGATCACCTGCACCGACGCCGACGCCCCCCGGCCCGATCGTGTCGACGTCGCTGCGGTCGGTTCGCCAGATGCGACGATCGCCCTCCGTGAGGGTGAGCGAGAGCAGCGCGATCTCCCCGCCCCCCGCATTGCGGAGCACCACGTCGGCCGCCGTGGGGGCGTCGAGCGGTGCCGTGCCGAAGTCGAGCTCGAGCGGGTCGATCTCGAGGGATGGGGCCCCGGTGGGCCCTCCGCCACTACACCCGCCGAGGAGTGCCGCGACCAGCCAGGTCCTTGCCACTGCGCACATGCGTTTCCACCCTCTCTCGCCGACTGGACTCCCCGCGGCGGGAGTATAGCCCTCGCGGTGCACCGCAAGGGAGAGCGGCTACTCGGCGTCTTCCTCGAAGTCCGGGTAGCAGATGCTGACGTCGCCCCCGACGACGCGGAAGGACATGCCGCTCGTCTCGCTGCCGCGGTGGGCGAAGTAGACCTCGATCGGGTACTGCCCGCCGCGCAGCTCCGCCGAGAAACGCTCCCGCACGAAGTCCTGGATGCCGGGCTTCGCCGCAATCGGCTCTCCGTCGATGAAGACCCAGGCATCATCGGACGATCCGAGGAGGAACTCCAGGGTGGTGTTCTCCCATGCGCGGATCCACGCCTGCCAGTAGACGGCGAAATACGCAGGGTCTCCCTCGAGCCCGTCGTCGACCGGCCACCAGTTCAGCCCGTGGTCGAGGGTACGGTCGAACCGCTCGAACGCCGTCTCGTCCCACCAGTCGAGCTCGGACGGATCCGTAGGCGCCGGCTTGTCGTTGAGGCGCGGGAGCACGTGGGGGTGGTCGATCGACAGGTTGGTGTAGATGCCGCGCCACCCGCCGAAGCAGTTCTGCCAGTCCGGCGGGTTGCCCTGATCGAACTGCTGACCGGGGGGCTGGGCGGGCGGAGGCGGGGGCTGCACGCCGATCCCGCTCTCCCCGCCGCACGCCACCACGAGGGCCGCGACAGCCACAACAGCGAGGTGGATGGTCCGGATCACTGCGCCTCCTCTGGGGGGCCGGCGATGCCGAGCGCCCCCGCACGCGGAAACACGTCACACCGCAGCCACTCGTCGAGCCAGCGCCGCTCCTGCTCGAGCATGCCTCCGGCGGGAGGCATGGTATGGTTGACCACGGCCTCCTCGTAGATGGCCTCGGCCCAGATCAGCACGTCCTCTTCGTTGTCGAAGTCGACGCCGGGGGGCGCGAAGGAGCGCTGCGAGCCCACCCGGAACTCTCCGTGGCAGGACCGACAGTGGCGCTCGATCAGCCCCTCGCCCATGTTCTCGTAGGTCAACGGGGGCTCCCGCAGGCACGTGTTGGCGAGCGGGACGCCCTGGCCCACGAGGTGGTCGTCACACCCGCCGAGTAGGCTCGTGAGCAGCCCGACGGCGACCAGAGAACGCTGCAAGAGACCTCCGAGGCTCCGGCGCACGCGTGCGCGCCCGGAGACGGATCTTAGCCCTTAGCGAATCAGGGCATCCAGAGCATCGACGCCCGGGAGGAACTTGCTCGGATCGAGGCCCCCGATCTTGAGCAGTGCGGTGCCCACGTGCTCGCAGCCGAGGCTCGCCCCGCCGGCCCGCTCCTGGCCCGTGGCCAGGTCGATGGGCTTGGCGATGAGCCGGTCGTCGGTGACGCCATAGGTCTGGCCGCCGGCCACGCCGGCCCCCGCCACGAGGACGGAGTTGTAGGGCCAGTGATCCTTTCCGCCGCCGCCGTTGAGCTTCGGCGTGCGCCCGAACTCCGACATCGCGACCACCGTGACCTCGTTGAGCAGCCAGTTCGCGGTGTGCCCCGGAGTGGTCGACATGTGCTCGAACAGCTCGTTGAGCGCGGCGTAGAACGCGTTCTGCGCCGGGCCCTGCACCAGGTTGTTGCCGTGGCTGTCGTAGCCGCCGGGGATCCGGATCATCGCCGTGCGGGCGAGCCCCAGCCGGAACAGCTCGCTCGCCTTGAGCATCTGGTCGAGCAGCCCGTTGCCGAGGTTGTCGAGACCCGCCTCGAACTGGCGGCCCTCGAGCTCGATCGCACGAGCGATGTTCGACACGAGCCCATCGGCCCGCGCACGCGCTTCGCCGGTCTGCTGCGAGGCGAAGTCGGCGACCCGGTTGAACACGAACGTGTCGATCATGTCGTCGGCTGGCGGCCGGAAGGTCGGCGCAGGCGCGTCGCTCTGGCCGTTGATCGACGAGTCGATGAGCGACAGCAGGGTGCCGCCCCCGGCCCGGACCACCGCCGCGCTGTTCGTGCCGCCGAACGAGGGCCCGCTGAACACGACGTGGGGCAGCGGGTACTCGAGGCGGGAGTTCGCCGCGAGGAGGGTGGGCCAGTCCGAGTAGCTCGACGCGGAGGTGCCGGTGAGCATGAACCGGGTGCCCGAGTCGTGCCCCACGGAGTGCGCGTCGATGCCGTTGATGATCGCGGAGTACCCGCCCCAGTTGCCGAAGAAGTCGTCGACGCTCTCGCGGCCCATGCCGCTCGTGTACCGAAGCCCCCGGGTGGTGCCGATCACGGTGTCGGCGTCCATGTCGATGTACGGCGTGTCGTAGTGCGGGTCGAGCACCGTGGTGGTGTCCCAGCCGCCGCCCGCGAACAGGAAGATGAACTTCCGCTCGAGGCCGGCCGCGTAGGCCTTCTTCGGGTACCACAGGCCGCTGCTGGCCATCAGTCCGGCAGCGCTGCCCAGGAAGGCCCGCCGCGTGACGTCGCGCCGACGCTTGCGTTCGGAGAACGTGCTCATGCTTGCCTCCCTCGTCCTAGTAGAAGATGACAGTGGGGTCGCGGAGAACCGCCGAGACGACGCCGGCCCACGCGCGCGTGGCGGAGGCGTCGACCGAGTACAGGCTCTTCCAGATCTCGATCAGCTGAGCGGGCTCACGAGCGTCGTCAGCCAGCGGGCGCCCGGTGACCGCCAGGTAGAGGTGGCGGATCTGCTCGACGAACGCCTCGCGGTTGTTCTCCGGGGTGTCGTCGACGGTGACGAACTTCAGGAGCT
>CAYMSU010000326.1:0-406 GCA_964393165.1 uncultured Enterobacteriaceae bacterium
GTGACCTTGGCGCCGCCCGCGAGGTTCAGGGAAGCGAAGTCGTCGTCGGGCGTGTGGTACTGCTCGTGGCTCCCCGAGAACAGGTGCACGACGGGGATCCCGTGCTCGTAGAAGCTCGTGTGGTCGCTCGGGCCGTAGCCGTCGCCGCCCATCTGCAGCGTGAGCCCCTCGGCTTTGGCGGCGGGCTCGAGCACCTCGGGCCACTCGGGCGCGCTGTCGGTGCCGAGCGCCTGCAGGGTGTCGTCGCGCACCCGACCCACCATGTCGAGGTTGACCATCGCGGCGCTGCCCTCGAGCGGCCAGGCGGGGTGGTCGGTGTAGTACGACGAGCCGCCGAGCCCGATCTCCTCGGCGGTGAACGCGATCCCGAGCACGGTCCGCCGGTGGGGCGCCAGGGGCTAGCGGA
>CAYMSU010000326.1:416-7601 GCA_964393165.1 uncultured Enterobacteriaceae bacterium
TCGAGCCCGCAGACCATCGCCGCGACACCGCTCGCGTTGTCGTCGGCGCCGTTGTGGATCGCCTCGACGCCGGGCCGAAGCGATCCCTGGCCGCCGTGGCCCAGGTGGTCGTAGTGGGCGCCCACCACCACGGTCTCGTCGGCGAGGTCGCCGCGCCCCGGGAGGCGCGCGAGCACGTTGCGGACCTCGGCCTTGTCGGCGACGAGCGCGGAGGTGCCGGTGATCTGCACGCCGGGCAGCGGCCGGGAGGCGGGCTGGCCGGTCTCGTCGATCCGGGCGCGCGCGGCGGCGAGGTCGGTGTCGGCGGCGGCGAGCCAGCGGTCGGCGACGGCCCTCGTGACCTGGAGCACGGGGAGGCCCGCGCGGCTCTGGGGGCCTGCTCGCCGCAGCGGCGGGACCTTGTCGGGCTCGTCGTCGCCCCCGGGCCGCGCCGGCGCCACGAGGACGAGGGCCTTCGCGCCGCGCTCCCGGGCGGTCATCGCCTTGCGGCGCAGGTCCGAGTAGCGGCTCGGCCGCTTGCCGTCGAAGGGGGAGTCGGCGTCGTCCTCGCCGGGCTCGTAGCGCATGGCGAGCACGACCTTGCCGTCGACGTCGAGCCCGGCGTAGTCGTCGTAGTCGAGATCGGGCGCGACGATGCCGTAGCCGGCGAACACGGCGGGGCCGGAGAACGTGCCGTCGCTGCTGAACCCGAGGGGCGCGAAGTCGGTGCCGAGCGTGAGCGGGTCGTCGCCGGCGGCGAGGGCGTTGCCCTCGCCGAGCGAGACCCCCACGGTGACCTCGAAGACCTGCTCGTAGCTCCCGTCGACGGCCTGCAGGCGCGCGGCCAGCCGCTCACGGAGGAGCCTAGCGGCCCGCGCGAGGCCGTCCGTGCCGATCCCGCGGCCCTCCATGGCGTCGTCCGACAGGGCCTGCGCGAGCTCCGTGAAGCACGCCTCGGCGTCGTAGGGGGCGGGTCCCCCGGTGCATCCCGCGAGCCCCGCGAGGAGCAGGCCAGCCACGCGCATCGTCCCTCCGCTACGACAAGAGCTGCAGGGATGGACTAACGATGGGGTCCGCGGGCCGCGCTCAGCTGAACGAGAACCAGCCGCCGCCCTTCTTCGCGCTGTTCCGCTCGGTCTGCGCGTCGTCCGGATCCTCGGACGACCGGGCGCGGGGGCGCTCGGCGGGCCTCGGCTCGACCGGGCGCGGCGGAAGCGTGGGCTGCATGGCCGCCCGCGGCGTGGCCGTGCGCCCCACGGAGGGCGCGACCGGCGGCGGCCCGGAGGTGACCACCAGCGGCGACGAGCTCGCCGAGCCCGGCTTCTTGCGCGGCGGCAGCCGCGAGACCACCGGGGTGCGCGGCACCGTCGGCGCGTCGGGGACCACCGAGGCCTTGTCCGCGGCGGCGGCTACCGGCGCCGAGGGCTGCTCGCTGCGGTCCCGCCGCTTGCCCCTGCGCGGCTTGCGCGGGGCCAGCCCCTCGAGATCGTCGAGGCCGTCCATCTCGATCGTGCCGTCGAGCTGCGCCCCGTCGGCCACGATGAGCCGGGGAGTCACGATGTTCCCGATGACCCGCGCGCCCGCCGTGAGCTCCACGCACTCCGACGCGCGGATGTCGCCGAGAAGCACGCCGCCGATATAGGCGCGCCGCACGTCGATGTCCGCGAGCACCACGCCCTCCGCCTCGAGCCGCAGGTCCCGGCTCGACGTCACCTCGGCCTCGATCCGCCCGCGGACCACCAGATCCTCGGCGCTGGCCAGCTTGCCCCGGATCGTGATGCTCGGTCCGATCGTCGTGGTCGACCCGTCGGCAGCGAGCTCGTCGTCGTCCTCGTCGTCAGGCTCGTCTTCCTCGTCCACTGGCTCGTTGGGGGCCGGCGCGGGGCTGGCGGGCGCCGCGTCCTCGTGGAACGTCTCCTCGTGGTCGGGCAGTGCGTCCTCGTCGGCCCCCGCGTCGTCGTCGGGGGAAGGCCGGTTGGGTGCGGGAGCCGTGACGGTCACGCTCGTGTCCCACTCCCCGTCCTCGGACCAGTCGCGCTTCGGATCCGGCTTGTCGTCTTTGGTGCGGTCCATCGGCTCACCCGCCCTGCGACGAGTCGATCAGCCCCTTGAACTTGGAGCCGTCGGCGAGGACCACCCGCGGCGAGGCGATGTCGCCGATCATCGTGCCCTCGGCGCAGATCTTCACGCAGTCCGAGGCCTCGACGTTGCCCTCGAGCCGGCCGTGCACGGAGAGGTTCCGCGTGCTCACGGTGGCCCGGACGTCGCCGCTGTCGTCGACGACCACGTCCCTCTCGGAGCGGATCTTGCCCTGGACGCGGCCCTGGATGACCAGCTCCTCCTCGCCCTCGATCTCGCCGTCGATCTCGATCGTCTTGCCCAGAATCGTCTTGTCGCTCATGTCGACTCCTTCGTTGCGCGCCCCTGGCGCTTGGCGAGCTCGGGGGGCAGGTCCACGTCCATCTTCACGCGGCCGGCCATCCGGGCTCCGTCGGCGATGACGAGGCGGGTGGTCTTGAGGTCCCCGAGGACCCGAGCGCCCGCGTCGAGCACGGCGCAGCCGGTCACCGTGGCGGTTCCCGCCAGATCGCCCTGCAGGGTCACCTGCTGGGCCTTGACGTCGCCGAGCATCCGCGCGGACGCGGCGACGGTGAGGCCGTGGGCGGGCAACGCGACGGCGCCCTCCACCTGGCCCTGCAGCTCCAGATCCTCGGCCCCCTTCACGGTCCCCTTGATCCGAATTCCCTTGCCGATCACGACCGTGTCGGCATCCTCGTGTCCCATGGGTCCCCCGTCACTTCGACCCCGGGATCCACGGCTCGCGAGGCGGCCAAGTTGAGGGGGATTTCATCCCTGCGGGCAGGGGGGTGTTGGATAGGGGTGGAGTGCCCCCCCTGGAGACGGCGTCCATGGCAGCCACCGGCCTGCTGGCCCTCATCGACGATCTCACCGCCATCCTCGACGACGTGGCGGCGGCCTCCAAGGTCGCCGCCGGGCAGACCGCGGGCCTCGCCGGCGACGACCTCGCGGTCAACGCCGAGCGCCTCGTGGGGCTCCGGCCGTCGCGGGAGCTGCCCATCGTGGGCAAGGTCGCCCTCGGCTCGCTGGCCAACAAGGTCGTGCTCGTGCCCCTGGCGCTCGCCCTGCCCGCCGCGGCGATCACCCCCGTGCTGATGTTCGGCGGCGCCTACCTGTGCTTCGAGGGCATCCACAAGGTGCTGCACTGGCGCAAGGGCAAGCACGACGGCGAGGGTGGCGAGGGTGGCGACGGCCACGCGCCCGCACCGGCCCCTGCCGAGCGCGTGCCTGCCGCGCAGTCCCTGCGGCAGATCGAGAACCAGCGGGTGCGGCAGGCCATCGTCACCGACATCATCCTGTCGGCAGAGATCGTGGCCGTGGCCCTGGGCGCGCTGGCCGACGAGCCCTTCGCCACCCGGGCGACCTCGCTCGCGCTCGTCTCGGTGGGCATGACCATCGCGATCTACACGCTCGTGGCCGGGATCGTGAAGCTCGACGACCTCGGCCTCGCGCTGCAGGAGAGCGGCGAGCCGGGGGACCTGCGCTGGCGCATCGGCCGGGGGATCATCGCGGGCACGCCGTGGTTCATGCGCGCGATCTCGGTCCTCGGCACCGTCGCGATGTTCCTCGTCGGGGGCGGTATCATCGCCCACGGCCTGCACCTGTTCGACATGGTGGACCTGCACGGCACGATCGTCGAGACCCTGGGGGGCCTCGTGGTGGGGGTCGTCGTGGGCGGCGTGGTGTGGGCGGTGGTGGAAGGCGCGAGGTCGCTGGCGGGCTACCGTACGTAGCCGAAGAGGGGGGAGCCTATGTGGCAGGTCGGACTGTTCGCGGCGGTGGCGGCCGGATGCGTCGCCATCAAGAAGGGCAACGGGGAGCTCGCCACCGAGCCGCGCACCGTGCCCGCGTTCACCGAGGCGAAGGTCGAGAACGGGGCGCACCTCGTGCTCGTGGCCGGCGCGGAGGCTTCCGGCGGCGAGGTCGACCTCGAGGTGCAGGGCGACAGCAACCTGCTCCGCCACGTCCTCACCACCGTCGAGGAGGGGCGGCTGCGGGTCACCGTGGAGCGGCAGATCTCCACCGCGAACGTTCTCGGCGCCTCGGCGCAGGTCGGCTCGCTCACCTGGGCTGGCGCGAGCATAGCCGCCCGAATCGAGGTGTCCGACGTCGACGAGGACGCACTCACCCTCGACGCCGCGGATCGGGGGGAGGTCGTCGCGTCCGGGGAGGTCGAGGCGCTCACCGTCGCGGCGGAGGGCACGGCCACGGTCGATGCCTCGGAGCTCACCGCCGGGTCAGCCGAGATCACCCTCACCGGCGGCGCGGCGGCGGAGCTCTGCGTCGAAGGCGCCGTCACGGGCAGCGTCGCCGGCGGTGCGAGCCTGATCGTGACCTGCGGCGGCTCTGTCGACGGCGTCGAGACCAGCGAAGACGGCACGGTCTCCACGCGCTGACCCGGATCACGGGTAGACTCCCTGGCAAGGGCCGAGGGGGAGGAGCCAGTGGCCAGCACGCAGACCGAGCAGGGCGAGGCGCCCGCGCACGCGCTGCAACCGGCGGAGGAGCCGCCCGAGCGTCCGGGGTGTCTCGCCCGGCTGTTCGGCCGGCCCGTGGCCAAGCGGGTCGCGGCGGGTGCTCTGCAGGCGCGTCAGCGGGCGTCGCGGGCCTGGCAGCACACCTCCGCGCGCCTCGCGGAGGCCTCGCGGGCGGTCTCCGAGCGCGCGTCGGGGTGGCTGTCGAGCGTGTCGCAGTCCGAGGTCGGGCGGATGCTCAAGGGGTGGACCGACGGGATCGCGAACGCGCCCGACCACCTCTACGATCGAGCGCTCGTGCACGCGCCCGACGTCGCGATCACCGACGGTGAGGACCTCGAGCGGGAGTGGGCACGGCTGCGCCAGGCGCCCGACACCGAGCCCGCCAGGCGGGAGCTGGTCGGCTACTTCGCGGGGATCTGGGCGGATCTGACCACGCCCCAGGGCCTGCCGTTCGACAGGTGGGATGCGGAGATGGCCGAGGCGTGGCGCGAGTGGGCGAGCCATGCGGTGCCGGTCAACCCGTCCCTGTTCTACGACCTGATGAAGTTCGAGGAGCGCGAGCTGTTCTGCGCGGGCCTGGGGGCCATCTCGTCGATCTTCGTGCTCGGGGAGGACGACCGCGTGCGGCTCGCGGAGCTGCTGGGCGCGCTGGGGGCCGTCCCGGCGCTAGGGGCGAACCCGATCATGGGCCTGTGCCTGATGGTCACCGTCGCCTACGCCTACTTCGTGAAGAAGCACCGGCTGGACAGCCACGGGGCCACTGCAGGGGCGTGGTCCTCGCGGGCCACGATGGGCGTGTACGTGGTGCTCGGGGCGCTCGGGCTGCCGTTCTTGTGGCGGCTGTACCTGGGCATGGTCACGGCGCACCTCGTCCGGCGGCACCTGCTGTCCGACGACGTACTGAAGATGGTGGGCGACACCGTGGCGGCGGCGGGACCGGCGGTGCGCGGCTGGTGGGAGCAGGTCCGGGGCGGGGCGTTGCCGCTGCTGGCGGAGGGGCGCGCCGCGCCGCAGGTGGCTGCCGAGGACGCGCCGGCGCCTCCTGAGGTGCTCAAGCCGGCGGGCGACAGGAGCCCTCCCCCGCCTGCCGATCCGGGCGAGACGACCTAGCCCACGGCGTGCTAGCGTGGCGCGGGCGAAGGGGAGGGGCGTCGTGCAGTGGTCCAGGTGGTGGCTGGGGGGCGTGGTGTGTTCGGTGGGCGCGTGCGCCTGGATCCCGAATCCCGCGAACGACGACAACGGGCCGGGCGTGGTCGACAGCCGAGAGGATCCGGTCAACCCCGACGATGACGGCTCGGACAGCGCCGAGTCGGGCGACACGGGCACCCCCGGAGAGTCCTTCGACTGCGGCAATGGCGAGGTCGAAGAGGGAGAGGTCTGCGACGACGGGGTGAACGACGGCTCCTACGGCGGCTGTGAGCCGGGGTGCCAGGAGCTGGGCCCGTTCTGCGGCGATGGCGAGGTCGACGGGCTCGACAACGGCGAGGTCTGCGATGACGGCAACACCGTCGACCACGACGGCTGCAACGCGGACTGCCTCGAGTCGGGGCGCACGCTGTGGTCCGACATCCGCGACAGCTACTTCGATCCCTACTGGCTCGGCAGCATCGCCTACAACGAGACGACCGGGGTGATCGTCGTCGCGGGTACAGAGCGCAACCGCTACGACAACAACACCCGTGAGGGCACGTGGGCGCGCGCCTACAACGGCGCGAACGGGTCGATCTCCTGGGAGCGCGGGTACTCGGCGGGCGCCGACGGGGTGAGCTTCTCCGATGTGGTCGCGCTGCCGGATGGGCAGTTCGTGCTCGGGGGGGAGCGCTCGTTCAACTCCTGGGTGGTGTGGGTCAACGGCGCGAACGGCGACCAGAACGCCAACGCGACGCTCGACTACAAGCTCATCAACTGCGACCTCGGCTCGTACTCGTTCCGCGGCATCGGCGCGGTGGGCACGAACCGGTTCGTGTCCGCGAGCTCGTACGAAGGCTCCTACCACGTGGCGGTGTTCGACCTCGCCGGCAACTGCACGGCGAGCAACGCCCTTGGAATCGTCGACGATCTCGACGCGCTCCCGGGCGGCGACCAGTTCCTGATGCTCGGCCGCGGGTTCTTCCAAAGTGGCACGTCTGGCGCCGAGCTGATCGTGTACGACTACCTGCTCCAGGAGCAGAGCAAGAAGCAGCTGGCGCTGCCCTACAACGCCCAGCTGGAGCTCCTGAGCGACAACACCGTGCGGGTCGCTTCGTCCACCAACGGTGCGCTGGGCGTCAAGATCCTCGACGCGAAGTACAACGAGGTCGACGACCGGACCTACGTGGAGGAAGGGGTGACCTTCACCTTCGCCAACCTGGCGGTGGACAGCGTCGACAACCTCGTGTTGGTCGGCAAGGGCGTGAACGACAAGGACGGCTCGCAGTTCGCCTTCGTGCGCAAGCTCGACAAGGAGGCGAACCTGCTCTGGGCCAAGGATCTCCCGCTGAGCGGCACCGGATCTCGCTGGGGATGGTCGGACGTGCTGGTCGACGCCGACGACAACATCCTGGTGACCGGCGCCCGCGACCGCGACGCGACGTACACGATGAAGCTGTCCTTCTGAAGCGTGTGGACACTCGTGCCCGCACCTCCCTTCTCGGGAGCCAAGTCCACGCAG
>CAYMSU010000327.1:0-7601 GCA_964393165.1 uncultured Enterobacteriaceae bacterium
CGGGAGCCCGCGCGGTTCTTCGGGGTCGACGCCGGGGGCATGGAGCTCGGGGACCGCGCGGATCTGGTGCTGATCGACCCTGACGCGCTGGCGGCGTGGGAGCCCGACGCGTCCGTGCGGCGGATCCACCGCGACGTGCTCGGCGCCGAGCAGCTGGTGAACCGACCGCCGGGGGTGGTGCGGGGGGTGTGGGTGCGCGGCCGCCTGGTCTACGACGGCACGGCGCTGCAGCCCGAGCTGGGCACCCGGCCGCTCGGCCGCGCGCTGCGGGCCCACGGCTTCGGCCTCGAGCAGGCCACCGAGCCGGCGGAGCAGATTGCCGCACCCGCCGACCTGGCTCGGTGGTAGGCTCGCACACGGTGCGCGACCACCCTGCCACCTCCGACAGACCCTCCCTCGAGGGGCTCGACTCGGCCGACCGGGGGTTCCTCACCCTCGTCGCGGCCTTCGCCTCGATCGACCTACGCGAGCTGTGGGACCGCATCGGGGTGGAGGTCGTGGGCGGTCACCTCGTGGCGCTGGACCTGAGCCCGGTGGCCCGGCCGCTGCTCGAGGGGCGGCCCCCGCATCTCGCGCTGCCGCTCGCGGGGCTCGACCACCTCGAGCGGCTCGACGTCACGGGACTGGGCCTCGCCACGCTCGACGTGCGGGCCTTGTCGCGGCTGCGCTCGCTGCGCTGCGGGCTCAACCGGCTGCACGAGCTCGATCTGAGCGACAATGGCGCGCTCGAGTCGCTCGACTGCTCCGGCAACCGGCTGATCGTGCTCGATCTGCGCGCGAACCCGGCGCTCGTCGAGGTGCGCTGCCCCGGGAACCGGCTCGGCGGTCTCGTGCTGCCCCGGCCAGGGCGCCTCGAGGTCCTCGAGGCCCAGCGGAACGGGCTGATCAGCCTGGAGCTCGGGGCCCAGCCCGCGCTCCGCTCCGTGCGGGTCTTCCGCAACGCCCTCATGCGGCTGGAGCTCACCGAGGCGTCCCAGCTCGCGAACCTGGACCTGTCGCGGAACGAGCTCGCCGAGCTCGCGCTGCCGGAGCTGCCCGCCCTGCAGCGGCTGGCGGTGGCGTTCAACCGCCTGCGGGAGCTCCCGCTGGGCCTCGAGGAGCAGGGCCATCCCGAGCTGCGGCACGTCGACGCGAGTCGGAACCACCTGTCGTCGCTCGCGCTGGGTCCGTGTCCCTCGCTCGTGGAGCTCGACGTGAGCGGCAACCAGCTCTACCGCCTGGAGCTCGGGCGCGCGCCCGCGCTCGAGGTGGTGCGGGCCGCTCGCAACCACCTCGCGCAGCTCGCGCTGTCGGGTCAGTCGAACCTCAGCGTGCTGGACTGCAGCTACAACGAGCTTGCTGCCCTCGACCCATCCGCCTGCCCGGGGCTCGTCGAGCTCGACTGCGTGGGCAACCCGCTGACCCGACTGGACGTGCGCGAGAACCGGCAGCTGTGGCGGCTGTCCGCGCCCGATGCGCCCAAGGACGGTCTGCTCACCCACGACTGGCAGCGCAAGCGGCTGTCGGTGTGGTGGGAGGCCGAGGCGGGCGCCGCGGCGCACCGGGAGCTCGGGCCCCTCGGGCCCTTCGAGCTGCACGCGGTGGCCCTGGCGCTGCGGCGCTCCCCCGACGACCAGCGACTGCTCGAGCTCGTGCAGCATCCCCGCTGTGATCTGGGCACCGCCCTGCTGATCTACTGGACGCGGTCGCCCCACTACTACCTGCAGTACACGGAGCGGGAGCAGCTCCCGGAGTACGAGCGCCCCGGATGGGACGTGCTGCGGGCGATCGAGGAGCGCGTGCAGGCAGCGGGCTACCCCCCGCCGCAGATCCCCTTCGATCCGCGGCACGACACGCTCACCCGCCCGCGCGGGGTGGACTGGACGGTGCGGCCGATGCCGTCGGGGGCGCGGCGGGAGATCCCGGCCGTCATGCGGGAGGCGGTGACCCCTCGAACGTCGCCCCCAGCGACATGAGCAGCCCCCGAAGCAGCGCATCGTACAGCGGCGTATAGGTCAGCAGCACGAACTGCGCGAAGATCAGCATGACCAGCACCACGACCGTGCCTCGCACGACGTTGCGCAGGCGCACGACCTCGGCGCGGTGGTCGACGGAGAGGAACCCGGTGTCTACCCGGTCCATCTCCTTCTCGACGACCACCCAGGCGAACAGCACGAGCAGCGCACCCGGAACGACCGTGCAGGCGAGGCCGGGCACGGCCACGAGGAGGCCCGCGCCCAGCAGGGCGAGGACGGTCCGGATCCGCGGCTGCGGGGCGCCTGCCCCGTCGCCGAACAGCTCGTCGACCTCTCCGCTCACCGACCCACCATGGCACCCATCCTCTCCAGGTGACCTCGTGCCGAGGCTTCGTCTACCCGGAGGCCGTCCCCAGGTGTCTCGACGAGGACCTCCAGGCGGATCCACTGGCGAATGGCGTTCTTGAGCGTCTCCATCGACAGCGCCTCGGGCCGGCTGACGCTGCGGTCCGACAGGCGCGCCTGGGCCTGGGCGAGCATGGCTCGCGCGATCGCCTTGGCGTCGGCGCCCTGGAGGGGCCGGCGCAGTACCACCGCGTAGCCCTCGAGCAGGGGGCGGAAGAGGCCGTGGATTTCGCCCATGCGGACGGGGTCCACCGCGGTCAGGCACCCTGCCTCGTCGACCTGCAGGGCTCCGTGGTGCACGAGGCCCGCGACCCCTCGGGCGACGTGCTCGGCCCCGGTGATCTCCGGCGGCGCGATGAACTCGTCGCGCCACAGGTCGCGCAGGTAGTCGACGTCGGCCTGCAGGTCGGCGGCAGGGATGGGCAGCGGCCCGGGGTGTGCGTGGAGCGCGCAGGCGACCAGGCCGAGGTCGACGAGCAGGTGCAGGAGCTGGTTCTTGTGGTAGTCGAGGCGGACCCGCTCGTCGGGCTCGATCTCCCAGACGGGGTCGTCGCCCCCCTCGGGGCTCGCCTCCCGGTGGGCCTTGAGCCACCCCGCCGTGAGGAACCGGTCGAGCTCGAGGGGGATGTTCTGCACGAGCTCCTCGGCGTCGGGAGCGGGACGCGCGCCGAGGTGCACGAGGAGCACGGTGAGGCGGCGGATGCGGGCCATCAGGTCGTCGTGGCGGATGGCGTGGCGGTGGTGGGCCATCAGCGCGAGCGCGACCACCGAGCTCGCGAGGAGCACGGCGGACTGGCCGATGCGGTAGACCAGGCGATCCCCGACGGCCGCGACCTCGCGGCTGCGATCGGCCTCGGAGCGGTCCTCCCACTCGGGGTCGTCGACCACCGGCCCGCACTCCACCGGCTCGCCGACGCGCAGGTAGACCCGCCCGAAGCGGCGCCGCAGCACGTCGGCACTCGCCCGGAAGAACTGCAGGAGGCTCTCCGGCTTCTTGCGCCGCCCGCGGATCTCGCGGGCGTACGCCCGCTCCTCGGCGACCTGCTCGTAGGTGAAGCAGATCGGCAGCAGCGTGACCTGCCGGCCCCGGCGCCGCACCGCGGCGGCGTCGAGCACCATCGACAGCACGCCGAGCTTGGGCCGGAGCAGCTTGCCCGAGCGGCTGCGCCCGCCCTCGATGAAGAACTCGATCGGGTACTCGCGGAGGATGAGCTCGCGCAGGTAGCGCGCGAACACCGCGGGGAAGATCCGCTCGCCGGCGAACGACCGCTCGATGAAGAAGCCCCCCGCTCCACGGAGGAAGATCGACAGGGGCCACACCGCGAGGTTCATGCCGGCCACGACGTGGGGCACGATCATGTCGTGGTCGAACAGGACCCACGACAGCAGCACGTAGTCGAAGTGGGACCGGTGGTTGGGGACGAGGATGGGCGTGCCCTCGCGCATCGCGCTGCGGATCCGCTCGAGGTCCTCCGCAGGCACGTCGACCCCGCTGAACACCCGCGTCCACAGCGGTCGCAGCACGATGTGGAGCATGCGGATCACGAGCCACGAGAACCGAGCGGCGATGCGGTCGTACTGGCGGCGCATCTGCCGCTCCACCGCGGCCGGAGGCACTCCGCGCTCGGCCGCCTCGCTCCGGGCGAGCTCCCGCAGCGGAGGGTGGGCGAGCACCCTGCGCTTGAGCTCGGGGTAGGGGAGCAGGCGCGGCCCGCGCACGAGCTTCGCCTCCCGGTACAGGGTGCGCGTGGCGATCCGCAGCAGGATCTTGGGCAGCCGCTCGGGCGGCACCCGCGAGGCGATCTGCCGCAGGTCGATCGCCTCGGCGACTTGCACGAACACGTCGGCGCGGCGCCACAGCCGCCAGAGCCGGCGGATCAGGCTCGGCCGCTCGAGCTGGCCGCTGAAGAAGCGGACGGCGGGAGACGCGGCGCGCGGGCTCCGGTTCCACGCGATCTGGACGGGCACGACCTGGACCGGGACGTCGGGCAGCTGGGCGGCGAGCTCGCGGGCCTCCTCGGGTGCGCCGAACAGGGTGAGCGACTGGCCCTCCTGCAGCACGCGGGCCGCCCAGCCAGAGGCGATCGGGTCGCGGACCCGGCGGAAGCCGCCAGCGCCCGGCGGGCGGACCCACCCCGTGCGGATGCCGGGGGCCCAGGCGGACAGGGGCAGGTCGGAGCCGATCAGCGCGGCGTTGAGCGCCAGGTGGTCGAGCGCCGAGAAGCGCTGGAGCAGGTAGATGACAGGCCCGCGGGCCTGCGCCTCGCGGACCCGCTCGGCGGCGTGCTCCTCGAGCCTCACGCGCTCGAGACCCCCGGACAGCCCCGCAAGGCGGACGAGCGGGCCGAACCGGGGGGTCATCCCAGAGCTCGTGCGGGGAGCCCGCGCGGGGGTGGCGGAGACCATCAGCCCGCTCCCGAGCCCCCCGTGACGCGCTCGGTGGCGGTGTCTGCCGTGCCCCCCGACGGCGCGATCCGCCCGGAGTCCTGCGGCAGCGCGAGGACCCATCCGTCGGGTGGGGCGCACCCGATGAAGACCTGGGTGGGCTCGCCGATCCCGTCTCCGTCTTCGTCGGGGTAGTAGGCCTGGCGCTCCTGACAGTTCCGGGGGTCCGGCAGCTCGGGCAGCTGGCAGGCCGGCAGGGCCAGATTGGCCAACAAGAGGGCGGGGATCACGAAGCGCTCCCTGGCGTCGGTCCCACCTAGCACGGCGGGATTCCTGGCACGTCGGGATTCCTGGCACGTCGGGATGCACGTTAGGGAGCCGGCGAGGACGGTTCGATGGGCTTGTGGAACACGCTGCGCAACACCGTGCGCGACGCCCTGGGGCTCCAGCGACCCCTGAAGGTGTACGACCTGTCCGCGCCGCTGGCGCTGAGCGAGGCGGCCGAGGCGCGCCTGCAGGGGTTGCCCGAGGGGCACGGCATCCACGTGAGCACCTCGGAGGTGCCCGCAGGCCGGGTGGTCCAGGTCACCGAGGGGGAGCTGCAGGGGCCGAGCGCGCCGGGCTTCGAGGACTTGCCGGTCACCGCGAGCGATGCCGACCTGCAGCGGCTGCGGGGGCGCACGCTCGACGTGCGCGACGGGCGGTGGCTGGTGGCGCTGCCGCTCGAGCTGCGCGCCCGGGAGACGCCGAACCCCGACGGTCGGCTCTACCTCGCGAGCCTTCCGCTCGGTGAGGGGCGTCCGGCCTTCTTCGTGCCCCCTCACGAGGCCGGGCTGCCGGGGCGCCTGCTGTCGATTCCGGGCGTGGTCTCTGTCCTCTTCCGCGATCACACGGTGACCGTGGAGCGGGAGCCGGGCATCCCCTGGGACCGGCTCGATCGCGAGGTCGACACGGCGCTGCGGGAGCACTTCCTGATGTGCGGCGGGCCGGTCGAGGGGAGCGCGCGCACCGAGGGGGACTCCCTCGAGGTGGCGATCCGGCAGGTGCTCGACGAGCACGTGGCGCCGGCGATCCATCGTGACGGGGGGGACATCGAGCTCGTAGGCGTGTCCCACGGCGTGGTGAAGGTCGCGATGGTCGGGGCCTGCCGGAGCTGTCCGGCGAGCGCGGCGACCCTGCAGCACGGCGTCGAGCGCACCCTCAAGCAGGCGTTTCCGGGTCAGGTGGAGCGGGTCGAGCAGGTGTAGCCGGATCCCGTCGCCCGCCCCCCGCTGCCGGTTGTCGCCGGAGGGGCAGCGGCGTAGGGTGGGCGCGAGAGGTGACACCCATGCCCAGTGGACTCCTGGCTCTGGCGCTCACGTCCGTGGCCTGCGCCGGCCCCCCTGCATCGAAGTCCGCCCCCGCCGCCGATTCCTGCGCCGACCTCACCGGCGAGGCGCAGGCCGAGTGCAAGCGCAAGCAGGCGCTCGAGATGGCCGAGTCGCGGCTCGCGGAGCTCGGCGCGTGCGACCACAAGCGCAAGAAGAAGCGAGAAGCCTGTCTGCTCGAGAAGAACGATCTCGAGCTCCGGATCGCCGAGCTCCAGCCGCCCCCCGACGAGGAAGACGACGAGGCGGTCGGTCGAGGACTGCTCCCCGAGGGAGAGGAGGAGACGACGAGCGAGGAGATGGAGCTGGAGATCGGCGACGAATAGCCTGGCTTCTGGCTGAATCGGGGAGCAGAGTGTCACCGATGCGGGGCGGGGTCCGTTGCACGGACGAACCCCACGCCACGGAGGGCGCATGACGCTTCCCATTCCCGATTCGGCCTCGTCGACCGGCGGTCGACTCGTGACCGCCGACGACCGACTCCTTCCCCTGCAGCAGACCCGCCTCGACGTCGACGCCGCAGGAGGGCTCGCCCGCGTGCGGGTCCGCCAGACCTTCCACAACCCCTCCGGCGATCCGCTGGAGGTCACCTACCAGCTGCCCCTGCCGGCCGACGCGGCCGTCGTGGGGCTGTCCTTCGTGCTCGGCGACGAGCGGGTGACCGGACGCGTGCAGACGCGGGCCGACGCCCGGGAGGCGTTCGAGCAGGCCGTGCTCGAGGGGCGCACGGCGTCGCTGCTCGAGCAGGTGCGCAGCAGCGTGTTCACGCAGACGCTGGGCAACGTGCCGCCCGGCGCCCAGGTGATCGTCGAGCTCGAGGTCGAGCAGCCCCTCGCCTGGGAGCAGGGCGGCTGGGCGTGGCGCTTCCCGACCGTGGTGGCTCCGCGGTACCTCGGCGCACCGGGGGAGTCCCCGGATGCCTCCGCGCTCGTCGTCGACGTGGCGGAGCCCTTCACGCCACCGTCGTGCGACGTCCGCATGGCGATCGCCGACCGCTGCACGGCGCCGCCGTCGTCGCCGACCCACGCCCTGCGGGGAGAGGGCGCCGATCTTGCCCTCGAGGGTGTGCTGGACCGCGACGTGGTGGTGCGCTGGGCGGTCGCGGCTCCCGCGCCGGGCGCCACGCTCGAGCTCGCCCACCCGAGCGAGGAGGGCGACGTCTTCGGCCTGCTCACCGTGGTGCCGCCGGAGACCGTGGCGGCGTCGGTGCCCCGCGATCTGATCCTGCTGCTCGACGTGTCGGGCTCGATGGCGGGGGTGCCGCTCGACCAGCTGAAGGCCTTCTGTCGGGCCCTGATCGGCGGCCTCGGACCGTCCGACCAGCTCGAGATGATCGCGTTCGCGGGGCGTGCCCGGCGATTCCTGCGCAGTCCGGTCCGCGTCGACGATCGCGCCCGCGCGAAGGCGCTCGCGTGGGTGCAGGGGCTGACGGCGGGAGGGGGCACCCGCATGCACGACGGCATCTACGAGGCGCTCCGGCCGCTGCGGG
>CAYMSU010000328.1:0-7597 GCA_964393165.1 uncultured Enterobacteriaceae bacterium
TCCGGGCCAGCCCGAGATCGGCGAGGCGGCTCGGCTGTCGGTGGTCGATGAGCGCGAGGCCTACGTGACGCCGCCGCTGCCCGAGCACCCTCCGGTGCTCGTGCTCGAGCGGCGAGAAGGAGCACGGGTCGAGCTGTACGAGCTGGAGGGGCCGCTCACCGAGGGGCTGCGGCTCGAGGGTCCGGCCAGCTGCAGCGTCGTCACCCGGGTGGACAGCCGGCGCCGCCTGTCCGCGTGGGCCGAGGCCTGCGACGATGTGGTGCGCCTGCGGTCCCTGCAGGCGGCGCGCGCGTGGGTCGCCAACGTCGACGGGCCCGTGGCGAGCGAGACCTTTCGCGTGGTGTTCCGCTACCCCGCACGGGGCCCCGCGGAGCTCCTGGTCGATGCCGATGAGGTGAAGACGGCCCGGGGCGATCTCCCCCCGCAGGTGGCGACCTTCCGGGAGCCCCGCGCCGTGCGCCGCGTTCCCCCGAAGCTGCCTCAGAGCCTGTTCGAGCGAGGGCTTCCGTCGGGGGACTGTCGCGTGCGACTCACCGTCACCTCGCGGGGCAAGCCCTCGGACATGGTCGTCATGACCTGCCCCGAGGGCTTCGAGCGCTACGCCCTGAAGGCGCTCAAGCGGTGGCGATGGGAGGCCGCCGAGGAAGACGGCGAGCCGGTGCCGTTCCCCACCGAGGTCACGGTGCGCTTCGCTCCCTGACGCTGACGCTGACGCTGATGGTGACGGTGGGGCGCGAGGGGCGCCTCACAACGACTCGAGGAAAGCGACCAGCGCGTCGAGCTCCCGGTCGGTCAGCACCGACGTGTCGCCCATGGCGCCGCCGCGCGCCATCGCGAGCACGGCGCGGAGGTCGGGCGCGGAGCCGTCGTGGAAGTAGGGCGGCGACGCCGCGACTCCACGCAGCGTGGGCGTCTGCATCCGCTCGCCGGCGAAGATCTCGTGCGACGCGTTGTCGGTGTAGAGCTCGCCGGTGTGGCAGCTCACGCATCCCGCCTTGGCGAAGGCGGCCTCGCCTTCCCGCACGAGCGGGTCGGACGCGCGGCGCGCGGGCTGCGGGTAGGGTGTGGTCTCGACGAACGCCTCGATCGACCGGGACTCCTCGGTAGACAAGCCCTCGCCCCCCATGCGCTGCGCAGTGGTGAGCTCGGCCTCGCGCGCGACCGACTCGACCTCGAGCGACCAGGTCACGGGCGCGGTCTGCGAGACGGGGCCGGCCAGTGACGGGGTCTGGCGAACGAGGCCGTCGACGGTCCAGGTCAGGCCGTCGTTGCGCACGTCGAAGTGGCAGGTCGCGCAGGACACACCGGCGCCCGCGCCGGCCATGCGGGCGTCCAGCGCGGAGTAGAACAGCCGCCGACCTGCCTCGACCTCGTCGCTCAGCGAGCTGACCTCGACCTCCACAGGGAGGGTGGCCTGGGCCAGCGTGTCGTCGATGAAGAAGTCACGCGCCAGCTGGCGAAGCTGGCTCTCGACCTCGCCTACCTCGACGGTGGCGACGCTCCGGTCCAGGAAGGTGTGCACGAACGCGGTCTCGTCGTCGAGCATGGCGATGCCGCGCGGTCCCTCGGCGGTGGTCACCGGAAACACGGGATGCACGTCGAAGCCTGCCTCCTCAGAAGGCGTGAACGGCTGGCTCGGCCCCGAGGCGCCGCTACCATCGGTGTCGACCGTCGTCACGTCGAAGCCGCCGCCACCGCGCCCTCGGAGGCCTGCCCGCCGCACGCCGTAGAGCGCGTGGCTGCCTTCGGCGGTGACCAGGTAGGCGGAGTCCGAGTAGGCCACGCTCGAGGGGTAGCTCCGGATGATCTGCGCCCCCACGAAGAAGCTGGTGCCGAGGAAGAGGGCCTCGGTGCCGTCGGCCTCGGGAGCACCGTCCTCGTCGAGGTTCACCGTGACCAGCGCGGGGTTCATGCGGCTCACCCCGAGGCCGGTGGACCCGTAGCCGCCTCCCCCTTCCGGGAACTCCTCGGGGAACTCCTCGCCCTTCGGATCCACTTCCTCGGGGTCGGACTGCACGGGGGTCTCGTTGTCGACGTACATCATCGGCGCGGCGACCTCGGCCCCGTCGGGGGCGATCGCGAGGTCCCCGGTGATCCGGGGCGCCAAGGTCACGACGCCCTCGGAGGTGAACCGGACCGTCTCGGGCACGGGAACGGGCTCGGGCTCGCCCGTGCGCAGATCCACGCGCGTGAGCGTGCCGTTGAGGAAGGAGCCCACGAACAGAGAGTGCCCGGAGGGATGCAGGGCGAGCCAGCGGGGCTGGTCCGGCACGGCGAACGAGCGCAGGACCGTCTCCGTGCGCCCGTGGAGCTCGAGCACGCGGCCTTCGGCGGGGCTCGCGACGTAGACGCGCTTGCCGTCCTCCGTGGCGACGATGCCGAAGGGCTCGGCGGACACTTCGATCTTGTGGACCTCGGCGCCCTCGACGACGGCGATCTTGCCTTCGCCCCGCAGGGTGACCCACAGCTGGTCGCCTACCGGCGCCACGCGGGCGGGCCAGTCCCCGACGGAGACGGTGGTGACCGACCGGGAGTCCGGATCGAGGAGGCTCAGCGTCCCCTCGTCTTCGTTTACGTTGGCGATCTTCCCCGACCGCGAGACCACGATCGTGGAGCTACCCGTCGGGAAGGCATCGTTTTCGAGCCCAGGCCCCGAGCAGGCAGCGATCAGGGCCAACGGAAGGAGCAGGGGAAGGCCAGCATGAGCGGAGCCGGACTTTCGGGCTTCGCCCTGTAGGCCGGTATGCGAGCGAACCTGAGTGAATCCCAATTCGCAAGCAGCGCCAGCTTGCTGGCGGAGCGCGCAGCGAGCGGAACGCGAGCGAAGCCAGGTGAATCCCAATGGCACCAGGGCCTCCAGTCGTCGAGCGACGTGTGCAACCGTCCATGCCCGTCCCCGCTCTCGCCCAGAAAACCTGCGTTGGCTATGGTCGTGACCATGCCGATGGAACGGATCGTGCTCCGCGATGCCCAGGGCCGCGTCGTGACAGGGCGCGCGGAGATTACCCGGCTCTCCACCCGAGCGCGGTGGCCGGTGGCGCTCGGGGCGAGCGCGGCCGGCATTCTGCTCGGGGGGCTGTCGATCCTGCTCCCAGGGGTGCACGTCGTCACGACCTGGCTCCTCCCGACGGTCGGCGTAGGGCTCGCGGCTACGGTGCTCCATGTGCAGGGGAGGGTCGAGCGGATCGAGGCACGATGCGGAGCGTGCCACGACGGCGTCGACGGCGCCGGTCGCCGCTGGGTGCGCGACCCCTCTCGCTGGCGCGTGCGGTGCCGTCGATGCGGCCACGCCTACGCGGTCAGGGCGTAGGCTACTTCTCGTCGGCCTCGCCGGACCCGGGCCGGCGCACGACGTCGCCCTCCTGCAGCACCGCCCGCGAGACGGGCACCCAGCTGCCGTCGTCGGCTTGGCGCTCGAAGTCGCGGAAGACCGCGGGGTACGTGACCCCGCTCTCGGCCGAGCTCGGCCGGGAGCCGAGCTCGAAGTGGATCTGGTTGACCCCGGGGGCCGTGGCCCCGACGTCCCCCGCGAGGCCGATCGGCGTGCCCGCCTCGACCTCCAGACCGAGCGTGCCCTGCCCCGAGCCGCGCTGGATGTGGAGGTAGCGGGCGTACTCCCCGATGTCGTGCTCGATCTCCACGAAGTTGGCCGGCTGCTGGCCCGAGGCGCGGGAGTCGTCGCTGGCGATGAGCGTGCCCGGGGCTGCGGCGAGCACCGGCGCGCCGGCCGTGCCCTCCGGATACGCAGGCAGCGCAGGGAAGCCGGCGACCTTGAAGTCGAGTCCGAACGCGCCCACGCCCACATGGTGGGTGGTGCGGTCGGCGTAGCCGCGCACGACCTCCCACGCGACCCCCGGCTCGAACGGAAGCTGGAGCGGCGTGCCCGCGAACGGCTCGACGAAGTGCTCGCTCGCGTTGCTGGTGTGGTCCTCGATGTCCACGATCGTGGCGGTGCCCGAGAGGTCCAGCGAGGTCTCGGGGATGTCGGCGTCGTCGAGCTCCTCGACGAGCATCGTGGCGACCACGCCCCTCTCTCGACCGGTGAACAGGTACTCGAGCGCGCTCATCTCCTCGACGTCTTCGTCGTCGAGCGCCGAGTCGAAGACCACCACGTCGTCGATCAGGCCGTAGAACTGGCGGATCGGCCCTGGCGCGAGCGACGTTCGCTGCCCGATGCGCACCGACCCGGTGGGAAACTCGAGCGCGTTGACGGGCACCTGGAAGGCGGGGTTGAGGCGCCTGCCGTTTGCCCACACCGTGTAGACGATGTCGTCGCCCTCCCGATCGGCCACGAGGGCGGCGGACACCCACTGGCCCGGCACCATGTCGAAGGACCAGTCCTCGAAGCGGTCCCCGATGGCGAGCACGAGCTTGGGGCCGGGGATCGTGGCGTTGTAGTCAAATGTGCCGAACAGGTAGGTTCCACCACCATTCTCGCCCAGGACCGCCGCGGTGGTGGCCATGGGGTACTGCGGCGCGAACTTCACGAAGATGGTGTGGTCGTCTTCCAGCCACGCGTCGAGATCGAAGTCGGTGCCCGCCGCGGCGGGCCACGACATGGCGATGGCCTGCAGGTCGTCGCGAGTATCGCCCGCGCAGCCGGCGGCCGCGGTGAGGGCAGCGACGAGGCAGGCGCTGCGGCAGAGGTGGCTGCGCACGAGGCTCTCCTGGCGGCAGCGCGAGGACGGATCCGCTAAAGAGGGCAGGTCTCGTTGGCTGCGCCGGGCGAGCCTTTATCGCTGTCGCTGTCCGCGCTGTCGATCAGGGCCGTGGATTCACACCAATTTGAGCCGTTGTCGTTGACGACGGAGTCCGGCACGGTCGCATTGGTCAGCTGAATCGAGGCTCCCGTGGGATCCGGCCAGTCCGGCTTCGAGCCCGTGTAGATGACCTGGTCGATCGTGAGCCCGAGGGGATTGGAGAGGATCACCTCGTCTGGGCCGTTCCCGAGGATGAAGTTGCCACGCACGTAGTCGTAGTCCACCGTGACGCCGCCATTGGTGGAGGTGTCGGCGTTCGCGCCGAACACGAAGTACCCGAGGGCCGGCACGAGGATCGGCGACTCCTTCGGATCGGTCGGGTCGTACGGGACCTCGAACTCGTTGCTGGCGTTGTCGGAGACGATCAGCCCGCGAATGTCGATGTCCTTGCCGGTCGAGTTGTAGATCTCGAAGTACTCCCCGACCGAGTCGTCGACATTGTCCGGGTCCCGCATGATCTCGGTGATCACCAGCTCGCCGACGAGGATCGAGTCGGCCGGGGCTGGCTCGAGGCCCGTGTCGCCCGTGGGGACGTCGTCGTCGGTGGTGCCGGTGTCGCCGCCGCACGGCGGGTTGGCTTCGCCAGGGCTACCCAGGTCGCCGAAGCCGTACTGCTCGGTCGCGAGGCACCAGTTCTTGAAGTCATCGTTGTCGACGTTGTTGGCGGCATCGGGCGAGATCTGCATCGCCACGCCCTCGACGAGCGGGAAGTACTCCGAGTACCGCACGTTGTCGAGGGTGAACCTGTAGTTGGTGAGGCGAACCGCGTCGCGCTCGAGCTTCTGCGGGTCGTCGCCGAAGGTGAAGAGGTTGCCGTACTCGAAGTCGACATTGACGATCCCGCCGTTCTTGAAGTCGTCGGCCGACTTCGCGAACACCAGGTAGCCGCCTGGCTGCACGGTGAGGGTCCGGTCGACGATGAAGTAGTCGCCGCCGTCGTCGATCACGAACAGTCCGTCCAGGTCGAGGACCCGCTTGGACGCGTTGTGGACCTCGAACCACTCCCCGAGCTCGTCGTTTACGGCCAGCGGATCGTGGTGGATCTCCGTGACCACGAGCTCCCCGACCTGGATGTCGTCTGCCGGGAAGCTCGTGCCCTTCGTGCCGGTGTCGCCCGAGCCGGTCGGGTCGTCATCGGGAGGGGTGGTGTCGTCGGTCGTGCCGCTGTCGGTGACCTGGTCTGCGTCGGTCCCCCCGTCGGGGCCGGTGTCACCGCTCTTGTTGGTGTCGTCGCCGGTGGTTCCGGTGCACGCGGCGAGCGCGAGCAAGGCAGCGATCGATAGGGGACGCATGATGGTCACCTCCGTGGCGGCCCATTGTCAGCGAAACGCTCCCCGAGCGCTAGAGGGATGTTCGCGGCAGGTAAGCCCCTCGCGGGCCACGATCCGCATCAGAGCTGCGTGAGCGAGGGCCAATCGGCGTGTCGCGCAGTGTCCGGATCGCCCTCTGTTCGATACGTGTGCGCGCCGAACCAGTCGCGCTGAGCCTGGATCAAGGACGCCGAGCCCCGGGCTGTCCGGAGCGTGTCGAGGTAGGCGAGCGAGGAGGCCAGGGCGGGAACCGGGATTCCTGCCGCGGTGGCGGCGCCTACCACGCGGCGCCACGCCGCCAGCGCGCCGCGCACCTCGTCGGCGAAGGTGGGGTGAAGGCAGAGCAGGGGGAGCTCAGGCTGCTCGCGGTAGGCGGTGTGGACCCGATCGAGAAAGGCGGCGCGGATGATGCACCCCGCCTTCCAGATCCGCGCGACCTCCGCCAGGTCGGTGCCGTAGGCCCGCTCCGCAGACCGGGCGGCGAGGAGCGCAAAACCTTGGGTGTAGCTCATGATCTTGGACGCATAGAGCGCCTTCTCGAGGTCCTCGATCTCCACGCCCGACAGGCTTGCCGGAGGGCCTGGAAACTGCTCCGCGGCCCGCACTCGCAGCGCCTTGTCGGAAGACAGGGCCCTTGCCTCCACCGCGGCAACGATGGTGGACAGCGCGATGCCGCCCTCCACCGCGTCGACCGCAGTCCACCGGCCGGTGCCCTTCTGGCCAGCCACGTCCAGGATCTGGTCGACGAGTGGCCCGTCGCCATCGGGGTCGCGTGCGCCGACGATCGAGGCGGTGATCTCGACGAGGAACGACTCCAGTCGGCCGGCGTTCCAGAGCTGGACGACGCTCCGCGCCTCGGCAGGTGACAGCCCGAGTCCGCGCCGCAGGAGGGTGACAACCTCGGCGATGAGCTGCATGTCGCCGTACTCGATCCCGTTGTGGACCATCTTGACGAAGTGGCCCGCGCCGCCTCGGCCGCACCACGTGATGCAGGGCCCGGTGTCGGCCATCGCCGCGGCGGGCTCCACGATCGGCTGCAGGCGCGCCCAGGCGGTGGCGTCGCCTCCAGGCATCATCGACGGCCCGGTCAGCGCCCCCTCCTGGCCGCCGCTGACCCCCATGCCGACGAAGTGGGCCTTGTGCTCCGCGACGCGCGCGACCCTCCGCTCGGTGTCGGCGAAGTGGCTGTTGCCTCCGTCGACCACGATGTCGCCTGGCTCCAGGTGGGGCAGCAGCCCGTCGAGCACCGCGTCGACCGGTGGACCGGCAGTGATCATGAGCACGATCACGCGGGGACGTCGGGTTGCGGCCACGAGCAGGGGCAGCGACGAGCACGGGGTGAAGCCCCCGTCGTCGTAGTCCGCGAGGAAGCGCTCGAGCATGTCGGCCTCGCGGTTGTAGACCGCGACGCGGTGGCCCCGGGAGCGGAAGTTGCGCGCGAGGCTCGCGCCCATCACGCCGAGGCCGATCATGGCGAGGTCGTTGTCGTTCATCGGAGGGCCTCCGCGGCGGGGGGGTCGAGCACCC
>CAYMSU010000329.1:0-7581 GCA_964393165.1 uncultured Enterobacteriaceae bacterium
CACCTCGGCCGGCAGACCCTCGATCGAGCCGCGACCGCGCAGCACGACCGCCTGCAGGGTCGTCGCGAAGTGCGCCGGCACCGGCGTGAGCAACACGAGGACCGTACAGTCCCCGCTCGCGCGGCGGGTGTGGAGCACCAGGCGCTGATCCGGGACCTCGCGCAGGACCCGGATCGCCTCGTGGCCCTCGGGGACTAGCGTGGGCTTCATCACGCCTCTCCGAGGTATCCTAGCCGGTGGGCCTCCTTCAGAATCTCGATGGCGGCCGGACCCGCCACGGCTGCGCCGGTGCCCGAGCGGGGCACCACGACCGCGACGGCCAGGCGGCGCTCGGCGGGGCCGCAGGCCTCGGTGGGCTCGGGCTCCGCGAGGGCGACGAACCACGAGTGGGGGGGGTAGCCGGTCTCCTTGAAGGTCAGCCCGTAGGGCTCCTCGTCGCGTAGGCCGATCGAGTCCGCGGTGCCGGTCTTGCCGTAGACGCGGACGCCCTCGATGGGCGGGAGCCCGCGCCCGGTGCCCTCCGTCATCACCCGGCGCATGCCCGCCAGCACCACCTCGAGGCCTGCCCGATCCTCGACGATCGGCTGTGCATCGCAGGCCTCGCCGAGCACGAGCGGGCACGCCCGGTAGACCCCGCCGCCGCCGATCGTCGCGGCCAGGCGGGCGGCCTGAATCGGCGAGAGCGCCATCGCCCCCTGGCCGATGCCGGTCTCCGCGAGGCGTCGGGAGTCCGCCGCTCCGGGGTCGAGGTCCTCCGACCAGCCGAGCGCCAGCCCGTCGCGAACCAGCCCCGCAAAGGGCGCGGGACCCAGCTGCAGGGCCACCTGAGCGAAGGTCACGTTGCAGCTCACGGCGAGCGCTTCGGTGAGGTCGAGCGTGCCGTGGGGCGAGTCGCGGCGGAAGTCGTGGATGGGCTGCGCCCAGTCGTCCCGCGTGAAGTAGGGTCCGCGCGCGTTCTCGTCTCGGCAGGCCCACGTCACCTCGGAGCGGAGCGCGCACCCCGAGGCCGAATCCTCGCCCACGGCCGCGACCGGCTCCACGAGCCCCTCGCGGACGGCGGCCAGCGCAGTCACGAGCTTGCCGACGGATCCGGCCTGCACGATCCCGCGATCCGCCGTGAGGTCGCTCCACGGACCATAGACGCCGACGAACGCGGGGTCCCCCGCCCGCACCGGGCCGAGCCACGCGTCCGGGTCGCCCGGATCGAAGTCGGGGACCTGCGCGCGGGCCAGCACCTGTCCGGAGTCGACGTCGATCACCACGGCGGCGGCAGCCTTGCCTCGGGCGGCCGCACCCTGCAGGATCTCGGCCGCCTTCGCCTGCAGCCCGGCGTCGAGCGTGACCGCGACGGATCGATCCTCGACCGTGCCGAGCTCGCGGACGAGGACCGCCTCCCGTGCGGCCGCCGGCGCGTGCAGCGCGGGCACGAGCGGTCGGAGATCGGGTGCGGGCAGGGGGACCTGGCGGAAGGGCCGATCCCCCGCCTGCGCCTTTGCCCGCGCGGTGTCGCGAGGGCGAGCCCGTCGCGTCGGAGTGACGAAGAGCAGCTCCTCCTCCCCGCCGTCGGTCAGGACGAGCCACATCGACGGCCCGTCCCGTCGGTCCGGGTACCCCCGGAGCAGCGCCTGGAGGCTGCGCTCGAGCCCCCAGGGAGGCCTCAAGACGGGCGCTGACGCAGGCCCCAGCAGGGTCCCGAGCGCATCCCCCAGAGGGTAGGTGCGCCGCCCCGAGGCGTCCGTGCCCGCCAGAACGGCGCCTCGTCGGTCGCGGATCTCCCCGCGCGGGACGAGCGCGGCCAAGGCCTCCATGCGACGGTCGAAGCGGTGCACCACCGTACCGTCGGCCAGGGTGGTAACCACCCCCCGGGCGCTCGTGGCCGGGCCGAGCAGCACGCTCTCCCCGAACCAGACGAGCACGCCGAGCCCGACCAGGAGGAGCCCGATCGTACCCATGCCGTAGACCCCGCCGCGCAGCTGGCGCAGCTCGTCGGTGACGGCCCGGGCGCGCCCGTCCCGGGCGAGGGCCCCGATGAGGGAGACGACGAGCAGGAAGACCAACATCGAGGTGCGCCCCGACGACAGGAACGGCACGACGACGCCCGTGAGCGGGAGTCCGCCGGTCGTTCCCGCGAAGATCACCAGCCACTGGGCGGCGAGGAGGGTGGTCAGCCCCGTGGCGAGCAGCACCCGCTCCGGCGTTCGGTTCTCCATGGCCACCCACGCTCCCGAGCCGACGAGGATCGCGAGCAGCAAGTGATACAGCGCCACTCCAGCAAACCCCAGCTCCTCGCCGAGGTGGGCGAGCACCAGGTCGGTGTGCCCCGCGGGGAGCCCTCCGATCAGCGCGTGACCGACCCCTTGACCCCACCAGCCCCCGGCCGCGATCGCCCAGCGTGAGGCGGCAAGCTGGTCGCCGTTCGGCAGCGCGTTCGTCCAGGGGTCCAGCCACATCTGCATGCGAAGGGCGACTGCCTCCGAGCCCACCGCCTCGGGGAACGCCGCGACCGCCGCCACGAGCGCGGTCACGAGGCCCACGGCGAAGCCCGCCCACGGCACGGACCGGGTGACCACGGTGAACAGCACCAGGAAGGTGAGCCCCAGGATCAGGATCGGCCCGAGGTCGCGGACCAGGAACAGCCCCAGGAACAGGCCCACGAGCACGAGGGTGGCCGGGAGCAGGAGGCGCGGCCGGGGGACCCGTAGCAGCCCCTGGAGGAGGTAGTTCCGCTGGTACCGCAAGGCGGTGGCCCGGCGAGCGAGGAAGACCGCCACGTAGGCCACGAACGCGAGCTTGACGAGCTCGAGCGGCTGGAACCCGAGCAGGTTGATCCGCGTGCCCGCGGGCCCCGTGCCGAAGGCGGCGAGGCCCGCGAAAGCGAGCGCGATGCCGCCGAGCAGGAAGTGCCGGCCTCGGTCGACGAGCTCTTCCCAGCGGATCGGGAGCGCGAGCACGAGGCCCCCGAGCCCCCCGCCGAGGAGGACCCCCGTGGCGAAGTCGGGACCGGGCCAGGATGGACCGCGAAGCGGATCGCCGTAGCCGGTCTGCACCGCGTACCCGAGGCCCACCGCGGCGATGGTGGCGGGCAGCAGCAAGGGCAACGTGATCGGCTGGAGCCCTTGCTGTCGCTGGCCCAGCAGTCGCCCTCCGAGCAGCGCGAGGGTGCCTGCCGCAAAGGCGACCAGCGCACGCTGGTGGGCTGCTGCGACCTCCTCGAGGCTGCGTAGCAGCGGTCCCTCTCGGAGCGCGGCCTGGGCCAGGGCCCGGTCGAGGGAGGTGTCGGCAGCCCACAGCGACAGTGCCACCGTCGCGAGAACGGCGAGGACCTCTACGATCCTGGTGAAGCGACCGGTCACGTCGGCTCCTGCACGCTCGTCGCCCCTGCCATGATCACCGCCCGCCGGGGGGGAGCGAACCGTCCCCTAGAGAAGCGAGGTTCCCGAGCGCCGTGACCAGCTGTCCTGCCGGATGGCGACGACGGATGGCGACGACGGTGACGTTGTCGGTGCCGCCACGACACAGGGCCATCTGCAGCAGGTGATCGCAGAGATCTGCAGCGCAGGTTCGCGCCTTGCGGGCCCTTGCGAGCAGGCCGAACAGCTCGTGGCTGGGCACGAGGTCGTGCAGCCCGTCAGAGCACAGCAGCAGCAGGTCGCCCCGCTCGAACGGCGCGCGGATCCGTTGGATCCAGGAGCAGTCCGCCTGCGCGCGCCCCCCTACGTCGTTCGTCACCGCGTGCTGGACAGGGAGCTCGAGCGCCTGGGCGTCGGAGAGGCCGCGCGCCTCCTGCTCGACCGCCTTCGCGGTGTGATCCTGCGTGAGCTGCTCGGCTCCCGCCGCCGACGCGAGGTAGGCCCGGGTGTCGCCCACGTGGCCCACATCGAGGACGTCGCCGTCGATGTCGACGGCGGTCACTACGCAGCCCATGCCCGCCCGCTCGGGGTGAGCGACCACGTTCGCGCGAACGCGCTGGTTGGCCCTCTGGATCGCCGCCGAGACATCGTCGCTGCCCTCGAGGAGCGCCTGGCGGGTGAGCTGCGCCGCGACGATACCCGCCGCGCGGCCGCCCATCCCGTCGATCACCGCGAACCGGCCCCGCCGTGCGTCACACACGAACGAGTCCTCGTTGCGCGCCCGCTCATGGCCAGGGTGGGTGCGGGCCGCCACGTCCCAGTGAGCGCTCCTCAACCGCGCTCCCGGCCGCCCTCCGAGGTGGGCGCCGTCGACGGGGTGGCCCGCGCACCTCCGTCGAGCTCGAGGACGAGCGCCCCATTCGTGAGCGAGATCTCGACCGGCAGCTCGGCCACCGCGAGCTGGCCTCCTGGCTGGACGAGACGGCCGTTCACCTGGACCGCGTTCGCGCCCGACAGGCGACCCACGACGGCGCCGCCCTCGGGACTCGGCTCGACGAACAGCTGGCGCCGGTTGATCTCGTTGGTCGCGCCGTGCAGCGGCACGAACGAGCCCGACGCGTGCGGGTGGGGCCGGCCCAGCACCACGCGGACACCCTGGCTGATGCTGACCTCCTGGTCGCGCCACCGCACGACGAGCCCGCCTCTGTCGGCACCGGGGTCGGCGACCCGCCCTGTGGGAGGCGGGCGCGCAGGCTGCGCCACCTTGCGGTCGGCGCGCACGGTGACCGCCCCGCCGGTGCCAGCGCCGGCGATCTCGGCGGTGTAGGGCACGAAGGCGGCCTGGACGACGACGCGACCGCTCGGCAGGCGCTCGCCTTCGCTCACGAGCAGCTCGACCGCGAGGCCGCCGACCATGTTGGCTTCGCCCGCCTGCATGCGCTCCTGGAGCGCGGCCGCGAGATCCCGCTCCAGTGTGCTCGCCAGGGGGGCCAGGCGGTCGAAGTCGGCCTGGGCCAGAAAGACCCGGTAGTCGTTCCAGATGAGCCGCTGGCCGCGGACGTCCCGGTCCTCGCAGCGGTCCATGACGGCGAAGACGGCCTTGGCCACCGCGTAGGGGTCGACGCGTACGGGCGTGCCCCGGAGCCGCCGCCAGAAGCTCCCTCGCCCGAGAGCGGCGAGATCGACCTCGAAGCTGCGCTCGTCGCGCGGGGTCACGCTCATTCCTCGACGATCCCCAGGCGGGCGCCGCCCGGCGCGGCGTCGTCGACGAGCTGGCGGAGCTCCAGGAGGATCCGCTGGGAGGCGCCGTCGGACAGCTCGATCACGTCTCCCGGACGCACTGCGGCCCAGCCCGCGATCGAGCGGTGGGGGCGGATCCGCTCGCCGGTGGCCCGGACCACCGCGAGCGCGTCCTTCTGGTCGAGGGCCCGCACCCGGACGTGCCCGCCGAGCCGGCGCAGGCGGGCCGCCCGACGGCTGACGAACACGTCCTCGTCGGTCACCACGAGGTCGTTGGCTTCGTGCTCGGAGCCGTGGAACGGCCCGCGCCCGAGCCTCAGCTCGCGCCGCACGGAGGGGACGGTCAGGATCTCCCCGTCGCGGTTGCCTCCCCGCACGACGAGCTCGAGCGCCACCGGCTCGAGCAGCCCGCGCACCTCGACGCCGGCAGGCCCGGAGGCGGGGGCCTCCACCACCCGGTAGATCCGGAAGGGATGGGACGAGGCGGGAACCTCGACGAGCCGGTTGAGGAGACGCTGGCTCACCTCCTCCTCGAACCCCGGCTCCTCCACGATGGCGCGGAGGGTGCCGAGGCTCCCGCGTTCGACCGTCACCACGACCTCGACCTCCTCGGGAAGGAGCACCGCGCCGCGACGCCCGCGGGTGCGGAGCGCCACGATGCCGTCGACCACACGGCGGACGAGGTTGTCTCCGGAGAGCTCGTCGGCTCCGCCCGTCAGCGCGCGCTCGAACAGGCGGGCGACGGCGCTGGCGAAGTCGATTGCCACGGAACCTCCCCGGGCCCACCAGTACGCGGGGGCCTACTGCGTATTTCACTCCGCTCCGCCCAGACGTCGAGCCTCGACCCCGTTGCAATCTGTCGGGAACCCTCGGAAAATGCCAGCGGTGGGAGTCGTCCCTCGAATCGCGCGACCTCGGACTCTTCTGGGCGCCCGGGGGTTTGACCGCCTGCCGCAGATCTGGGGAACGTATGCGCTCGGTGTTCTGGTCTGTAGTGTTGCCGCCGATGATCGCCCTGTCGGCTTGCAGCCAGGACGTCGAGCTGTCGCCCACCGCGAACCTCGCGCCGGCGGCCACCATCCGCAACCCGGCGGACCAGGCCGTGTTCACGGATCTCGACGCCATCGACTTCGTCGGCGTCCTCGCGGATGGCGACGGCCTGGCCGACATCCGGTACTGGGCGTTCGCGTCCGATCTCGACGGCGTCCTCGGCGAGGGGGAGCAGGCGCCGGGCGGTGGCAACGTCTGGGTGAGCGCGCGGCTCGGCGCGGGCACGCACGTCATCTCGCTCGTCGCCGAGGACCTCGCCGGCGATCGCGCGAACGACGCGATCACCGTCGTCGTGGAGCCCACCGGCGACGTCCCCGCCGTGCAGGTCGAGCTGCCCGACGACCGGGCGATCCTCGAGCTCGACGAGGAGACGCCCCTGCTCGGCATCGTCGACGACCCTCAGGGCGACGTGGGCGCGCTGGCCCTCGTGTGGACCCTCGACCACGTCGACACCGACCTCGTCGAGCGCATCGAGCCGGGTCCCCCCACCGACTTCGGGATCTCGGAGACGCGCTGGGCTCCGCCCGAGACGGGCGGCTGGGTGATTCGGCTCGAGGCGACGGATCCCGACGGCAACGTAGGCTCCGACGAGATCGACGTGACGGTCAAGAGCGTGCTCGACGACGACCTCGACGGGGACGGCTTCTCTCCCAACCAGGGGGACTGCGACGACGCCGAGCGCACGGTCTACCCCGGCGCTCCCGAGATCTGCGGCGACGGGCTCGACAACGACTGCAACGACGTGCTCGACGACAAGGACGTCGACCGCGACAAGCACATCGACCTGATGTGCCGGGCCTACTTCGGGCCCCTTCCTGCAGACGACTGCGACGACAGCAACGCCACGGTGTTCCCGTCGGCGTCCGAGGCCGAAGACGGGATCGACAACGATTGCGACGGCGACGTCGACGACGGGACCGACGCCTGGGACAACGACGGTGACTGCGTGTGCGTGGCCGAGCCGTGCTGGGGGACCGAGAACGCGACCTGCGCTCCCGAGGATCTGCGCGTGGGCGACTGCGACGACACGGATCCCCGCAACTTCCCGGGCAACGCCGAGACCTGCGACGGGCAGGACAACGACTGCGACAGCGAGCCCGACAATGGCCTCACCTTCGTCGACTACTGGGAGGACAGCGACGGAGACGGCTTTGGCAGCGTGTTCGCGTCACCGGTGAGCACGTGCGACGGTCCGCCGCCCAACCACGCCGACAACGCGCTCGACTGCAACGACGCCGCGCCTCGGGTGAACCCCGACGAGCCGGAGGTCGTGTGCGACAAGATCGACAACGACTGCGACGGGTCCACGCTCGACGGGCCAGATCTCGACGGCGACGGCGTGTCACTGTGCGACGACTGCGACGACAGCGACGAGCTCAACTTCCCGGTTGAAAACGATAGCGTACGGCAGGGTTTTATCGAAATAATGCGGATCTTCGTT
>CAYMSU010000330.1:0-7576 GCA_964393165.1 uncultured Enterobacteriaceae bacterium
GCCTCCGAAACGGACTCCGGTCCTGCGCTCTCATGGATCCGGAGCGAGTGGGGGTGCCGGTGGGCGACCGGTGGCGGCCGGGCACCGACTCGGCGCTGTTCCACGGCAAGGACGAGGGCTTCACCTGGGGCATGATCGCGAGCCGCCGGCTCCAGCACACGCTGCGCGAGCAGGGCATGCGCTTCTACGGCGAGCCGCCCGAGCCCACCACCGACCTCGTCGGCTACACCCACGGCATGATCCGGGCGATCTACGAGTGCGCGCGGATCGGCGAAGGCACGCCCTACGAGATGTCGATCGGCGGCGCCACCGCCAAGCTCGCCTCGTGCGCCGCGTGCACCACCTTCATGGTGGCCAACGGCTACGAGCCCTCGTCGACGCACCTCGGGCGTGGAGAGTCGTGGGTGCCGCTCTACCACGCCTACGGCCACAACAACTCCTACAAGCCAGACCAAACCCCGATCCTGACCGCCATCCAGCAGTGCAACGAGACCTGGGCACGCCACGTCGAGGACTGGGTGCAGCGCGGCGTGAGGGCGATGCAGGGCCAGCTCGGCTGGGTTCACGAGGAGCATCGGCCCGCGCTCGAGCAGCTCGCGGCGCGGGTGGCGCATCCGGCCGACGGGCTCGCGTGCGCCAACCTCTTCCTCGATGCGCTCACGGTCCACGACAGCGACGCGAAGCGAATCGACCGCGCACTGGTCTACGGCGACGCCCCGCGGGCCCACTGCCACGAGGGCTACGACTGGGCGCGGAACACGCCGGAGGGGCCCTACATCTGGGAGGTCTTCGAGAATCCGTTCACCGATGAGACGATCCGCGGCTTCCAGGCCCTCGACCAGACCTGAGCGGTGAGCGAACCTCCGGACTGGTCGGCGGTCCTCGGCCGCTTCTGTGCGGGGATCTCCGAGGTGCCCGCCCTGGCGGAGGTTCCCCCCGCCGACCTCGCGGCGCTGGCGGCGGCCCTCACGGAGCTGCGGGGCTCGCTACGGGTGGTCCGCGGCCCGATCACCCAGAACCTGGGCGGCACCATCCACCTCGCCCCCGACGTGGTCGCCGCGGGTCCGGAGGCCAGCCTGTTCGCGATCCTCCACGAGATCGGCCATGCTGTCGGCTTCGACCCCTCGGTTCCGGACGCAGTGAAGCGCGCGGTGTACCCCGGCGCTCGCGCGAGCCTGCGCGAGGCCGAGCTGTTCGCCGACGCCTTCGCGGCCGTCGTGATGGAGCAGGGAGGCGTCGACCGGCCGCGGATCCTCGCCGCCGCCCGAGCCCTGCTGGAGGGGGATCCGGGCGACGAGGATCATCCGCCGTGGTCGGCTCGCGAGGCGGCGCTCCGCCAGCGGCGGTGAGCCTGGCCTACCCCGTGGTGCGCCCTCGGCCACGCCCTCGCGAGCGACGGCGGCCCCCGCCGGGACGGCCCCCGCCGGGGCGCCCCCCGCTCGGCCGGCCGGACGGCGCAGCTACCTCCATGCCCTCGACGTGCCAGGCGTGGTCGGCGTCGACCGGGACCGGGGCGCCCAGCAGCCGCTGGATGCTCCGCAGGTAGTCGACCTCGCTCTGGTCGCAGAACGAGATCGAGCGGCCCGTGCGCCCCGCGCGGCCCGTGCGCCCGATCCGGTGGACGTAGCTCTCGGGCTCGTTCGGAAGGTCGAAGTTCACGACGTGGGACACGCCGTCCACGTCGATGCCGCGGCTCACCACGTCGGTCGCCACCAGCGTGGTGAGCTCCCCCGCGCGGAAGGCATCGAGCGCCTTGGTGCGCGCGTTCTGCGACTTGTTGCCGTGGATCGCGCGGGCCTCGATGCCGTTGCCGTCGAGCTGCTTGACGAGCCGGTTGGCGCCGTGCTTCGTGCGGGTAAACACGATCGCCTGCTCGATGTCGCCCTGGCGCAGCAGGTGGCTCAGCAGCCGCGGCTTGTCGCGCTTGTCGACGAACATCACGGTCTGCTCGATCGCCTCGGTGGTCGGCTCCTCGGGGGTGACCGACACCTCGACCGGATCGACGAGGAACTCCTTGGCGAGCTTGACGATCGCCGGGGGGAGCGTGGCCGAGAACAGGAGGTTCTGGCGGCGCTGGGGGAGGCGCTCGAGCACCTTGCGCACGTCGTGCACGAAGCCCATGTCGAGCATGCGATCGGCCTCGTCGAGCACGAAGCAGTCCACGTGAGACAGGTCGACGTGGCCCTGGCCGTACAGGTCGAGCAGGCGACCGGGACACGCCACCAGCACGTCGACCCCGCGCTGAAGGCGCTGCACCTGGGGGTTCTGCCCGACGCCGCCCGTGATCGTGGTGCGCACGAGGCCCGAGCCCTTCCCGTACGTCTCGAAGCTGTCGGAGACCTGCGCGGCGAGCTCTCGCGTGGGCGTGAGCACCAGCGCACGGATGTGGCGCCGCCCGCCAGGCCGGCCGGCCGTGTGCAGCCGGTGGAGCACGGGAAGCGCGAACGCCGCCGTCTTGCCGGTGCCGGTCTGGGCGCAGCCCAGCAGATCCCGGCCCTCGAGCAGGGGCGGAATGGCGAGCGCCTGGATGGGCGTGGGGTGATGGTAGCCGCACGCATCGAGCGCGCGGAGAAGGGGCTCGGCAAGGCCGAGCGACGCAAACGTCGTCAAGTACGATCCCGCAAGTACGATCCCGGAGGGGGGGGGGAGGGCGCCGGCATCCGTCGCCGCGCCACGCCCCTGCTGTAGTCAGCTGGTCGCGTCTTGGCGACCGGGGCCCGCGCCGGTTCCTGCGAATCGAGGGGATCTTCACCGAGACCTGTGCTAGGTCCCGGCTACCGGGAGCGGGAAGATGAGCGACGAAGAAGACGACGACGGGTCCGACTTCATGGTGGGCTTCGTCATGGGTCTCGTCGGCAGCCTGGCGGGCCTCGCGACGGCCGTGTCGATCCGGCGCGAGTACCTGCAGCCCGCGGCGCTCGGCGCGGCGGCGAACTTCGCCGTCATCGTCCTGCTGCTGATCCTGGACTGGGTCGTGCCGGGCTCGGTGTTCGGCTTCATGGCGGCGGCCGAGCCCGAGAGCGCGTGGGGTCCCGGTCCGCTGGCGATCATTCTCTTCGTGGCGGCCCTGGTCGTGCTCCTCAGCATGGGCGTGATGCGGTTCCTGGCGGACCGCCAGGCGAGCGAGTCGGGCTTCAGCGAGGGCGGGTTCCTGGGCCTCACCGAGAAAGACGTCCCCACCGTGCTCATGGCCCTGGCGGGCCTGCTGGTGGTGGCGGTGGGGGCGTGGTGGCTGCTCGCGCGGTCCGACGCGCCGGCCCGCACCGTGGTCAGCAACGACGAGGAAGTGCACGGCGACTTCGACAAGCTCGGCGGAGCCACGCTTCCTATCGACGAGGTGGACGGGGAGGACGCGCCCGAGGGTGCGCCCGAGCGGATCCGGTGCTTCACGCCGGGGTCTCGGGCGCTGCAGGGGCGCGTGGAGGAGATCGACCCCCGCACCGGCAGCGCGGTCTGGCCGCGGCCGATCACCGCCGCGGAGGGCGGCGCCTTCACGTTCCGCGCGCAGCGCCGCGACGGCGAGGGCATGCTCCACGCCTGGGGCTTCGAGCCGGTCCGCATCGACTGGTCCTCTGGCGCGTGTCGTCGGGTGCCGGTGCTGCGGCGGCGGCCCGGCGGCACCTTCCGGGTGGAGGTCGGCACCCTGCAGTTCGTCGCGCCGCTCGAGGTCACCGCGTGCGGCGGCACGGTCACCGACCGCGGGCCCGGGGTGATCATCCCGGTCTACGACGTCGACGAGGACTGCACCGTCCAGGTGTCCCAGGTCGTGAGCGGGGTGCGCCTGGAGGCGCCGCCGGTCGCGGCGCGGGGCCAGCTCGGCGAGGAGGTCCGCGTGGTGGTGGAGGCGCCGTCGGCCCCCGCGCTCGACCACGACGATCCGGGCTGGCGGCTCGCGCCGGACGGCGACGTGCTCCGCGTCGAGGGCGTCTATCCGCACTCCGAGGCGGCCCGCGCGGGGATCGCGCCCGGCGACCGGGTGGTCGAGCTCTCGGGGCAGCCCTGGCCGGGCGAGCGAGGCGCCATCGTGCGCCTTCCGGTCACCGCGAAGGTCGAGCAGGCCGACGGGCGGCGGCGTACGGTGCGGCTGCCCGTCGAGGAGTAGCGCGCGCGCTTGCTCTCGCCGTCGACAACCGACCGCGGGGCGTGGCACGATGGCGCATGCAACATCTGCCCGTTCTTGCCCTGAGCCTCCTCGTCGCCGCCGCCTGCACGGGCCCCGACGAGGAGCGAGAGCCACCCCCCGCCTCGGCCTGCCCCGCAGAGGCGCCCCGCGCGCTGGAGGCCTGCGTCGCCACCATCGGTGCGGCGCACCGCGACTGCCTCGCCGCAGGCGACGCGCTGTGCGCCGACGACGACGAGGCGATCGTGGGGGCCCACGACGACCTCACCGCGACGGTCACCGACGAGTGCGCAGCCGGCGACGTCCTCCACCTGACGCCGGAGGCCGCGGCGGAGCGGATGGCGCAGTCGTGCCTGTCGCAGGCGAGCGCGCTCGCGTGGCGCGCCTACGGGGGGCCCCAGGCGCGCGCGTGGGCCCTCGGAGACGAGGCCGATCAGAGCTGCCTGACCGAGGCGCACGGGGCCGCCGAGACCGCCATGACCGACTTCCTCGGGGAGGTGTCGGCGTGTGCCGCGCGCGGGGACTGCACCACGGCTGCGCTCGACACCGTCCGGAGCTCGCTCGAGGCCGACGCCGAGGCCGCGGTGCAGCTCGGCTGTCCCGATCTGGCCGACCTGGTCGCGGTCGATCCCGACGTCTTCGCTGCGCGGGCGCTCCACCAGGCGGACTGCCTCACCGCCGTGGCCGCGCCCGGGCTCGACGTGTCGCTGTCCTGCGGCCCGTCCAGCGCCGAGTTCGAGGCCCCCCGCGGGGAGTGGACGCAGATCTCCGTCGACCGCGACCGATGGGGCGCGCGCTGCGGAGACGGCAGCGACTACGCCTTCCAGATCCGGCTGGCCCCCGAGGGCGCGCCCCTCGACCGCGTGCTCATCGGGCTGCAGGGTGGCGGCGTGTGCTTGTTCGAGCCCGACTGCGCGGCTCGCCTGGCGTCGAACCCGGGGCTCTTCCAGGCGCTCGACGACGAGCCCGCGGGCACCGGCATCGCGGACCCGGATCCGGAGGCCAACCCCTTCGCCGACTGGACGATGGTGTTCCTGCCCTACTGCACGCAGGACGTGCACATCGGCGGCGGTGCGCTCGAGCGGTTCGACGACGGGAACGTCGTTCGGCGGTACGGCGCCGTCAACGTGCGGGCGGCGGTCCAGATGGTGCGCGACGTGCTCTGGCGCGAGCTCGACGCCGATGCGAGCCGGCCCGACGGGTTCCGGCCCGACCAGATCCACGCCCTGTTCGGGGGCTGGTCGGCCGGTGGCTACGGCGCGCTCTACAACTACCACTGGATGCTCGACGATCTGCAGTGGCCGCGGACGGCCGCGTTCCCCGACGCGGGCCTCGCGATCGACAACGGGGAGCTGCTCGGGGTCGGCGGCCTCGGGTTCATCAAGATCCCGGCGTGGGGCGCGGCGCCGTACCTGCCGCCCTACTGCTTCGAGGGCGACTGCTCGGCGGGCCCCGTGCTCACCGAGCGCCTGTCGGCGCGCCTCGAGCGCGTGCCCGAGCAGCAGATGATGATCCTGTCGAACCCGCTCGACGACACGCAGATGGGCGACGCGTTCTTCGGCGACCGCGCGACCTGGATCAACGCGATCCGGCAGACCTACTGCGACACGCGCGACTTCGTGGGCGTGAACTACTACCTCACGAGCGAGTCCCAGGAGTCCACGCACGTGGTGAGCCTGCGGCCCGAGTTCTTCGAGGGCGCGGTCGATGGCGTCGTCATGTCGGACTGGCTGGCGTCGGTGTTCGACGATCCGGCGAGCGTGTCGTCGCACGCAGAGGAGGCGGACTTCGTGGCCGACGTGCCGGGCGTGAAGCCGTTCCCCTGCGAGCCGTAGCCAGTCTCCGCCTCCGTCCCTGCCACGCCCCACACTCTCCTGGGGGCGGCTCCTAGGGGGAGACCAGGGTGTAAAGGTCCTCGATCCACTCGCTGCGACCCAGCAGGCGGGTGCCCTCGAAGTCCAGGTGCCACACCGTCTCGCCGTTCTCGTCGACCTCCTTGATCTCCGACGCGCTCCCGAGGGTGTGCAGCGTGTTGCCGTTCGCGAGCCGCCAGGTGTCGCCGTTCGTGTTCACGTAGACGCCGGCGTCGTAGCTCCACACCTCGGTCAGCGTGCCCGCCTCGGCGTCGACCTCGTACTCCCGCGCCAGGTTCGTGGTGCGGCTCGGCCCCTCGTCGGGCCCGTCGTAGGTCGACACCAGCAGCGTGCCGTCCTTCGTCCAGCTCACGCCGTGCTGCCAGTAGAACTGCGACGACGCCGGCGCGAACGAGAAGCCGCCCGGCACGCCGCCCGCCCACCACTCGGTGGTGCCCGTGGCCCGATCGATCGAGACCACCGACTCGTTGCTGTAGAAGCTGTACAGGTAGGAGTCGGTGCCTTCGTCGTAGTACAGGCAGTTCGAGGCGCACCCGTACGCGTCGACGGCGGCCGCCTTGGGCCAGTCCTTCTCGCAGTCCCACACAATCGTCTCGTCGATCTGTCCGGGCGCCTTCTCGACCAGGGCCTCGCCGGCCCCCGAGCCGTGGAACCAGCTCGCCCAGGCCAGGGTGCCGCCGGGCAGCTCGACGAAGGCGTGGTGATGCCCCGTCATCGGGATCCGGGCGATCTCCTCGTCGAGGTAGGTGCGGATCGCGCTCGCCTCGGAGCCGAAGTAGCCGAACTCGTCGATGATCAGGTGGCTGCGGTCGTACGAGACCTGGGGGTAGAGCGTCCACTCCCCGCGGTCGGTGCGCTGCGACCACACCGGGCGCCCCTGGCGGTCGTAGATCACCGTGAAGAACGGCCCGTTCGTGCTCCAGCCGCCCTGGGTCTGGCTGATCGAGGTGAGCAGGTAGCGGCCCTCGGGCAGCCACCGATCGGGCGCCGAGGTGACCACGGTGCCCACGGGAAGGCGCGTGGGCGGCGGCTCGGTCTGGATCGGCGCGTCGGCCTCGACCGACGCCTCCTCCGTGACCACCCGCCAGCGGGCCTCCACGCCCATCGGGATCCCGACCACCAGGGCCTCGTGCTCGCCCGCGGCGCGCTCCCGGGCGGGGGTGCGCAGCCACTCGCCCTCGTCGAACGAGTACTCCACCCACACCTCGCCGGGCTCGGCCTGCCGCCACCGCGCGACCGCGAGCGATGGCGCGCGCTCGTGCGCGGACCACTCGAGCCGATCGACACCTTCGGCCCCGTTACCTTCTCGCTCGCCGCACCCGAGCCCTGCGACCAACGCCCCAACCCAAAACGCTCGCATCTGCACCTTCCTCCCGCAGCATATACACATCGAGCATGCTCGAGCGCCACGTCGTGACCACCCCGGACGGGTGGGCCCTGTCGCTGATCCGCCTGGCTCGCCCCGAGGGGCCGGCCGGCCCGCCGGTGCTGTTCGTGCCAGGCTACGGGATGAACGCCTGGATCGTGCAGTACCACCCCTCGGGGCGGTCCTTCGCGCATGTCCTGCGCGACGCGGGGCTCG
>CAYMSU010000331.1:0-7522 GCA_964393165.1 uncultured Enterobacteriaceae bacterium
GGGCGAAGTCGGCAGCGGCCCGCCGCAGCGCGGCTACGGCGCGAGCCCGGTCGGGGGCCGGGTCCCCGTGGGTCACGTTGTCGAGCACCGACCGCCCGAACAGGAGCAAGTCCTGGGGGACCACCGCGACCGCACGCGCCACGTCGTCGAGGGCGAGGTCGGTCAGATCGACACCGCCGAGGCGGACCACCCCGCCGCTCGGATCCCGCTGGCGCCAGGCGAGCCGTAGCAGCGTGGTCTTGCCAGCCCCGGTGGGCCCCCGGACCGCGGTGACGCAGCCCGGCGACGCCTCCGCACAGACCTGGTCCAGGATGGGGCGACCGTCCACGAGGACGACCACGTCCTGCCAGACGAGCGACAGGGGCCCCTCGGGCAGTGGCCGCGGGGCTCGTGGGGAGACGACCCGCGGCGGCTCTGCCAGGGCGGCGTCGACGCGGCCGAGGGCGCCGAGCGAGCGCTGGAGCAGACTGTGCACCTCGGCCAGGCCGGACAGCGGTCGCGCCGCGAGGCCCAGGGCGACCACGAACGCGCCGAGCGACGCGGGCTCCAGGCGGCCTCCGTCCACCTGCGCGGTGCCGACCACGAGCAGTCCGCCGAGGGCGACCGCACCCCAGAGCTGGACCGCGACCGAGGGCAGCGTCCGGCCCACGTCGAGTGCCCAGCGAGCCCGCCGATCGGCAGCATCGGCGACGGCCAGCCGGGCCTCCTCGGCAGTCTGGAGGCCGTGGGCCTGGATCACCGTGAGCCCGGAGAGCTGCTGTGACAGCTCCCCGCCGAGCGCAGCGCGGGCACGACGGGCGCGCACCGCGAGCCGGCGCACGCGACGCCCCGTGCCCCACGCGAGGAGCAGGGCCGGCGTCCACAGCGCAAACGCGGGACCGGCGAGGCCGGGGGCCACGCTGACGGCCACCGCCACGAGGCCGGCCAGCGCGAGGGGATTTCGAAGGGCCGTCACCGCGGCGCTGACGCCGTACTGGACTTGATCGACCTCATCGGTGAGCGCGGCCAGCCGATCTCCGAGCGCCCTCCGAGGCGCGGCCCGTAGCCAGCGCGCGTGGAGCGCGCGCCGCAGGGACGACGCCACGGCCCAGGCCACTCGCTTGCTGACCGCAGTACGCGCCACGACCCCGGCCCCGTGCAGCGCATACAGCCCCACGAACCCGGCCACGACGCGAGACAGCGCCGTCGTGTCGCCCGACAGGACGTGCGCGAGGGCGCGCTCGAGGAGGAGGACCGCCGCCCCCGGGACCGCCGCCGTCAGCGAGAGGAGCGCGGCAGCCAGCACCACCGCACCGCGGTGAGCGGCGAACCATCGCGCGAACCTTCCGACGGTCACGGTCCACGCCCCTGCGTCGCGCGGAAGAGCTGCCAGGGCCCCAGCTCACGGCCCGCCGGGTCGCGCCCCTCGATCTCGGCGATCAGATCCACGTGCCTGTAGTGTGCGCGAAGACAGGTCGGCGGCCCTCCGCGCGACGGGCGAACGAACAGGCCGGTGGTGGGCAGTGGCCCGCGCCACAGGGAGTCCTGGTTGGGCCTGCCGCATCCCGGCACCACCCGGACCGGGCGCTGCGTGCCCCATGCGACGATCGCTGCCTCCTGGTAGCGCTCCGACAGCACGACCGGGCCCGCGCAGCCCGCCGGTGCTCCCTCGAGCTCGGCGGCGAGCCCTTGCAGCAGGGCCGTCGAGGCCCACGGTCGGGTGCCTGGGTCGAGCGCGAGGGGCGCCAGTCGGAGCCGGCTCTGAGCGAACACGAGGCCCGAAGCCAGGCCTGCGGTGATCACGCCCGCCCAGGCCAGGCGCCGCCAAGCGATCCCGGCGGAGGCAGGAACCCGGGCGAGCGCCGCCCCGACGGTGAGCCAGGCGGGCGCTGGCCAGTGGGCCTCTGGAGGCCCGCCGACAGCGGCCAGCGCGAACCCGGCGGCCACCGGGGCGCTGGCCGCCCAGAGGAGGCGGTCTCGTCGGCCGACGGGGGTTCCTGGCCGATATCGCCACCACCAGCCCATCCCCGCCAGCGCGGCGAGCGGGGTGACGAACAGCGCCTGCTCCGCGACCTGGCGCAGCGGCCCCCCCAGCCCTGGTGCGTAGGGGCTCAGCAATCCCTCGGAGGCCTGAAAGCGGATCATGACCCAGTCGTGTCGGGCGTTGAACGCAAGGTGCGGGAGCAGCATCGCCGAGGCCACCGCGAGCCCGAGCCACGGGAGCCCCCGGCGACGCTCGGCCGCGGGAGTGAACACGACGAGGAGAGGCAGCAAGAGCCAGGCCGTGGGCTTGGCAAGGCACGCGAGCCCGCCGCAGATCCCGGCTTGCAGCCAGCCGAGAGGCCCGCCGGCGAGCGCCCCCGCCACTGCGGCGCCCCATGCTCCGAGCAGCAGCGCGTCGGGCACGGCGAGCTGGGTGAGCAGCCACAGCGGAGGGAGTGCGGTGATCCAGGCCGCGAAGAGCAGCCGGTCGCGGCAGAACGGAAGCAGCGTGGCCATCCCCAGCACACCGAGCCCGGCGGGCAGGCTCCGCAGGGCCAGCGGGCTGCTCCCGAGCCAGGCCTCGCCCATCGCCAGCACCGCCGCGATCAGCGGCGGCTGGTCATAGTAGCCCCACGCCGGCACCTGTGCCCAGCGCCAGTGATACGCCTCGTCCGCCAGCAGGCCCCACTCGGAGGCGACGGCCACCCGGAGGACGAGGCCGACGACGACCACGACCCCGGGAGCCACCATGGACCGCGCCGACGACAAGCCCGATCCGAGGCCTGATCCGAGGGCTGCTCCGAGGGCCGACCGCGACCCGCCGGTGCTCCTCCTCGACAGCATGTCGCTGCTCTTTCGAAGCTTCTTCGCGCTGCCCGACATGCGGACCTCCGAGGGGGTCCCGACCGGAGGCCTCTATGGACTGTCGAGCCTCCTGATCAAGCTGCTGCGCGAGCACCGTCCACGAGGCCTCGCGTTCGTGGTCGACGAGCCCGCCCCCACGTTCCGCCACACCGCCTACGAAGCGTACAAGGCAACGCGGCCTCGCGCCCCGACGCCGCTGACCCGGCAGCTCGGGGCACTGCCCCGCCTGCTCGAGGCCTTCGGCGTGCCCGTCCACCGGCGACCGGGGTTCGAGGCGGACGATGTCCTCGCGTCGGCGGCCCGCCAGCTGGCGGTGGTCGATACCCCAGCCCTCGTCGTCACCGGCGACACGGATCTCTTCCAGGTGGCGCGCGGCTCGGTCGCGGTCTGGTTCGTAGGGCGGAGACAGCGAGACGCGAAGCGCTACGACGAGGAGGCGGTGCGGGCCCGCTACGGCATCGAGCCCGAGCAGCTGCCCACCTACAAGGCCCTGGTCGGCGACCCGTCCGACAACCTGCCGGGAGTCCCGGGCGTCGGCCCCAAGACGGCGGCGAGGTGGATCCTCGCATTCGGGTCCGCCGCGACCATCGTCGCGAACGCAGACTCGCTGACGCCCGCCCGGCTGCGCGGGCCCGTCCGCGACGCGGGGGCCGACCTCGTCCTCTACGAGGACCTGGCCACGGTCCGCGCCGGCCTCGACGTCGGCGCTCCGCTCTGGGCCCCCTTCCACGAGGCGGCGCGGGCGCGCCTCGGCCGCCTGTTCGAGGAGTGGCAGTTCAGGAGTCTCGCACCGCGCCTGGACGCCCTCGAAACCAGCGGCTGACCTCCCCGGCCACTCGCTCGATGGCCTGCTCTCCTCCCAGCTCTCCAACGATCTCCCGCGGGACCTGGCCGCGCCGCCCCACGAGCGACGCCGCAGCCTCCGCGATGGCCAAGGGGGGCAGCTCCTGCACGAACTCGGGCACGACCGCCTGCCCCGCGAGGAGGTTGGGCAACGCCACGAAGCGGAGGTGGGCGGCGAGCCTCCGGGCAATCGCGAACGTCAGGGGGTGAACCCGGTAGATCACGACCATGGGCACGTCCATGGCCGCGAGCTGAAGGGTGACCGTCCCGCTCGCGGCGACCGCGACATCCGCGTCGCGACAGGCCCACACGTCGTCGACGAACACGGCATCGAGGCCCGTGAGCCTCCGTTCGCGTCGGCCTCGGTCGCGCTCCGTCGGCGGCCTGGGCGACACCCCTGGCGCGCGAGGCACCACGAAGCTCGCCGACGGCCAGCGCCGGCGCAGGTGGCGCGCGACCTCGCGCAGGACGGGCCAGTGGCGGTCCAGCTCCGACGGTCGCGACCCCGGCAGGAGCGCCACCCGCGGGCGCCCGCCGGCCTCGGGAACCGCCGGAAGCGACGCCGGTGGGCGCGCGGCAGGATGCCCGACGTACACCGCGCGCACGTGGGGGAGCAGCCGACCCGCCTCGAAGGGCAGCAGGCACAACACCGTGCTCGCCTGGCGGCCCAGGCGACGCACCCGCCACCCCCGCCAGGCCCACACCTGCGGGCAGACCCAGTGCACCACGGGCACGCCTCTCGCTCGCAGGCGCTCCCCGAGCCGCAGCAGGAGGTCGGGGCTGTCGATCGTCACCACGACCTCCGGATCGGAGGCCCGAACGTCGGCGGTGAGCGTGTCCAGGAGCCGGGAGAGGCGCGGGATCGCCCCGACGACCTCCACGAGTCCGAAGGCGGTCGCCTCCTCCGCGTGTGCGACAGGCTCCACGCCCTCGGCGCGCATGCGCGGCCCCGCGAGCCCCCGGAACCGCACCGCCGGATGGCGGGTGCGAAGCACCTGGACGAGCGCCGCGCCGAGCTGATCCCCGCTCGCCTCCCCTGCGGCCACCCACACGACGGGGGCCCCGCTGTCATCAGCGCGCACCCTCACTCGACGCGGACGGCCTCGATCGAGAGCGTCTCGTCGCACTGCTCGCGCAGCAACGACTCGAGGTACTCGTCGCACTCCTGCTGCGTGGCGGTGGACTCGTTCTCCGAGGCGTGGCTGCGCGTGATCAGCGTGATGGCGTCCCCTTGCCCTTGCCCTTGCCCTTGCCCTGTTAAGGTGGCTTCGATGCCGGTCCAGAACGCCTTGCAGATCCGGGTGGAGTCGTAGGTCCGCTCCCCGACGACGCCCTCGATCCGGTCGAGCGTCGCCTCGCGCAGCTGCGCGTTGGAGAACGGCAGCCTGTCACAGACCTCCTCGGTCTCGCACCAGTAGGTGGTCGCCAGATACAGCGGCTCGTTGGCTTCGTCGAAGACCTGCCCGAGGGCCACCCCCACGAAGTCCGCGGGCGCCTCCTCCTCGGTGGCCGCCTCGTCGACGCTCGGAGCATCGCAGCCGTCGGTCGTCGAGGCGTAGCGCTGGACCTCGAAGACCCCGCTCCAGGCCTCGTCCAGGGGATCGGCAGGCTGACATCCCGCCAGCATCAGGGCGCCTGGCAGCACCATCCTCATGACCGCTCCGTTGTCATCGCCTGCAGGATTCTCTCCGCGAGCGCCACCGCTCGCAGGCCGGCGGTGCTCGGGGCCGCTCGACTGTGTCGTGCCCCTCGCACCGTATCTGTGAATGCCCGCCACTGCGCGGTCAGTGCATCGTCAGGCGTCGGCGGCGCCACGAGACGACCCTGGACCCGGGCGCGACCCGCGAGGAGGTCGAGCTCCGTGTACCGCCCTGGCTCGTAGCACCGCACGAGCCGCTCCCGGTGCCCGGCGACGCGGGAGGCGAGCATGGAGGCGGTCAGCCCGCACGAGCTTCGGAGGCGTACGCTGGCGGCGTCGAGATGTCGCCCTCCGACGGAGACCCCTGCCGCGTCGATCGAGGTGACCGTCGCCCCGGGTGCCATCCACTCGAGGACCAGGTCGAGGTCATGGATCATCAAGTCCATCACGACGTCGACGTCGAGACTGCGCCCCGACGGAGGCGCGATTCGGCGCGCCTCCACCACGCGGGGACGCAGCCAGCCCGCCGCCCGCAGGGCGGGGTTGAACCTCTCCACGTGGCCTACCGCGCAGCGCTCCGAGGCGAGCGCCCGGGCGCGCTCGGCGCCCGTCGCGAGCGGCTTCTCCACCAGGCACCACTGGCCCCGGTCCAGCAGCGGCGCGGCGATCTGCACGTGCGTGGAGGTCGGCGTGGCCACGACGACGGCATCCACAGTGGCCGGCACGACGGCCTCCGCACGTCCGCCGAACCTCGAGGCGGTCGCCTCCGCCCGCGAACCGATGACGTCGACGGTCGCCACGAGCCGAGCTCCGGGGTCGGACGCGATGACCGCCGCGTGCCGCCGCCCCATGTGCCCGCATCCCACCAGCGCGACGTCGAGCGACGCAGCCCGCATGGTCAGTGCGAGGGCTGCTGGAGGCCCGTACGCGAGACGCCTCGCTCGCTCGAGCGGAGGAACTCGATCAGCTCCTGGACCTCGGGCACGTCTACGTGCTGTGCGGCGACCTGCTCCTGGGCGATGCGACGGGGGAGCTCGCCGACGAACAAGGTTCGCCAGGCGTCCTTGAGGGCCGCGATCGCCGCGTCGGACAAGCCGGCCCGCCGCAGCCCGGTGATGTTCACGCCGTACAGTCGAGCCCGATCCCCCTGGGCGATGCTGAACGGTGGCACGTCCTGCGAGCACATGGCCCCGCCGCCGATCATCGCGAGGCGACCCACCCGACAGTGCTGATGGACGGCCGCGAGACCGCCCAGCATGGCTCCGTCACCCACGTGCACGTGGCCACCGATCGCCACCGAGTTTGCGAAGGTGACGTGAGCACCTACCTCACAGTCGTGGGCGACGTGGGCGTTGGCCATGAAGTAGCCGTGGCTGCCGATCTGCGTGAGCCCGCGCCCTTGGCTGGACCCGCGGTGCGCCGTCGTGAACTCCCGGAACACACAGTCGGCTCCGATGACGAGCCTCGTCTCCGCGCTGCGGTCGTGGCGCTGATCCTGGGGCAGGCCCCCGAGGACGACGTGGGGACCGATCTCGGTGCGAGCGCCCACCTCCGTGTGCTCCTCGATCACGCTGTGAGGCCCGACGGTCACGCCGTCGTGAAGGCGCACATGGGGCCCGACGACCGCGAAGGGGCCGACCGTGACGTCTCCGAGCTCCGCCCCGCTGTCGACCACCGCTGTGGGATGCACGTCGGCCATCCTGCCCTCCTGTCGCTAAGCGTGCTGCTAGCCCTCGATCTTCGCGATGAAGTGGCCGTCGGCCACCTTCTCTTCGCCCACCGAGGCCACTCCCTCGAAGAACCACAGGCCCCGCCGCTGCCGGACCATCTCGACTTCGAGTCGCAGAGCGTCTCCTGGGCGCACCATCCGACGCAGGCGCAGCTTGTCGAAGCCGACGAGGTACACGCCGACGTCGGACGGATCGTCGAGGCCGAACAGATAGGCGAGTGCCGCGGCCTGTGCCAGGGCCTCGGCCACCAGCACGCCCGGAAGGATGGGGTTCCCCGGGAAGTGGCCGCGCGTCCAGTCCTCGTCGTTCCGAACGTGCTTGAGCGCCACTGTCCGCTTGCCCGCCTCGATCTCGAGGACTTCGTCGACCATCAGGAACGGGTCGCGGTGAGGGAGCAGCCGCTCAATCGCGGCGCGGTCGAGGACGGGAGGCATCGACAGTCTCTTCGGTGGGCAGGTGCTGCTCGAGCCGGGCCACCCGCACC
>CAYMSU010000332.1:0-7484 GCA_964393165.1 uncultured Enterobacteriaceae bacterium
GCTTGCTGTGGTCGCGGACCGCGGCCGCGGCGGTCATCGAGGCGCTCGCGGCCCCCGAGGCGGTCGCGGCTCCTGCGTGAACGTCTTCGTGAGCTCGGTCACCAAGCGGTCCATCCCGCGGCGATAGGGCGTGTCGGGCAAGCCGGCGAGGGCCTTCCGGGCGATCCACGACTCCCTGAGCACCACCCGCCGGCTGGGCACCAGCCCGTGACCCACGATGCGCCGGGCGAGCTGTGCCGTCCGTGCGTCGTCGAGCTCGTGTAGAGAGGACCAGGCTCGTGCGATCTCGGGATCGTGCTCGGCCGCGTAGATCACCGGGAGCACCGGCCGCCCCACGGCCGCCCGGGCCTGAAGGTGGGCGACCGCGTCGCCGAGCAGGAGCCCCGAGACGTCCTCCGCGACGTGCCAGAGGCGCCCCACGTGCCGGCCGTAGCGCCCGAGCGCGCACACCTGGCCGATGGGCGCCCCCGCGATGTGACCACCGACGCGGCAGCAGAACGCGAACAGGGCGCCCGTGTGCCCGTCGGCGTGGTCGAGCCAGTCGGGCTCGTGGGGCAGGTGGCCTACGAGCTCGCGCGAGCGTTCCTGCGCGTCCGAGAACGACCGCAGCGCCTCCATCAGCTCCTCGAGCACGCCGGGTCCGGCGAGCTGCGACAGCTCGAGCGCGCGCAGGGTGAGGTGGTTGCCGGCCAGCCAGTTGACCGACCGCCGGACGAGCGAGCGGGCGACCCGGCGCCGGCGGCCTCCCTCCCGGCCGAGCGCCAGGTCGTGGATGTGCAGCGCGAGGTGGAGCATCTCCGCCGCGTGCTGGGCCTCCTCGTCGACCCGGGAGGCGCCCACCGAGCGAGCCGCAAGGGCCACGAGGATCGGCCGGATACGGGGGATCTCGGACTTCGCGACGTCGACCCGGGGGCCCGCGACCTCGGCGAGCGCGTCGTCGGGTACGAGATCCTCGGCGACGAGCGCGCGCAGTGCATCGAGGCCGAGGCCCTGGGGAACCCAGTCGCGGCTCATGGCGTCTCTTCCTCCCTGACAGGCGCGGAGGTCTGTGCAGCCGTACGCTGCGGTGAACGGGCAGGTGGCGACGTCATACCTCGGCCTTACCAAGGAGTCGTGATGAACGGGTCTACGTCGCGCGAGACCGACGGCAATCCTCTGTACACCTTCGGTCTGCTGGCCGGCGGGCTGCTCCTCGGCGCGGGGATCATGCGCCTGCCGTACTCGTTCGGGTGGGAAGAGAAGAACTGCCTGAACTGCGACTTCGAGGGCATCGGCTACTCGGCACTCGACAACCTGGGCACGCTCCCGGCTGCAGACTACAGCCTCGGGATGGTCGTCGCGGGCTTCCTGCTCCTCGTCGTCATCAACGCCAACGCGTGGCGTCGCACGGGCGGCTACTGAGGGCTTGCGCCCCGGGCGCAACCAGTTACCGCACACAGCTCTGCCGGTTACCGCCTCTGGCGGCCGCGGGGCGCCCGCACTGCGGGCCCTGCCCGGCACGAACCCTCGCGTGGAGGATCCGCCATGATTCCCTCTCTTCGTAAGAGCATCGTGAGCTGACCTCCTCCACACGGCCCCCCCGGGCCGTCGCACGCAAGGAAGCCCGCTCCCGAGCCACCGAGTCTCCGAGCGGGCTGTCTACTTGGGGACTCTGGCGCCTTCGCGCTCCGGCAGCGGGTTCTCGCGCTCGCGCGCGCCCCTCCTGCCCCTCCGTCGAGCCCGTGCTCGCCACGCCGCGCCCCCGGGGCCGCGCGCGGGGGGGCACGTCCACGTCTCCCCTTCGTCGAGAGCTCCTGTCATGCTGCAGAGCGTTCGTGCCGTCTGGAACCTCACGCGCGGCTCTCGCGGGCCCTTCGTCCGCGCCTTCGCCGCGATGGTGGTCGCCACCGGCTTCCTCTACCTCGTCCCGCTGGTTCCGCAGGCCGTCATCGACGGCATCCTCGCGCCCGAGGCCCGCTCCCTCGACGACCCGTGGGTGCGGCTGCCGCTCGACGCCATGGGCGGTCGCGCCTTCGTCGCGTCCCGTCTGTGGGTGCCGGCGCTCGCGATCGCGGTGCTGAGCGCCCTCGCCGGCGTCGCCACCTACCTGCGCGCGCGCTGGTCCGCGCAGGCCTCCGAGGGCATCGTGCGGCGCCTCCGCGACCGCGTCTACGATCACCTGCAGCGCGCGCGCTGTCGCTACTTCGATCAAGCGCGCACGGGCGATCTCATCCAGCGCTGCACGTCCGACGTCGAGACAATTCGCGTGTTCCTCGCCAACCAGGTCGTCGAGATCGGCCGCGCCGTGCTCATGCTCGTGGTGCCGCTGCCCGTGATGCTGATGATCGACGCCCGGATGACCGCCGTGGCGGTGTGCCTGCTGCCCGTGATCGTCGGCTTCTCCGCCCTGTTCTTCCTGCGCGTGCGCGCCCGCTTCCAGGAAGCCGACGAGGCCGAGGGCGAGCTTCACACGACGGTCCAGGAGAACCTGACGGGCATCCGCGTGGTGCGCGCGTTCGGGCGCCGCGACCACGAGTCGGCCAGGTTCCAGGTGCGGAATCAGACCTACCGGGCCTTGGACTACCGGCTCTACCGGCTGATGGCCGCCTTCTGGTCGCTGTCCGACGTGCTCACCTTCGCCCAGCACGTGCTCGTCGTCGCGGCCGGCGTGTACTGGGTGTCGCGCGGGCAGCTCACGGTCGGGGCCTTCTTCTACTTCCTGACCGCGGTGGGGATGTTCGTGCATCCCCTGCGGCAGATGGGGCGCATCCTCGCCGACCTCGGCAAGGCCACGGTCGCCCTCGGTCGGGTGCAGGCGATCCTCGACGAGCCTCGGGAGGCCGCCCCCGCGCTGCCGGACGTCGCGCGCCTGGCCGATCCCCAGGGCTCGATCGCGTTCGACGACGTGAGCTTCCGGTACCGGCCGGATGCGCCGCTCGTCCTGCGCAACCTGTCGCTCACCGTCCCCGCGCGGTCCACCGTCGCGCTGGTCGGCGCCTCGGGGGCGGGGAAGTCCACTCTCGTGAGCCTCCTGCTGCGCCTGTACGACCCGGAGCAGGGCGTCGTGCGCCTCGACGGGCACGACGTGCGCACGCTCGACCTCGAGGACCTGCGCCAGCAGCTCGCGGTGGTCATGCAGCAGCCGTTCCTGTACAGCAAGACGCTCGGCGAGAACCTCCGCCTGGGGCGCGCCGACGCCACACTCCAGGAGATGGTCGCCGCCGCCCACGCGGCAGACGTGGGCGCGACCATCGAGCGCTTCGAGGACGGCTACGACACCGTGGTCGGCGAGCGCGGGGTGACCCTGTCGGGGGGCCAGCGCCAGCGCGTCGCGCTCGCCCGCGCGCTCCTGCAGAAGCCGAGCGTGCTGATCCTGGACGACTCGCTGTCCGCGGTCGACACCGCGACGGAGACGTTCATCCTCGAGCAGCTGCGCGAGCGCCGAGGTCACCAGACCACGCTGGTGATCGCCCACCGCCTCTCGACGGTCGCGCTCGCCGACTACATCTACGTCCTCGACGAGGGAGCGGTCGTGCAGCACGGCGCGCCCGCCGACCTCCTCACCCGCCCCGGCCCCTACGCGGACCTGTGGCGGCTCCAGACCAATGCTTCGGACGCGCTCGAGCAGGCCGCGTCGCGCTCCCGGGAGGCCTCGTGACCTCGCTGACGCACGAAGAAGACGACGCGGTCGCGCACCGCATCGACCTCGCCCTGTGGCGGCGCCTCGTCGCGCACGCCGCGCCCTTCCGGCGATCGGCCCTGGGGCTGGCCGTCGCCGGCCTCACGGCGGCCACCGTCGACGCCTCGCTCCCGCTGATGACCGGCCAGCTCATCGACGGCGCCATCCAGGGGCGGCCGCTCGCGGAGCTGGCCCCCTGGATCGGTGCCTACGCGGCTGCGTTCGGCGTGCTCGCGCTCGCGATCTACGCGTTCATCGTGTTCGCGGGGCAGCTCGCCACCGGCGTCGCCCACGAGCTGCGTCGCAAGGGCTTCGACCGCCTCCAGGAGCTGTCGTTCTCCTACTTCGACCAGCACCCGGTGGGCTGGCTCGTCGCTCGCCTGACGTCCGACGTCGGCAAGGTCAGCGGCTTGCTCCCGTGGCTGCTCCTGGACTCGGTGTGGGGCTCGGCCCTGCTCCTCGGGATCATCGTCGCGATGCTCTCGCTCGACGTCGAGCTCGCGCTGTACGTCCTGCTGATCGTGCCCCCGCTCGTCGCGGTGAGCCTGCTGTTCCAGCGGCTGCTGCTGTCGAGCTCCCGAGCCGTGCGCCGCACCAACGCGCGGATCACCGCGAGCTTCAACGAGTCGATCGCGGGGGTGCGCACCACCAAGGCGCTGGCCCGCGAGCGGGCGAACCTGGTCGAGTTCCAGGGGCTGTCCAGCGACATGTTCCAGCAGTCCATGCGGAACATGCTCCAGGGCGCCGTCTACCTCCCGCTCGTGATCCTGCTCGGGAACGTCGGCGTGGGCCTCGCGCTGTGGCAGGGAGGCCTCCTCGTGGGCACCGAGGCCCTGTCGCTGGGCACTCTCGTCGCGTTCATGCAGTACGCCACGCTGTTCGCGATGCCGATCCAGGACATGGCGCGGCAGTTCACGCAGATGCAGGCCGCGCAGGCCGCCGCCGAGCGTGTCCAGGGGCTGCTCGAGACAGAGCCCGAGATCCGCGAGCCGACGGTGCCGAGGGTCCCCGACGGCGCCGGCCCGATCCGCTCGGTGATGTTCGACGACGTGGACTTCGCCTACAAGCCCGGGGAGCCGGTGCTCGAGAAGTGCCGGTTCGCCGTCGAGGGCGCCCAGACGGTGGCCCTCGTCGGGCCTACGGGAGGCGGCAAGTCCACGATCGTGAAGCTCCTCGCCCGGTTCTACGACGTCACGGGGGGCTGCGTCCGCGTCGACGGCGTCGACGTCCGGGACCTTCCGCTCGGCTGGCTCTCGAGGCGCTTCGGGATCGTGCTGCAGACGCCCCACCTGTTCAGCGGAAGCGTCGCCGACAACATCCGGTACGGCCGGCTCGACGCGACCGACGGGGAGATCCGGGAGGCGGCCGCCCTCGTGCACGCTGCGCCGTTCATCGAGCGGCTACCCGAGGGGTACGCCACCGAGGTCGGCGAGGGCGGCAGCAACCTGTCCACCGGGCAGCGGCAGCTCGTCTCGCTCGCCCGCGCGGTGCTCGCAGACCCCGAGGTCTTCGTGATGGACGAGGCCACGTCGTCGGTCGACACCGAGACGGAGCGGGCGATCCAGGCCGGGATCCAGGCGCTCCTCGAGGACCGGATCGCCTTCGTGATCGCGCACCGACTGTCGACCATCCGCACCGCGGACCAGATCCTGGTCGTCCGCGACGGACACATCGCAGAGTCGGGGACCCACCGCTCGCTGCTCGCCCAGGGCGGTCACTACGCCGCGCTGGTCGCGAGCAACCGCGGCCGCACCCCGGCAACCGCCGGAGCGCCCGGTTAGGCCTGCCCCATGAGCCATCGAGACCCCCTGGCGCCGGTCGACGACGAAGCCCCGATCCCCCTCGCAGACGACGCAATGGACGACCCACTTGACGACGGGCTGCTCGAGCCACTCGAGCCGATCGAGGCGGAGGACGAGGACGACGACGACCACGAGGCCTGGGGGCTCCCTCCCGAGGACCCCGACCTGCTCGGCGACGCGCTGCCCGACCTGGAGGTCGGCGACGACGACGAGGACGACCCGGCGGATCTCGTCGTGGCCTCGGCCGACGACCCGCTGCTCGACGACCTGGGCGAAGAGGAAGTGGACGGCCCGCCCGATCTGGGCGACCGGGTCGTCCTCCCCCTGACGCTCACGGTGGAGCTGGACGGGCTCGCGATTCCCGCCGAGGTCCACACCGGCCGGGCGACGAGCGCCTGGATCGACCCCGGCTTCTCCGCGCCGGGCCGCCGGGAGGTGTGGGTCGACATCGGCGGGCTCACCCTGCACGCCCAGGTCGACACGCTCCCTGGCCCCCAGCCCCGGTTCCTCGTCGGTCTCGAGCTGCTCCGGGGGCGGTTTGCCCTGATGCCCTGACACGGGGCCGGCCAGCCGATACGGAGCGGTCCCTCTCCGAGCGGATCGCGTGAACCCCCTCCTCGCCCTCATGCGCCGCTATGGCGTGCCCTACCTGCCCTGGTACCTCACCGGCACGCTGCTGCTGGGCGCCACGAACTGGCTGTCGGTCACGATCCCGCTCTACCTGGCGGAGGGCATCGACGCGCTCGAGCAGGGCGCTGCGGGGCGTGACCAGGTCGTCGACGCGGCGGTCTGGGTGGTCCTCATGGGCGTGGCGGTGATCGTCGTCCGCACCGGGTCCCGGCTGCTGTTCTTCACCCCGGGCCGCCTCGTCGAGGCCGAGGTCAAGCACGATCTCTTCGAGCGCATGCTCCGCCAGCAGCCGGACTTCCACGCGAAGTACCCCGCCGGCGACCTCATGAGCCGCCTCACGTCGGACGTCCAGATGGTCCGGCTGTTGTTCGGCTTCACCATCCTCGGCATCGTCAACACGGTCCTCGCGCTGGGGTTCACGGCCACCCAGATGGTGCGGCTGTCCCCCACCCTCGCCCTCGCGGTCACGCTCCCGCTGGTCCTCGGCTTTGCCGTCACGCTGGCGTTTGTGCAGCGGTTCCGCGCGATCATGCTCCGCATGCAGGAGGCCAACGCCGCGCTGTCGGACTTCGTCCTCTCGATCTACCAGGGCGTCGCCACGGTGAAGGCGTTCGGCGGCGAGGCGGCGATGCAGCGGCGGTTCGGCCCGCTCAACGTCGAGGCGCTGGAGGCCCAGCTGGCCCGCGCGCGCCTGCGGGTCGGCATCGGGCCCGTGTTGTCGCTGGCCGCGTCCTTCAACATCTTCCTGCTCCTCTGGGTCGGCGGCCCGATGGTGATCGAGGGCGAGCTGTCGGTGGGCGAGCTGGTCGCGTTCACCACGCTGGTCGGCTACCTCACGGGGCCACTGCGGGGCATGACCTTCATCCTGTCGCTGTTCCGGCAGGCCCAGGCGGCGACCGATCGGCTCGAGTCGGTGATGGCGCCCGAGCCCACCCGGCCGGATCTCCCCACGCCATCGCTCGCCCCCGAGCGCGCGCCCGGGATCGAGCTCCGCCACCTCTCGTTCCGCCACCCCGGCGCGACAGACGACGCGCTGCACGACATCTCGGTGTCCGTGCCCCCGCAAGGCACGCTCGGCGTCTTCGGCCCCACCGGCTCGGGCAAGTCCACCCTCCTGCGCTGCCTGATCCGGCTCGAAGACCCTCCGCCCGGCACGATCCTCATCGACGGCACGGACGTGCGGGAGATCGACCTCGACGGCTGGCGGAGCCGGGCCGTGCTCGTGCCGCAGCGCGCGTTCCTCTTCTCGGAGAGCGTGCGCGACAACATCCTGCTCGGCGCCGCGCCCGAGTCCCTCGACGCCCTGCTCCGGCGAGCCCAGCTCGACGTCGACATGTCCGCCCTGCCCGCCGGGGTGCAGACCGAGGTGGGCGAGGCGGGGCTCACGCTGTCGG
>CAYMSU010000333.1:0-7483 GCA_964393165.1 uncultured Enterobacteriaceae bacterium
CCCGAGGGGGACCGCCTGCGGCTGGTCGACCAGGACGGGAACGTGGTGCCCACGCACCGCGAGCGCGCGGAGGCGCTGGAGCGCGAGGTGGAGGAGCTCCGTGCCCGGCTCGAGGAGTGGCAGGACGACCCGCCCACCTAGCTGAGGTCTGGGTTCAGCTCGTTGATGCGTATTCCTCCCACCGCTGGCCCGCAGATTGCGTCGATGTAGATGACGTCCACACCTCGGCGCCCGGCGAGGGGCGTGACGCGTGAGGGTGGGGCTGCCCGGGGGCGGGCGGGGAGAGGCGCTCCCCGCGGTGAGCCCGGGGCCTCCCCGCTCGGGGCCTGTCGCCATGCCGTCAAGGGGCGCCGCTCGCCAGCGAGCCCGCGCGGGCGGTCGGGTACGCCCGCATGCGCAGGCCCCGCGCCAGGTGCAGGGGTCCGGCCTCCAAAGACGACGTCAGGGACCCCGCTCGACGTCGGGGTCTACTTCAGTCGAGCTCGGGCCGGTCGAGGGGGTGTCGTGGCGACCCTACGTGGTCACGATCGGGTGGTGCAACGGGGCGACCGGATCCGCAACTGGACGTTCATCCCCGCCGGCACCTGGGTCCTGCTGAACCAGGGCCCCGACCTCGACGAGCTCACCGGCGTCGCCATGTTCGCGTTCGCACCCGACGGCGGCGACCCTGCGGCGGTCTGGGTCCTGAAGCGTGAAGAGTGGAGGCGGTGGGAGTCGAACCCACGTCCGCGGCCGCTCAGTCCAAGCATCTACGTGCGTAGCCCCGGTTTGACTCCCCCGCCGCCCCCGGGGCAGGGCGGCTGTGGGTTCGGCGACGACTTTAGTGGATTGTTTTCTCGTCCCCTGGTAGGCGCGTCGCGCTCCCCCTCAGGACCAGCCAGGTCAAGACACGCCCAGATGAAGCCCCTGGCAGCTTTTCACCCAGACGGCTGGGGCCCGTAGGCCCGGGATGGCTTATGCAGCCATCCGCGCAGCGTAGTGGTCGTTGTTGTTGGCGACTACTTGGTTTGCACGATGATTAACGAGGTGACGCACATCCTCGGCACGCAGCTCTTCCCTACCACGACCCCGTCGAAACCGGTGCGCCCCCATGAACGGTCACCGCAGACCCCCGGACGGGGAAGTCCGACAGGTCTCCCAGAACCTTGCTCACGAACCGGTCCGCGTCAAGGCCGTTAAGACCCCGATCTCTACGAGAAGATCCTCGAGCGCACCCAGATCGAGCGAGAAGGCCTCTGATGAAGCTGTACATCTCCCGCACCTCGCCGTACGCCCGCAAGGTCCTGGTGCTCGCCCACGAGGTCAACCTCGTCGACCAGCTCGAGACCGTGGTCACCAACCCGTTCGACCAGGAGCCCGCCCTCGTCGGCGCGAATCCCCTGTCGAAGGTCCCCGCGCTCGTCGTCTCCGACGAGCTGTCGCTGTTCGACTCGCGCGTGATCTGCGAGTTCCTCGACACCCTGCACGACGAGGCCCGCATGTACCCGCCGTCGGGCCAGGCCCGCTGGCGGGTGCTCCGCCACCAGGCGCTCGCCGAGGGCGTGATGGATGCCGCAGTCGGCTTCCGGCTGGAGGCGCTGCGCCCGGACGGCCAGCGGTCGCAGACCACCACCGACCGGTACCTCTCGACGATCCGGCGCGCGCTGGCGGCCCTCGACAGCAAGCTCGCCGACCTGCACGCGGAGCCCACGATCGCCCACGTGGCCCTCGGGGTGGCGCTGTCCTACCTCGACCTGAGGGTCCGCGCGGAGCCCTGGCGCGATGCCTCCTCCGCGCTGGCGCGCTGGTTCGAGGCCTGGGCCGAGCGCCCCTCGATGGTCGCCACGGCGTTCCCCGAGGGGTAGCCCGGGTTCCCTCGGGTTGGCCTTACAGACCGGCGCGAGCGGGCCGATGGGCCGGGGGGACGCCCGGGGGGGCCCATGGCCGACGACGCACTACTCCAGATGGTCGCCGAAGACTGCGCGAGCCACCCGCAAGACGTGCAGCGGGTACTCGACGCCGTGGCCGGCGCCGTGAAGTCGCGCATCCTCGCCGGCGAGGCGGTCGCCCTGCCCGGCATCGGCACGCTGTCCTCCGGCGCGCGCCAGGACGTGCACTTCGAGGCCGATCCCACGCTGTGGCCCGAGAACACCGAGGAGCTGCCGCCCTGGTGGAACGAGCCGACGCATCAGCGCGCCCGCCGCCTGGCCCGGGCGATGGTGTCGGACCTCGGTCGCTACCTCCCGAAGCAGATCCCAGAGCTCTCCCCGACCATGGCCGACGCCGTGGTCCAGGCCCGGTGCGAGGAGGCCTTCCAAGACGCCTGGGTCGCCTCGCGCAAGGCGCTGGCCCACACCGTCGACGCCGAGACACGGGCCCAGCACGACCACCTGGCCGACGCGGCGCGCCTCGCGTGGGCCGACGACGACGCGGACGACCCACCCTCGGGCTAAGGCGCGAGCGCACGGCCGGGTAGCCGGCGCCGCCGGGCCCGGGCTACATAGGGTCTTCGACTGTCGGAGGAGTAGTGCCCGACCAGATCCCGGCGTGGCTCCGCCGCGGCTCGCTACACGGCTTCGGCTACGGCGTGGCCGTCACCACGGTGCACCTCGCCGTGGGGATGGGCCTGGTGGTGGCGCTCGGCCAGCCGCCGCACACCCTGTTCGCGGTCCAGGCGGTGCTCATGGAGCTCGTGCTCGCGGCCATCCTGGGGGTCGCGACGGCGCCGGTGCAGCTCGCGTCGGCGCGCCCCGCGACGGGGCAGTGGGCGCAGATCGGCGTGCTCGCTGCGGTGTGGCTGGTGCTCGAGTACTCGGTGGCGGTCGACCCGAGCAAGCCGCAGATGTACCTCGCGGGCCCGCTCGTGGGCGGGCTGCTCTACGCCGCTGCCCAGGCGCTGGTGGCCCGTGGGGGTCGGAACGCCCCGTGGTATCTCGCGGGCGGCACGCTCTCGCTGTGGGCGCTCCTGCTCGCGGTCCCCGAGATGCGCCATGCCTCGCGCGCAGAGCCGCCGGCGTCGGTCGCCGACCGCCCGCCGCTGGCCCGTGAGGACCTGCCCGACGTGCTGTTCCTGGTGATGGACACGGTCCGCGCGGAGAGCTGCTCGACCTACGGCTACGCCCGCGAGACCACACCCGTGCTCACGTCGCTCGCGAGCGAGGGGCTCCGCTTCGACCAGGCCACGGCGCCGGGCACCTGGTCGCTGCCCGCGCACGCGTCGCTGTTCACCGGCACGTTCCCCTCGATCCACAACTGCCACGGGGAGACCGGCGGCCTCGGCCCGGAGCTGCCCACGCTGGCCGAGCAGTTCCGCGCCGCGGGCTACGAGACGCGCTGCTTCTCGGCGAACCCCCACATCAGCGCCACCTTCGGGCTCACCCGGGGGTTCGAGAGCTGCGACAAGGCGTGGGCCCGCGGCGACGGCGCCCGCCAGTTCACGTTCATGTACCGCTTCATCGACCTGCTGGGCCTCGGCTCGGCCACCGACCACGGCGGCGGCGTGGTCGTCGGCAACATCGCGGAGTGGATGGCGAGCCGCGAGGAAGGCGACCGGCCCGCCTTCGTCTTCGTCAACTTCCTCGAGGCGCACTTCCCGTTCCACCAGCTGCCCGACGAGTTCCGCCACCGCTTCGGAGACCACTCCCTGGCGGAGCTGAAGGAGGCGGGGGCGATGGCGTTCGGGGCGCAGACCGGCCGGCTGCTGACCGACGCCGAGGTCGAGGCCATGCGGGGTCCGCTGATCGACCTGTACGACGGCGGCGTGCGCTACACCGACAAGCTGGTCGGCGACGTGGTCGACCTCTGGCGGGAGGCCGGCACGCTCGACGACACCGTGGTCGTGGTGCTCGCAGATCACGGCGAGGTCGTGGGGGAGCACAAGTCGTTCGGCCACCTCGCCGCCGTCGTAGAAGAGGACCTGCACGTCCCCTTCGTCCTGCGCTACCCGCCGCGGGTCCCCGCAGGCGCGGTGGTCGCGCAGCCGGTGTCCACGGTGGGCGTGTTCGCCACGCTGATGGACCTGGTCGACCTGCCGGCGCCCGACACGCTGCGGGTAGGGAGCCTGATGCAGGCGCTGCCCGATCCCGCGGCATGCGCAGACGTGCCCGAGGAGCAGGCCGAGGCCTGCGCCGTGGCGGAGGCGGAGCGGATCGCGGAGGCCGGCAAGCCCGTGCTCGCCGAGCGCTACGAGCATCACATGCTCGCCTCCCGCTTCGCGAAGGGCACGGCCAACGGCGAGGGGCCCCTGGTCAACCCCCACGGGCGCTACCGCACCTACCGCTCGGGCCCCTACAAGCTCGTCCAGCACTGCGACGACGGCACGTTCCTGTTTCACCTCGAGGTGGGGGAGACCGAGGATCTGGCGCCGACGTACCCGAGCCAGGTGCGCGAGCTCGAGAGCGAGCTGCTCGAGATCGCCGCCGCGATCGAGCTGCCCGCGCTGTGCGGCACGTTGGCGAAGACCGCGTCCCCTTCGATGTCCCTCGAGGAGACCTGCGCGCTGTGCCGGCTCGGCTACATGGCGGGCGAGCAGTGCGAGGACTGCCCCTGACCCTGTGAACCCTGCTGGCTCAGGCGCCGCTGGCTCGGGCGCTGCTGGCTCATGCGGGGTCGGCGTCGAGCACGAGCACGCCCTTCCAGTCGGGGCCCGGGGGCTCGTCGACGAAGCGCGCACAGCGCTCCATGAGTAGCCGGCAGGGATGGTCGTGGGGGTTCCTCGCGACCAGCGCCGAGAACGCGACGTGGGCCTCCTCGAAGCGGCCCTCGAGGTAGATCTCGAGCGCGGAGGTGTACGCGGCGACGAACGACAGGCGCTCGTCGTCGAGCTCCTCGCGCAGCCCCACCACCTCGTAGACCACCATGGGCTTGCGCTTGCCGCGGAGCAGCACCTGGTCGAGGGGCCGGAAGAGCACGGCATGGCGGGCGAGGGCCTGGGCTCGCTCGCCCGCGATGAGCGAGGTGCGGTAGAGCTTGTTCAGGTTCTCGAGGCGGGCCGCGGTGTTCACGGTGTCGCCCAGGATCCCGTAGTTGAACCGCTCGGGCGCGCCGATGTTGCCGACCATCACCTCGCCCGTGTCGAGCCCGATCCGGGTCTTGAAGACGGGGCCGCCGGAGGCCTCCGCTCGAGCTTGAAGCGCGCGGGCACACGCCTGCATCGCGAGGGCCCCCCGGCAGGCGGCGGCGGCGTGCTCCGACAGCTCTTCGGGGGCGCCCCAGAAGGCCATGATGCCGTCGCCCAGGTACTGCGCGACGGTTCCCTGCTCTCCGCTGATCGCCTCGTTCATGCCGTGCAGGTACTCGCCCAGCGCGGCGAGGAGTGCGTCGGGCGGGGTCGACTCGACGACCGACGTGAACCCCTCGATGTCCGAGAAGAGGACCGTGAGCTCTCGGTTCTCGGCGCCCAGGGCGGCATCGCGCCCCGAACCGAGGACCTGCCGGACCAGCTGGTGAGGGACGTAGCGGGAGAACGAGCGGAGCCCCTGCTTCATGACCGCCGTGGCCTGGCCCATCTCGTCGAGCTCGCGGATCACCGAGCGGAGGTCGGTGTCGGGGCGCGCGTCGAGGTCGAAGCGCGCGACGTCGAGCAGCTCCTGGCGCAGCCGCGCGACCTGCCGGCCGATCAGGCGCGACAGCAGGGCGCCGCCCACCACGGCCAGGCCGAGGGCACACAGCGCGATCAGGGCGGCCTGCAGCCCCTGCCGCTCGGCGTGGCCCAGGAGCGCGTCGCGGGGCACCACGGTGATGACGAGCCACGGGATCTCGGTGTCGGCCGGGAACGGCCGGGCGACCGCGAGCATCTCTCCGTCGTGGGCGTCGGTGGCGGGGATCGCGAACCCGAAGGGCGCCCACGGATCCTCGAGATCGGTCAGCGCGCGCCAGGCCCCCGAGAGCATGGCATCGGGGTGCTCCTGCCCCCGCCAGAACGCCCACCCGTCGGCGGTCTCGTGCACCAGGCGGCCCTCCGGATCGCCGATCACGAGGCCCCCCCGGGTGACCACGAACGCGCGACCCTCGCGGGCGACGTCGAGCTGCGACAGGAACTGCGACAGCGGGGCCATCTCGAAGTCGATCCCGAAGACGCCGACGAGCGAGCCGGACTCGGGGTCGTGGACGGGGCGCGCGTAGGTCACGCCGGGCTCGTTGCTCCCGTGGAACAGGTACGGGTCGGTCCACACGCCCTCGCCCACGGGCCGCCCAGCGGCCTCGACGTACCAGGGGCGGGTCCGCGGGTCGAAGGGCTCGTCGACCCGGCCGACCTCCTCCCACGCACCGCCGGGGCCCTGGCGCAGGTCGAGCTGCCGAGCCTGGCCCTCCCCGAGCTGCCAGCGGACCTTGCGCTCGACCGGCGCTCCCGGCTCTCCCCGAAAGACCCCCAGGAACGCGCCGTCGGACTCCTGCCCGTAGTAGACCCAGGTGAAGTCCTCGTAGGCCTCCGCGGTCTGCGTGAGGTACTCGAGGAAGGCGTCGCGCTGGGCCATCGACAGCACCCCGCTCGCCACGAGCTGCGCGGAGATGGTCGTGTGCGGCTCGGCCCCCTCGATGAGGCGGAGCGTCTCCGCGGTGGTCTGGCGCGCGAGACTGTCGGCGAGCTCGCGCCACAGCTCGTCGACCGATCGCTGGGCGCCCCGGAACCCCGACAGCCCCACCGCGACGCTGACGGCAATCACCAGCGCGAGCGTGGCCGCGGTGATCAGCGAGGGCAGCGAGATGCGCAGGCGAGTCACGCGACCCGTCTAATCGACTCGCCCGGTCTTGCCGCCCAGCCGGCTCCGCGTGCGGTAATCGTAGGGGTCTTCACGCGGGAGACGGGATGGCAACGGCGTGGCTTCTGTACGGCCTCGTGTCCGCCGGGCAGGCGCAGGACTGCCCCGAGGCCCCGCTCGAGGACGTGGCCGCGGCGTGCGAGACGGTCGACGAGGCCTACCGGCAGGCCGACAGCAGTCTGCTCCCGCCGCTCGAGGCGCGGATCACACAGGCGCTGGCGTGCGTCGACGAGCACTTTCCCGAGGAACGGCTCGTGCCGCTGCACCGGTGCCGGGCGCTGCTCGCCTTCTACCACGCCCGGCCGCCCGAGGTTCGCCGCGCGTGGGCGGCGGTGCAGGAGCTCGACCCCTCGTTCTCGCCGAGCCCGGAGCGCTTCCCCGAGGGCCACCCGATCCTGGACATGTGGGCGCAGAGCCTGCGGACGCCGGCCGAGCCCTGGGTCCCGGTGCCCCGGCGGTCGGGACGGCTGTGGGTAGACGGGGAGCGAAGCGCGACCGTTCCCGTCGACCGCGCGTTCGTGGCCCAGGTGCGGCCGCCCGGCTCGCGGTCCCGGACCACCGCCTACTGCTTTCGGGTCGAGGACCTCCCGCCATCCGTCCGGCCCACCCTCGGGGCCGGGGAGAGGTGTCTTTGGAGACAGGAAGATGGCCTTTCGGATCAGATGATCGTCTGTGCCGAAAAACAGGATCTGCTCCCCGAGACCGCTGGTTTCCGCGAATCGAAGCCAGATGATGTCGCATTC
>CAYMSU010000334.1:0-7483 GCA_964393165.1 uncultured Enterobacteriaceae bacterium
GGCCTCCGAAACGGACTCCGGTCCTGCGCTCTCATGGATCCGGAGCGAGTGGGGACTCGAGTGGAGGGGCCGTCACAACACGATCTCCAGGAGACCTCGCCACCTGGAGTGGTGCCCGAAGTCGTCCTCCGCGCTGTAGGCCAGCGTCAATCCGCATGAGGCACCGGGCGCCAGGGTCATCGTGCCCTCCACGACCGGCGCCCGCGGCACCGAGACCAGCACCCGCGTGCGCCCCGCTGTCTCCTCCGCGGCCCTGACCGAGAGAGCCCGCTGGCGGGGGTGCTCCGGGGGCCGTGCGAGGTGCTCCTCGGCGATCGGAGCACCGCCGACAACCGCGGCCATCACGAGGCGACTGTTCGCGAGCTCCGGCGCGCCATTGAAGCCGACGGCCACCCAGCCCTCGCTGGGCGCGTCGAGTAGCACGACGAGGTCGTTGGCCTCGAACCACCACGTGGCCGTCACGCCCCCGCTGTCTGCGGTGCCGGCTGGCGCCCCGAGAGCCAAGAGCAGCGCGATCATTGGCTCACCGGGGTCACCACGATGGCCGCGCCGACGATCTGCCACCCGGAGCCACTTTCGGTGATGGTGAGCACGTCGTCGAAACGGAGGCTCGGCGTGATGCGGGTGGCATGGACGGTGGCGACATGGTCGAGCACCGCAACGTCGTGGACCTCGAGGGCCACGGGTTCGCCACCGATCTTTCCATCCCGCATCAGCTCCAGGTAGGTGGGCGTAGGCATCGCCGACCACTCATCGCCAAAGCGCACGTGCTGTACGGCCGAAGCCGCGAGGCATCCCTCGATGGCTGCGACGTCCCGGGTGGTGGAGGCTTGCGAGAATGCCGTGACCACGGCGAAGATTGCGGCGAAGGCGTCGGACATGTGGGCTCCATGGTTGCCTGGGCAACTGTTTAGGTACAGGAAGTCAGCCTGCCTAGGTGAGGCGAGCTTCGAGGTGATCAATGATGCGGTGCAGCGCGGCAAGGTCGGCCGCATCGAGGTCGCCAAACAGCCGCTCACGCTCGGGAGCGACGACGGCGACAAGCTCATCCAGCAGCCGACGGCCACCGGCGGTGAGGTGCACGCTGAGTACGCGCCCGTCATTGGGGTTGGGGCGGCGGACGACCAAGCCACGGCGTTCGAGACCGGCCACCTGGCGGCTGACGCTGCCCCGGTCGTCGAGAGCCGGGTCGCCGAGCGCGCCCTGGGCGAGCCCGTCGGAGTCGGCGAGCCGCATCAGGACGAAGTACTGCTCGGGGGTGATCTCCACGGGCGAAAGGATCCCGAGCAGGTGAACGCGCAGCAAGCGCTGCAAGCGATGAAGACGGAAGGCGGGTGCGCGGTCGAGAGAACTCATACCCCAACCCTATTCGTTGCCTGGGCAACTGTCAACCTCGCGGCGTGCCGAAGCGGGTTTAAAGTTCGATGCGTGTCACAGGGAATCCGGTCATCGGGATTTGACATTCGGTGGTTTGTGACTTCGGTCGATCCAGATCCTGATCTTGCGCTGATCTGGTGGGTTCTTCGCTGTTGCCGACGCTGACGGGACTGGTGATCCGGGGGCATGCAACTCACCGATGAGCGCCTCGTCAGGATCCGCGGACAACTCGCCCCCGAGGTCTGGGAGGCGCGCGTGGAGGCCGCGCGCGCCGAGGCGACGGACCTGGAGCCGGCCGACGCCCGCGTACGCGAAGGCGAGGCCGCGGTCCACGTGATGCGGGAGCTGTTTCCCGACCGGAACCCGGTGCATATGGTGCGTCGACTGCGGGCCTACCAGGCTCGAGGCGTCGAGGCGTTGATCGACCGACGCTTTGTCCGGCGGGCCTCGTTGATCACCCCGGAGGTCATGGTGGCGGTCCGCGCCGCCCTCGCTGCGGATCCGGAGCTTCGGTCCCGGCAACTGTGCGACGTCGTGCGCGCATCGCTGGGCGTCGACGTTCCGGGGAGTACGATGCGGCAGTGGCTGCGCTCACAGGGGCTGTCGCAACGCTCCGGGCCGCCTGGGCACCGGACGGGAGGAGAACTGGGCAGCGTGCCGATCGCCAACGCCGGGGCGGAGCTCCTGAAGGCCGTCGACGAGGACCTCGGGGCGACCCAGGCGCTCACCGACGCCATGACAACGGTGCTGGCCGCGCTGCCGGCGCCTGTGGGGCCCGTGCACGACGACCGGGCCGGTCGGGACGAGGGGGGCCGATTCACCGCGGCCTACAACGCGCCCCAGGAGCGGGAGGATCCGGACCTGGGGTCTCGGTTCGGCTCGGTGGCGCAGAGGCGTGAGCAGAAAGACCTTCGGCGGATGCGGGTCGCGCAGGCGAGCGCGGCGGCGCGGCACCGCAAGGACCTGGCGCTGACCTACCTTCCGATCGTGGTGGAGGGGGCGCGCTGGTCGGAGCTGCAGCACTGGCGCGGCGAGCAGCTGGACACGCTGGCGGGTCACGCGTTTCAGCCCTCCACCCTGGACAAGTACGCTCGCGAGCTGAAGCTGGCCGGCGTGTCCCGGGCGATGCAGCACGCAGTTGCCTCGTTCTGGGCGAAGCACGAACGCCACGAGGGCGGCGCCGCCATCCTGTACTGCGACACCTTCACCAAGCCGATCTGGACGCGTCACTACGCGCTGTCCACCCGCGTGGCGCGGACCGGCCGGGTCCAGCCCGCGGTGTCCACGTTGTTCCTGCATTCCGGGGCGGGTACGCCGCTGCTCTACGAGAGCTACCCGGGCCACGTGTCGCTTCCCAAGCAGGTCTGCCGCATGCTGGGCGAGTGGGAGGCGGTTGCTGGCGTGGGCACCGCGCAGCGACTCGTCGTGCTCGATCGGGAGGCCCACTCGGCCGCCCTCTTCAAGGAGCTCGATGCCGCGGGGTGGCTGTACCTGGTGCCGGTGCGCCAGCGCTCAGCTCGGCCCGAAAGCCCTTGGGAGGAGGTCGGTCCCTGGGTACCCCTCGATCCCGAGGAGCCCGGGAGCGCGGAGGTGCGCGACGCGCAGCTATGGCTGAACGATTCGAAGGGGGCTCCGAGGTTTCCTGCTTGCCGCCGCCATCCCCGGTGTCCGACGACGACGTTTCGGTGGTCTTCTCGGTCGAGCCACCCACGACGGCGCTCGTCTTCTCCGACGAGGATCCGAACAGCAGCCGGCGAAGGCGGCCGACCGTGATGTCGGACTCCTCGAGCTGCTGCGTGAGCGTGGTCAACGTCCCCACCGCAGCTTCCAGCACCTGCCGGTCCTCGTCGGTCAGCGCGCCCAGGCGCGTTCGCTCCACAATTGCGAGCAGCTCGTCGGCTCCGATCTCCACGCGCTTCGTTCGCGCGGCCTTCTGCGCCTGCCGACGCGCCCGCTTGGCCGCGCCCCGCGTCTGTCGAGAGCTGCGTTTCGAGGTCTTCCGACTCATGCCTGCTCGATCACCCGTTCGAACCCCGAGCGCTCCTTGACTTCGGTCAGGCGAAAGTCAAGCCTTCAAAGCGGTGGATCCGCCTGAGCATGCGAGGAGCGTGTGCGAACGCCGGGCGTGACCGTCGGTGGGTCGCCAAGCGCGAGGTCGACATGGGCTTCGAGGCCCTGCTGGCCGAAGCGGTCACCTGGTTGCTCGGCCAGCTCATCGGCGTTCGCATGCCCGAGGCCGCTTTTTGCGATGACCCGGGCGAGCGCGCGTGGCTCAGCGCGTGCATCGAGGACGTGAGCCACTGGTCGCCGGGGCCGGGCGGCATCGCCAACGTGGCCGAGGTGGGCGCGATGCTCGTGCTCGACGCGTGGATGCTCAACGAAGCGCGTCACTCGCGGAACATGCTCGTGGAGGGACCGCGGGGCGGTGATGTCCGCCTGTGGGCCATCGACGCCGACGAGGCGCTCGTCGGGCACATCGACGACTACATCGCTCGGCTCGCCGACGTGCCGTCGGTCCACAACCACGCCCGTGGCCTTCCGATCGGGGCGCTGGCGTCCACCGCCCAGGCTGCGGCCAGGCGCACGGCCGACTTGCCTGATGCCGACGTACAGCGGCGAGTCGAAGCAGCCTGTACGCTGGCGCGCGAGCCTCGGGCCTCCGATCTCGCTGACGCAGTCGTCCAGCGCGCTGGCGCTCTCCCCGAGATTGTGGAACACTACCTTCGAGATCTACAGGCACTCCGATGAACCCTCGCTTCCGTCCAGTCTGGCTCGTCCTCGACCCCTACACCGGCACCCGCACGCTGATCGGGATGCTGGTCACCCACGATGCAGCGGTTGAACTCGTGCGGTCCCCTGACGCCGACCAGAGACTCAACCCCAAGCAGCGGCGCATCCTCGATCTCGCCATCGAGGAGCTCACCGATGCGACGAGCTTCGACGATCTCCCGATCGCTCTCGGGCCACAGGTCGTCCTCGGCAAGCCCTCCGCTATCCCTGCCACGGTGGCAGACCCCGCCCGCTGGGTCGCGGAGCAGATCCTGCGTCACGACGAGGCAGCCTGATCGGGACACACCAGGGACACACCCACCTCCCTGAACATCCCTCAGCACCCCCCGACGCGCTTCCCGCTCCCACCCAGAGAACCCAGCCCCCAAGCCGAACTACTCCTCATCCTCGCCATCCCCGCCCTCCCCCGCAAGACTCCCGCCGCCGAGACGGCTCACCTGAAGGTCGGGGAAGCGGTCGCCCGTGTCGAGGCGGGTGGTTCCGTGAATGGCCATGAGGTCCTCCAGTGCAGGGACTGGGGAGGAGTCCGCGCGGCCGCGCGGTCATGACGCGCCACGACTGCAACGGTGCGTTGCCAAGGCCGGGCCAGCGGCCTCGGATCCTCAGGCCTCCACGAAGGAGGCCCACAAGCGCGCCGCCTCGCTTGCCGTGGGCATCCCCAGGGCCCGCCGGGTCGCGGGCGGGAGCGCCCGCCGCGCCTCACGCCGCAGGCGCCGCCGGGCCCGCCGCCGGATCCGCGCCACCTCCGCCTGCTGCTGCGCGGTGAGTCGCTCCTGCAGCCAGGCGTCGAGCGCGAAGCTGAACTCCGCGTGCCGGATCTCGTCGGCCGCGACCGCGGCCATCACCTCGCGCACGTCGCCGTCGGCGGCGTGCGCCGCCTGCCACAGGCCGAGCAGGGCCCCCCACGCCTCCCGGCCACACCCCTCGGCCGCGTTGTCGGCCGCGATCTCCGCGAGGCTCCGGATCTCGGTGTGGACGACCTCGGGCGCGACCACCGCAGCGCCCCGGGCACGCGCGAGGGCGCCGACCTGGGCTGCGTGACGGACCTCGTCGGCCGCACACGCGGCGGCCGCTCGCTGCAGGGCCTCGGGCGCGCCGTGGTGCACGAGCTCCGCCTGCAGCTGCAGGAAGGCGTGCACGCTCGCCGCCTCGAGGTGCGCCGACCGCGCCAGCCACGGGCCGATCCCGGAGCCCGCGGGCCCCGCGGACTGCAGCCCCGGCGGCAACCGCCCGATGCACACACCGGTGGGCTGGCCCGGACGGTGCGCCCGCTCGGTGAGCACCCCCTCGCGCGTGACCCGCACCTCGTAGGCGTCGTACTGCACGGGGCAGTCCGCGACCCGCCGCCAGGCGGTGACCTGCCAGCCCTCGCCGACCTGCTCCACGCCGCAGCCGCTCACGGTGTAGGTCGAGGCCCACACCCGGGCGGACGCGTCGGCGGCGGTGTCGATCGGGCCGAGGAACGCCTTCAGCGCCTCGAGGTCGGTCAGCGTGCCGACGGTCCCGCCGCGCGTCCACACCCACGCGAAGGACTGACACCCCGCCTGGCCGCACTGCGAGCGCAGGTGCCCCTCGCCGTCGACGAGCGCCTGCTGGGCTTCCTCGAGCTGCGCACGGCACGCGTCGGGCTCCGCGGCCTTGCCGCACAGCTCCCCCATCAGGGGGCTGACCTGGAGCTCCGGCGGGCGGCCGGCACGCCACCACGACGCCACGGCGAGCGCGTCGACCGGCGCGGGGAGCCGAAGCGCCTCGGCGAACGCCGGGGCCGGCTGGCGCAGGCACGCGGGCTCCCCCTGCGGGCCGGCGTCGCCCAGCTCCTCGGGGCCCTCGGCGGGGCGCTCGGCCGGGGCCGGCTCCTCGGCATCGAGAGGCTTGGCGGACTTGCCCGTGCAGCCCCCCGCGACGAGCGCGGCAGCGAGCAGGGCACGGAACTTCGGATCGGGGGGCAGGTGGGTCATGGACCCATCGTAGACCAGGGATTACCCGCGTGTGCGGGGGCGGCATGATCTGGAAGGCAGCGGTCGTCGGTGGGGCCGCGATCCTCGCGGGGTGCGGGCCTCGGCTCGCGTGCGGGCCGGGCACGGAGCAGGAAGGGGACCTCTGCGTGCTCGCGGAGGCCCCGCTGCAGTGCGGGCCCGACACCATCGAGGAAGAGGGAGCGTGCATCATCGCCGATCCGCTCCAGTGCGGGCCGGGCACGGTTGTCGGAGAGGGCGGCGACTGCGTCGTCGACTACCGCGAGGCCTGCGGCGGGGGCACCGTGCTCATCGGCAACACCTGCGTGGCCACCGAGCTCACCCCGGTCGGCACCCCGTTCGAGGCCGGGCTCGAGGTCCGGATCAGCCAGGGGAACCACGGCAACTTCAGCCACAACGGCTACGCGGGCTACGCCGTCGACTACCCGGTGCCCGAGGGCACCACGATCGTGGCGGCGCGCGCGGGGATCGTGGCGCGCATCAAGGAGGACTCCGACCGCGGCTGCGGCGAAGCCGCCTGCGCCGACGACGGGAACTTCGTCGTCGTCGACCACGGCGACGGCACGACCGGGCTCTACCTCCACCTCGAGCAGAACGGCGCGCTGGTCGACGTGGGCGACGCGGTGCGGCGGGGCGATCCGATCGCCCGGTCGGGCAACACCGGCTGGTCCACCGGGCCCCACCTGCACCTCGAGGTCGAGAACCTGTTCGGCCACTCGCTGCCGCTGTTCATCGAGGAGCTCGCCGACGTGTCGGGCGGCGTGCCCTACCACGGGGCCCGGTACACCTCGGCCAACAGCCCGAGCGGCGCGCCGCCCACGGTCCCCTTCTCGGACTGCCCGGCGGACCTCTACCAGTTCGCGGGCGTGGCGCTCGACGAGGGGCTCCCCTGCGTGCGGGCCGAGAAGGACGTGGACTACCCGCTCGAGGGCTGGGTCGCGGAGGGCGACCGGCTGGCGGTCTGGCAGTACTCCTTCGTCGAGCAGCGCTGGCGCGCGGGCTGCGTCGTCACCGAGCCGGACGGCTCGTTCGCGACCACCCTCTCGTGGCCATCCGAGGATCACACCACCGGCGGCTTCCAGATGCTGGGCGTGGCCGACGCGAGCTGCAACATCCTGGCGTCCTGGTCGTCGTCGCCGTTCGTCGCGCTCGAGTAGGGCTCAGGCCACCAGCCACCACACCACCGTCGCGGCCACCGCGCCCAGCGCCGCCGCGGCCCACAGCGCGCGGGTCGAGGGGCTGGACGAGGCGGGCGGCGGAGCGGTCGCCGCGGTGGCGGCCTCCGCGGGGGCAGGCGCCTCCTGCGCGGGAGAGGGGAGCGCGGGCGGCGGCGGGCCTGG
>CAYMSU010000335.1:0-7422 GCA_964393165.1 uncultured Enterobacteriaceae bacterium
GGGACACGGTCACGGGCACGGGCGAGTACAAGGTGTGCGCCGTGAGGATCGAGCCCGTCCGCGCGTGACCGCTGCGCTCACCGAGCTCGCGCGCGGGTTCCTCGTGGCGGGCGGCTACCACGTGATCCGCAGCGGGCCGGGGTTCACCGACCTCGCCCGGCTCGGCGCGCACGAGGGGCAGACCCAGCGGCTGCTGCTCTGGGTCCAGGAGGAGTCCCTGCCCGCCTCCCGGGACCTGACCGAGGGACGGCGGGCCGCCCGCGACGCCCGGGAGCGCGAGCTCCTCGCCGACTTCCGGGCGAAGCTCCGGGTGGCTCCCGAGGGTGCGCGGGCCGTGTACCTGGTGCCCCGTCGGCTCGGCCTCTCCGCCGAGTTCGTGCAGGAGGCGTCGAGGTTCCTCGGGATCCGCGTGCCTGTCGAGTTCTTCGACAGCGAGTACCGACGCGACGCCGCGGGCGGGGAGCAGCGGGCGTCCGCCATCCAGCGGATCATCGAGCAGTCCCGCGCCGTCCGGCGGGTGCCGCAGCCGTTCTTCGTGCGCCACGGGCTGGATCCCGACGCCCGCACGGAGGGGGGAGAGGACCTCGTGGAGCACCTGCACCGGGCGCTCTGTCGCCCGCCCGAGCGGCCGCGGCTGCGCTTGATCGACGGAAGCGCGGGGATCGGCAAGACCGTGGCCTTCCGCGCGCTGGTCGCCGCGCTGTACCCCTCCTTCCTCACCGCCAAGGCCCAGCGCCAGGCCCATCCTCGGCCCATCCCCTTCGACGAGCAGCCCCTGCGCGCCGCGGGGTCCCGCGCGGGGGCGGGCGGCCGGGTCGACGACCTGATCGACGCGGTCATCCAGACCGAGCTCGCCAGCCCGGTGGCGCCAACACAGTTCGACTGGCTGCTCGTGCACGGCTTCGCCACGTGGATGTTCGACGGGCTCGACGAGATCTACGGCGGCGACGAGCGCTTCTACCCCAAGCTCCGGGCGCTGCTCACGCAGCCCGGGAGCGTGGCGCAGATCCTGATCTGCACCCGGGACTCGCTGCTCACGTCGAGCCCGCGCACCCGGGCGTTCCTCGAGGAGCGCCTGGCCGCCGGCGACGACGTCGAGATCTACGAGCTGGCCCCGTGGGAGGAGGGGACCTGGCGCGCCTACAGCCAAGCCGAGCTCCTGGCCGCGCCGAGCCCGGTGAGCCTCGCGAGCCCCGCCCGACAGGCCCAGGACGTGGTCGAGTCCCTGGCCGCCACACCGTCGCTGGCCGCGCTCGCCTCGCTCCCCTTCTACTGCTGCGAGCTCGTCAAGCTCGCGCAAGAAGACGGGGCCCTGTTCGAGGGGCCCGACGGCACCCGCCGCGACGAGTTCGACGTCATGGAGCTCGTGGTGCTGCGCATGCTCGCGCGGGAGCGAGGCAAGGATCTGTTCGAGTGGCGCGACTTCGCAGGCCCGGGAGAGGGCGCTCGCCTTGGCCAGGAGCGGATCCTCGAGCTCGTCCAGCTCGTCGCGCACCACCGCGACCGGCAGGCGACCGAGGGAGACGGGCTGGCCGAGCTCCCCGTCCGGGTCATCGCGGATCTGCTCGGGATCGGTGTCGATTCCCTCGATCCGGAGACCCCGAGCGGCCGGTCGCTCGTGCTCGCGGTCGTGCAGCTCGCGTTCTTCGGGATGGGCGCCGAGGAAGGCTCCGTCGACTTCTCCCACCCGCTGCTCGCAGAGTACCTGGCCGCCCGCTACGCGGTCGAGCTCCTGCGGCGCCGCCGGACCGACGCGTCGCTCCGCCATGCGCTCGGCACCGCCGAGATCCGCGAGGACTCCGTGCTCGAGCGTTACATCGCCCGCGAGGTCCGGCGCGACCCGGTGCTCCGGAGCTGGATGCTCGACGTTCACCGTCGCCGGTCCACGCTGCGCCAGGGCAATGTGGAGCGGTTCCTGGACCGCCTGGTCCGCAAGCTCTGAGCTGACCCGCTGGCCAGGGAGACCCGAGTGCGCGCAGTGAGCCTGATCCTGCTGGCGGGGTGCGGCCCTCCCGAGGCCCCGGTCGCGACCGACACGGGCTCGGTGGCGACGGGGAGCGTGATCACGCCGACGTCCCCCGGCAGCGCCGACAGCACCCCGCCCCGCGAGCCCGAGGTCGGAGTGGGCTGCCGCCGTGAAGCCCATCCCCTGCTCGTCCGATGCTGGGCCGAGCTCGACAAGGCGGACGCGGTCACGCTGGAGCTCACGGCCACGGGCGCGCCCCCCCGCAGCTTCACCAGCGAGGCAGGGACGGCCCATGAGCTGCTCGGATGGGGGCTTCGGCCCGAGACCACCTACGCCTGGTCGCTCGCCGGCCACTCGGGCACCGTCCGCACCGGTGCCCTGCCCAAGGCCCTGCAGACGGCCACGGTCGAGGTCGAGGGCGAGGCCTTCGGCTTCGACGCCGTGCTCTACCCGATGGCCTGCCCCGGCCAGGGCTACTTCACGATGATCGACGGCGAGGGTCACCTCGTGTGGTACGCGGTCGACGACGTGTTCACGCGCGGGTCGATGACCGGCTACGAGTGGTCGGCGAGCAGCCGCACCGTGCTCGCGGTGAACCGGGAGCAGCTGCTCGAGCAGGATCTGGCGGGCAACCCGGTGCTGTCGCTGATCCGCGGCGAGGACTACGAGCACTTCCTGCACCACGACGTCGCTCGCTGGGGGCGGTACCGCTACCTGCTCTTCGAGCGCGCCGTCAAAGGGGTCATGGTCGACGGCATCCACGTCTTCGACGGGAGCACCCGGATCGCCACGTGGGGCCTCGAGGACGCGTTCACGGTCGACCCGTCCCAGACCACCCCGGGCGGCGACTGGAGCCACGCCAACGGCATCAACGTGACCGACAGCGGCGAGATCATCCTGTCGATCCTCCGCTTCAGCAATGTCCTGTCTCTCGATGGCGACCCCGCATCGGACAGCTTCCTCGACCTGCAGTGGGTCGCCGCGGGCCGGCCCGACGCCTCCCTGCCGGGCGCCGACTACGTGCCTCCGTCGAGCCCGGGGGAGGGATTCCTGGCGCAGCACAACGCGTCGCGGGTGGGCGACGAGCTGTGGGTGTTCGACAACGCGAGCCAGCAGGTCTCCCGGGCGCTGCGGATGACCCTCGACCACGTCGACGGCAAGCTGCCGATCACCGGCGAGTGGGCGTTCGACCGCACCTGTCGCAACCAGGGGGGCGCCCTGCCCATCGAGGGCGGGGTCCTCGCCACCTGCGCCAATGCGGGCCGCGTGTGGGCGTTCGCCGACGATGCCGTGGCGCCGGCATGGACGCTGTGGGCCCAGTGCGATGCTAGAGTGGGCCGCCTACCGCTCACCCGCGGGATCCCGATCACGATCGAGTGACGTCGGGCCCCTGCTCGCCGATGGAGCTCCCGTGCCCACCTGCCTCCTCTGTCTGCTCGCCGAGGTGGCCTCTGCGGGGTCGAGCACGCTCGTGGTCCCGGGCGACCACCCGACCATCGCCCAGGCGGTGTCCGCGGCGAGCGACGGCGACACGATCGTGATCGCAGGCGAGATCACCGAGACCGTGCCGGTCGACCGCGACCTCGTCTTCGAGGGCGATCCCACGGAGCCCGGGGTGTGGAGCGCGGAGTCGCAGTTCGCCCTGTCGGTCACCGGCTTCGCCGAGGTCACGCTCCGCGACCTCACCTTGGTGGGGGCCAAGGGCGCGCGGGGCCTGCAGATCACGAACGGCACCGTGCGGGTCGACGGCTGCACCTTCCGCGACGGGGACGTGGGGGACGAGGGCGGGGCCATCCGGGGCGAAGGGACGGTCACGCTCGAGGTGCGCAGCTCCGAGTTCGTCGGCAACCGCGCGGCCGAAGGGGGCCACGTCTGGGTGGCCGGGGGCGAGGGGGCGGTCTTCGACGATGTGCTCTTCGTCGAGGGGACGGCGACCGGCCGGGGCGGCGCGCTCGTGGTGAGCGCGCTCAACACCGGCGCGGTCGAGATCACGGCCAGCCGCTTCGAGCGCAACACCGCCGGCACCGAGGCAGGCGCCGTGGTCCTCGACGACCTGCCGTCGGCGGTCGTCCAGGGCAGCTTCTTCTGCGAGAACACGGCCGCCAAGGGGGCTGGGGGAGCGCTCCAGAGCACCGGCAGCACGCTCGCGGTGGCCATCGGCAACGTCTTCGAGCTGAACACCGCCGAGCTCGACGGCGGGGCGATCCACGCGCCGGCGGCGGCGGGCTCCCTGTCGACGAGCAACAACCACTTCGTCGACAACGTGAGCCGAAACGGGCGGGGTGCCGCGATCTTCACCGAGCTCACGGGTGAGCACGTCAACGGGGTCTTCGTCGGCAACGAGACGAGCGAGCAGGCGTCGGCCGCGTTCGTCGGCGGGGGCCTCTCCCTGATCGACTACGCCCTGTTCTTCGAGAACAGCCGGTACGACACCACCTCCTTCGTCGAGAACCAGCTCCGCCAGAGCCCACGGCTCCGGAGCTACCCCAAGGGCTCGCCCTGCGACATCCAGCGGCTCGCCCCCCAGGTGCCCGACAGCCCGCTGTTCGACGCCGGCGACCCTGCGCGCACGGATGTCGACGGCACGCGCTCGGATCTCGGCGCGTTCGGCGGTTCCCAGCCGTTCCCCGCAGACCTCGACGGCGACGGCACCCCGCTGCCCGAGGACTGCAACGACTACGACGACGAGGCGTTCCCCGGAGCGGCCGAGCGCTGCAACGGGCTCGACGACGACTGCGACGGGCAGCCGCTCTCGGGCGAGGCCGATGCCGACGCCGACGGGTTCCGCGGCTGCGAAGGCGACTGCGACGACGACGACGCGAAGGTGTTCCCCGGCGCCCCCGAGCGGCCCGTCGACGGCATCGACCAGGACTGCGACGGCGGCGACCAGTGCTTCGTCGACGCCGACGGGGACGGCCATGGGGGCCCCTCGTTCGTCCCCGGCACCACCCTCGACTGCAGCGGGCCGGGGGAGGCGCCGCTGGCCGACGACTGCGACGACACCGATCCCGACGTCGCCCCGTCGGCCGACGAGGTCGCCTGCAACGGAGTCGACGACGACTGCCGGGGCGCCACGCCGGATTGCCCGGAGGAACCCGCGCCCGCGCCCTCGGGGTGCGGCTGCACCGCACCGCAGGCCCCCGCAGGCCTCCCGCTGGTGCTATGGGTCGCCCTGCTCATCTTCCGCCGAAGAGACTCCCCTCCGCACGGAGCCAGAACATGATCGTGTCCATCGTCAGCTTCATGATCCTCGGGCTGGTCGCCGGCCTGATCGCGCGCTTCCTCGTCCCCGGCCGGGATCCCATGGGCCTGATCGGCACGATCATCCTCGGTATGGCCGGGTCGGTGATCGGGGGCCTCGGGAATGCCTACTTCATCGAGGGCAGCACCGAGCTCACGCTCAGCACGAGCGGCATCATCGGCTCCATCCTCGGGGCGATCGTGCTCTTGATCCTCATGCGACTCATCGGGCGTCGGCGCGACTGACGCTCCGCTCTCCCAAGCGACCTCACGAGCCGTCACGGGCCTGGCCTCCTCGCGCTGCGCCGCCGTCGGCGATAGGCGCGGCGCCGGAGGCCCGGTGCCCGTCCCCCCCGCCCACGTCGACGATCCCGCCGCGGATCTGCTGCTCCGCTACGCGACGGCCCTGCACCGGGCCGGGGCGCCGGCACATCGCCTCGAGGGCATGCTGGACCAACTCGCCGCCCACCTCGAGGCTCCGATCACGGTGTTCAGCATGCCCACCGCGGTGTTCGCCACGCTCGGGGGCGGGGCGGGCCTCGGCGGGCGGGGGGATCGCACCCTGCTGCTGCGGGTGGAGCCTGGCGCCCCGCACCTCGGACGACAGGCCGAGCTCGACGCGGTCGCGGAGGCGCTGCTCGCCGGTCGAAGCACCCCCGCCGAGGTGCTTCGCGCGCTCCATGACATCGAAGCCACGCCCTCCCCGTGGCCACCCGTGGCCGACGTCCTCGCGTTCGCGATCACCGGCGCGGGGGCGGCCACCGTGCTGGGGGGCGGCCCCCACGAGGCCGCGGCGGGCGCGCTGGCGGGCACCGGGGTGGGGCTGCTCGGCCCACTCCTCGGCACCCGGCAGGGCCTCCAGCCGCTGTTCGAGCCGCTCGCCACCGCCCTCGCCATGGCGGTGGCGCTGCTCGTCCACCACCTGGTGACCCCGATCGACGTCGTGCTGACGACGCTCGGCGCGGTCATCGTGCTCCTGCCCGGGCTGGCCCTGACCACGGCGATCACCGAGCTCGCCACCCGCAACCTCGTGTCGGGCACCGCCCGCCTGTCGGGCGCGCTGCTCACGTTCCTCGCCATGGCGGTGGGCGCCGCCCTCGCCGTGCCCCTGGGGGGTGTGCTGCCCGCGGCGGCGGCGACCGAGCCCCCGGCGTTCGCCCCATGGGTGGGCTGGGCCGTGCTCCCCGCCCTCGGGCTCACGCTCGCGGTGCTTCTTCGGGCCCGCCCCGCCGACGTCGGCTGGGTGGTGCTGGCCCCCGGCATCGCAGTGGGCTGTGCCCAGCTCGGCGAGAGCGTCCTCGGGCCGCTCCTGGGCACAGGCGCCGCCGGCTTCGGGCTCGCGCTGGTCGCCAACCTGGTCGCCCGGATCCGCCGCCGTCCCGCGAGCACCCTGCTGGTGCCCGGGATCCTGCTGCTGGTGCCGGGCAGCCGCGGCCTGCGGGCGGTGCTCGAGCTGGTCGAGCACCACGTCGTGTCCGGCATCGACGGGGTGTTCGCGGCAGTGCTCGTCGCGACCAGCCTGTCGGTGGGGGTGCTGATGGCCAACGTGGTGGTCGCGCCCCGCCGGGCGCTCTGACCGTCAGCCCTGCCGAGCGGCCTCGGTGCGCGCCCGCAGGTCACGCAGCACCGTCAGCTCTTCCTCGGTGGGCTCCGCCACCTCCCCGGGCTCGCCGCGGACGCGAACGTCCCACCCGGTCGCCTCGCGCACCTGGGCGAGGGTGACCCCCGGATGCAGGGCCACGACCTCGAGCTCGCCGTCGCCCTCGGACGGGGACAGCACGCACAGGTCGGTGATCACGCGCTGGACGTTGGCCCCCACCGACGTGACGAAGTCCACCCGCTCCACGAAGGCCCGCCGGCGGTGCCGCATGACGACGAGCACGCGCTGGCAGTGGGCCGCGATCTCGGGCGCGCCCCCGGCTCCCGGCAGGCGCACGGTGGGGCGCGCGTAGTCGCCGATCACCGTGGAGTTCAGGTTCGCGAAGCGGTCGATCTGCGCGCCCCCCAGGAACCCGACCGTGATGTGGCCCCCCTGCAGCCAGTAGCGGAACATCTCGGGCACCGAGACGTTGGTGAGCGCCGTGCGGGACAGCTCGCCGTCGCCGATCGACAGCGGCAGCACCTCGGGCCGGGTGCGGATCGTGCCAGACTCGTAGATCAGCACGATGTGAGGGGCATGGGTGAGGCGGGCGAGGTTGCACGCCTCGGACGGCGCG
>CAYMSU010000336.1:0-7420 GCA_964393165.1 uncultured Enterobacteriaceae bacterium
GGTCAGGCATGGCTCTCGGCTCGCGCTCGTCGAGGCGAGCCGGCGTCGGGAGGTTCGGCGGTGGACCTTCGCCGAGGTCGACGAGGCGGCCGGTCGGCTGGCCGCGCGCCTCGCGGCGGTCGGCGTCGAGCCTGGGGACCGGGTGGCCATCCTCATGAGCAACCAGCCCCGGTGGCTGGTGACGGCGGTGGCGGTGTTCCGCGCTGGCGCCGTCCTGGTGCCGCTCGACTACAAGCTCGAGCCGCCGGACCAGTCGTCGCTGCTCGACCACGCCCGACCGCGGGTCCTGGTCACGGAGTACAGCATCTACCGTGGCCTCCGCGACGCGCTGCCCGAGGGCCTCGAGGTCTGGGTGAGCGAGGCGCCGCCCGACGAGCCGCTGCCCGGCGCGTCGCGGTGGTCGGCGCTTCCCGAGGCGCGCCTGCCCGCGCGGCCGCGTCAGCGGGACGATCTGGCGACGATCGTGTACAGCTCCGGCACCGGAGGGCGGGCGAAGGGATGCATGCTCTCCCACGGCGCCTACCTGTCCCAGCTGGACGCACTCCTCGAGCAGTTCCCGATGGAGCCTGGAGATCGCTACTTCTCCGTGCTCCCCACGAACCATGCGATCGACTTCATGGTCGGGTTCGTAGGCCCCTTCGTGTGTGGCGCCACCGTGGTCCACCAGCGCACGCTCCGGCCCGAGATGTTGCGCTTCACGATGCAGCGCTACCAGATCACCCACATGGCGGTCGTGCCGCTGCTCCTCGAGGCGTTCCGGCGCGCGATCGACGACGCGCTCACGGGGCGGCCGGCGTGGCAGCAGGGGGCGCTCCGCGCCGTGACGTCGCTCAACCGCTCGCTCACTCGCAAGCGACCGCGGACTGCGCTGAGCCGTCGGCTCCTGGCGCCGATCCATCAGGCGTTCGGGGGGCACCTGCGGCTGATGTTCTGCGGAGGCGCCTTTACCGACCGCGGGCTCGCCGAGCGCTTCTACGAGCTCGGGATCCCGGTGATCATCGGCTACGGGCTGACCGAGGCGTGCACGGTGATCACGGTGAACGGCCTCGCCCCGTATCGAGCGGACTCGGTCGGCCGCCCCGTGCGCGGCGTCGAGGTGCGCATCGATCGGCCCGACGGCGACGGCGTGGGCGAGGTCTGCGTGAGTGGACCGACCCTGATGCGCGGGTACTTCCACGACCCCCTGCTCACCGCCGAGACCCTGCGGGACGGCTGGCTGTACACCGGCGACCTCGGCTGGCTCGACGCCTCGGGCCACCTGCACCTCGTGGGTCGCACGAAGGACGTGATCGTCACGGCTGGGGGCAAGAACATCTACCCCGAGGACATCGAGCAGGCGTTTCGCCCGGTGGCGGTCGAGGAGCTCGCGGTGTTCGCCGCGAACACACTGTGGCCCGAGCGGGAGCTCCTCGGGGAGAAGCTCGTGGTGGTGGTGCGACCTGGCGACGACGGGTCGGCCGCATGGGTCGCGGAGCTCGGCGCGCGTAACCGCACCCTCCCCGACGCCAAGCGGGTCGCCGGGTTCGTGGAGTGGCCCGATGCCTTTCCGCGCACGGCGTCCATGAAGCTCAAGCGCTCCGCGCTGGTCGACCAGCTACGGGCGCACACGACGCGAGCCCAGATGCAAGCATTCCCGAGTGGTTGAGCCCGCTCTCGCGGGGACCCCTCGGGAATGCGACGGTCCAGGAGCTGGACCAGGTAGCGGGCGCCTCGATCAGCTGCCCTTCTTGTCCTCGAGGCAGCCGAGGGCGCACTTGAGGTAGTCGCCGTTCGCCGACGCGTCGAGGACGGCGTCACAGCCACCGTCGTCGATGGCGTCGACGACGCACTGCGACCCACACTCGGCGGCCGAGCCCTCCTCGCACTGCTCCTCGGTGACCGTCCCGGTCACCGTGGTGCCGCCGTCCGGCACGCAGTCCTCGAGAGCGTCGGCAGCCTCGTCACACACCGTGCCGCCGTCGCAGGCAGCGAAGAGACCAATAGCAGCGATAGCAGCAAAGCGGAACGCGTTCATGGGATCCTCCTCCTGAGGGGACTCGACCCCGGAGGGGGACGAGCGGCCCACAGCATAGCCAAGTCGGGTCCGCGGCGCCTGGCGAGGCGGAGAGTTAGGCCAGGGGCGATGTCGAAGACCGTGATCATCGTGAACCGGGCGGCGGGCGGGGGGCGCGGCGCGCGGTTGGTCGCCCCACTCCTCGACGAGCTCGCGAGCGCGATGGGCCCAGTGTCGACCCGCCACACCGAGGCGCCGGGGCACGCGACCATCCTCGCGCGAGAGGCGGTGGAAGACGGTGCGGAGGTCGTCATGGCGGTCGGCGGGGACGGGACGACCTTCGAGGTCGTCAACGGTCTGCTGCAGGAGGCTGGGGACGGGGGGCGGCCGGCGCTCGGCATCCTCCCCGCCGGCACGGGCAACTCCTTCGTCCGGGATCTCGGGATCGACTCCGCCTCTGCGGCGGTTCGGGCCCTCCGGGCGGGCCGTACGCGGTGGGTCGACGCGGTGCGGCTGCGCCACCAGGACGGGGTTCTCCACTACGTCAACCTGCTCTCGCTTGGCTTCTCGGCGCGTGCCGGTGCGCTCACGAACCGCCGGTACAAGGGGCTCGGCACCGGCGGCTACGTGCTCGCAGTGCTGCAGACCCTGTGGTCGCTGCGCGCCGAGCAGTTCCCCCACGCGTGCGACGGGCAGGAGGTCGACGCGTCGGCGAGCACGCTGGTGTCCTTCTGCAACAGCAGGTACACCGGGGGCAACATGCGGATGGCCCCCGCTGCCGACATCGCCGACGGCGAGGTGGACGTGGTTCAGATCGGGAAGATGGGGCGGCTGCGGTTCCTGTCGAGCTTCCCCCGCATCTTCGCGGGCACCCATCCCGACATGCGCGAAGTGAGGTGCCAGCGAGCAGCCCGCGTCCAGTTCCACCTGCCTCGCCCGGTGCCCGCCATGATCGACGGAGAGGTGCTCACGCTCGGCCTGCAGGAGCTCGAGGTGCGCGCGGGGGTGCTCGAGGTGGTCGGGTGAGCGAGCTCCCGCCGCCCTGGGATCGCCCTCCCACCTTGCTCGACCACGTGGCCTCGGGCGCCCTGTGGGCGGCGGGACTGGCCTGGATGATCCCGATGATGTCGACCATGATGGCCTCGGCGCTCTTCGTCCCGTCGCACCGGACCGACTGGCTGTCGCGGCTGTACTGTCGCGGGCAGGTGGCCCTCACCGGGGCCCGCTGGCGCGCGGTGGTGGATCCCGCGGTCGACCCTGGCACGCCCTACATCTTCGCGTGCAATCACGTCAACCTGCTCGACCACGTCACGATGTACTGCGCCACCCCCCACTTCAAGCAGGGTGTCGAGCTCGCGAGCCACTTCCGGATCCCGGTCTACGGCTGGTTCATGCGCCAGCGCGGCACGATCCCGGTCCGGCGGGGCAGCGGTGTGGCGCAGCTCACCCGGGCGTTCGCGCGCGAGCTGGAGCACGGCAGGTCCATCCTCGTGTTTCCGGAGGGGACGCGCACGCGGAGCGGTCGCGTCCAGCGCTTTCGCCTGGGCGCGTTCCGGGTCGCCCAGGAGCTCGGCGTGCCGATCGTTCCCACCACGGTCACCGGGATGTTCGAGATCCTCCGCGCGGGCAGCGGCCTGATGCGCCCCGGGGGCTCGGTCACGGTCTTCTGCGACGCTCCGGTGCCGACCGCGGATCAGCCTCCCGAAGCGGTGCCGGACCTCGCCGCGCACGTCCAGGCTATCGTGAGCGCACGGGTCGACGCCCACTTCGGGGAGCGCTTCGGGGAGCGGGATGGGTAGCGGGAGTCATCTGGACGGGCGGGTCCGTCGCGGGCAGGAGAGCCGGGAGGCGCGTCGGATCCAGATCAAGGAGACCGCCCTCGGCGTGTTCTCGGATCGCGGCTACCACGACACGAGCGTCTCGGACCTGGTCTCGGCCGCCGGGGTGGCCCGGGGTACGTTCTACCTGTACTTCGACAGCAAGGACGCGATCTTCCTCGAGCTGCTCGACGACCTCATCGTGCACCTGCGGTCGAACATCGTGGGGGTCGACACCTCGCCCTCCGCGCCGCCACTCGACGTGCAGCTTCGGGCCACGGTCGTGCGCATCTTCGAGACGGTCCTGTCGAATCGGCCGCTCACGAGGATCATCTTCCGCGAGGCAGTGGGCCTGCACGACGCGGTCGACGAGCGGCTCCGCCAGTTCGACGACGACCTCCACGCCTACGTCATCAAGAGCCTGCGGGCGGGTGCCGCCAGCGGCCTCGTGCGGTGCCGGGATCCCCAGATCTCCGCGGCCTGCGTCGTCGGAAGCATGCGCGAGCTGGTGACCCGACTGGTCCTGTCCTCCGACGACGAAGTCGACCTGGACGGGATCGCGAGCGGGTTGCTGGAGCACCACCTGCACGGCCTGCTCCCCCGCGGATAAGGGCGCCGAACATCCGGAGGCGCACACATGGCGGACGCAGGCCTGCTCATCGGTTGGAACCGGGTCATTCCCGGCCGGGATCACCAGGCGGTGGCGCTGTGGGAGGAGATGCTCGTCTACCTGCGCCGGCTGCACGCCGAAGGGCAGATCGAGCGCTTCGAGCCCGTGCTCCTCGGAGCCCACGGGGGCAGCCTGAACGGCTTCGTCCTCGTTCGCGGTGGTCAAGAGAGCATCGATCGGGTCCGAAACTCTGAGGAGTTCCTGCTGTTCAACGTGCGGGCCAACAAGACGCTCGAGGGTTTCACCGTGGTGCGTGCCCACTTTGGCGACGAGGCGGCGAAGATCCTGCGACTCTACGCCACCCGCTGATCACCGTCCTCCCGATGATGTGGTGGTGCATGGCGGCAGCGTTCGGCTGGGACGAGCGCGGGCCCCAGGGGGTCGCGACGGGTCGAGAGCTCGCGCCACATGAGCTCTTCGTGCCCCAGCTCCCGGCCTGGTCCTCGGCACGGGTGGTCACGGCCCCCCTCGATCTCGGGCTCGTCGCCATGCACACGGCAGACACGCTGCGCCGGCTGCGGGCGCGGGACAGTCCCCTCGCGACCACCGGCATGCTCGCGGAGCTCGACGTGTCGCTCGACGACGTGCTCCGCACGCTGGATCTGGTCGCGCGGACGGCCTTCGAGGATCGGGGGGCGCTGCACCAGCGGCTGCACGACCCGAGCTGGCTCGCGAGCCACTTCGAAGTGCTCCGCTGGCTGCCCGACGTCGACGCCTCCGTCGAGCGGAAGATCCGGGTGGAGCCCGACCAGCTCCGGCTCACGAAGTACGTCGTGTATCGGGTGGAGGGGTCGACCAGGCGCACCTCGCGATTCGACACCGCGCTCTACGCGGTGCCCTCGGACGAGGCCGACGGAGCTCCGGGGGTGCGTCACGAGCTCACTCGGATGGACGTGTACGCCGGTGCGTTCGAGCCCGGGGGGCGGGCGGCGGGCCTCGCCGAGCCGCTGGTCTGGCTCACGCGGGACGGCAGCAACCAGGCGCTGCTGCAGGGTACGATCGAGGTCCGGCTGCCCGACGGGCGTGCTCCGCTGTACAACGTGCACCGGAACAATGGGCTGCCCTGGGAGCCGTCCGTGAAGGACCTCGACCTGCAGCCGCGGTTCTGGTACTTCCGCGAGGTCGAGCAGATCCTCGGGCTCGAGGGCACGCCCCTGCGTCCCGCTGCGGCGGTGGCAGGCGACGTCTTCAACGTGGGGCTCGGCAAGCTGCTGGCCCTCGAGTGGCCCGGCGAGCACGGGCCCGAGTTGCGCCTGGTGATCCTGGCCGACACCGGCGGCGCGTTCCAGCCGAACCTGTTCCAGCTGGACTACCTGGCCGGTACCTTTCCGGACCGGGCGGCCTACGACGACTATGCCCGCGATACGCCCACCCACGTGCCCGTCTCCCTTCTGGTGGCCTCGCCATGATCCTGGTGCTCTCACCTGGCCTCACGCCGCTCCCGAGTCACTCGTGAGGGGAGTCCGCTCCGCCTTCGGCCTCGTGCTCGCGGGCATCGTGCTGGCGAGCTCGGCGTTCATCGTGCGGGCGGTCCTCCCGCGCGCCCCCGAGCCCGAGGTGCCTGGCCCCACGGGGCCCTACCCGGTGCCGGAGCAGCCGTCGGGCCCGCTCGAGGGCCTCGTGGTCTATCTTTCCGCCGGCCACGGCTACAAGTTGCACCGGCGGCGTCAGATCGGCCTGCCCTTCGCGTGGGGCCAGCAGCGCAGCCGCCGCTACGGCATGGTCGAGGACGAGTGGACGGCGGACTACGTCTCGGAGTACCTCGCGCCTGCCATCGAGGAGGCCGGCGGCACCGTGATCGCGCTGCGAGAGCGAGACCGCAATCCGCTGCGGGTGATCTCCGACGACGCCCACTTCTCGGCCCGCGGGGTCGAGGTCGCTCACCGGGTTCGGTCCCCCCTTGCCGAGGAGGGCGGCTACACCCGCCTCGAGCCCAACGGCATGATGGTGTGGTGGATGACCGTGCCCACAGATGGGCACTGGTACCTGTACAGCCGCTGGAACGCCGAGCCCTCGCACGATCCCCAGGCCATCTTCACGGTGCACGCGGGTGGCACGGTCCGTCGGGTCGTGGTCGACCAGCGCGAGCACGGAGGCCACTGGTGGCCGCTCGCCGACCTCTGCCTGTTCGAGGGAGATCTCGTCGAGATCACCCTGACCGGCAGCGGGGGCGGCCGCCTCGCCGCCGATGCCGTGCGCATGGGCGGCGGCCGCCTCGTGTTCGCGCCCGAGTTCGACTACGACGTGCGCAACCACCTGATGTACGACGTGGCCATGCCTCACCAGGTCGAGCTGCTCGGTGCCCCCCGGGACCTGCCCTACTACGAGTGCGGCAATCCGATCTCGGACATGCGCCTGCGGCCCGTGTGGGCCAGCTGGGCCCACCCCGAGGGGGAACAGGCGGTATACCTGTCGATCCACACCAACGCCGCACCCCGCGGACGCGCCGAGGGCCTCACCGTATTCGCCGGGATCAATCGAAATCCCTGGCGCGCGGCCTACCCGGAGAGCGTGCGGTTCGCGAACCTGCTCGAAGAAGCGATCCATCGCCACGTGCGCGAGCACGACCGCGGGTATCGCAGCCGGGGTGCCCGGCTCGGCGACTACTCGGAGATCTCGCCCGAGTTCAACGAGCTCCCGGGGGCGCTGATCGAGCTCGGCTTCCACGACAACCCGGTGGAGGTCCGACGGCTCACCTCGCACACGTTCAAGGTCGACGCGACGGACGGCATCGTCGAGGCACTCGAGGCGTGGCACCGCAGCTCCGAGGGCGTGTCCGACGGCGCCGAGGAGGGGTGAAGTCACTCACCTACCGGCCTGCAAGCTGGCTCCGCGCGCAGCCGGACCTTCGGGCTGCGCCCTGCAGGCCGGTCGGTATGCCGGACCTAGTACGACGGATCGGAAGTAGCTCCCCACCCCCGGCGAGATCCGCAGCGGGCA
>CAYMSU010000337.1:0-7396 GCA_964393165.1 uncultured Enterobacteriaceae bacterium
TTCTCTCTTCTGTTTCTTCTAAATCATAGGCTTGCAGATCATCAATAATTTTTAACGAGATCCTGCGCACCGTGGGAGGGTCGCCGTGATCTGGATGCTCGTGGCGAGCCTGGCCCACGCGGGAGCGGTGGCCGAGGGGGCGGCGGCCTACGACGAGGGCCGCCTCGACGAGGCGATCGAGGCCTGGGGCGGGGTGGCCGACGAGGGCGGCCGGGCCTCGGGGGTCCTCAGCTACAACCTGGGCACCGCCTGGCTGCGCAAGGGCGACGCGCCCCGTGCGATCGCGCACCTGCGGGCGGCGGCGCGCCTGCGGCCGCGGGACGGGGCTGTGCACCACAACCTCGCCCTCGCTCGGTCGGAGCTCGGGGTGGTGCCTCCCGCCGCCCCGCTCCCCGCCGGGTGGATGGCCGTGGTCACGCCCGGCGAGCTCGGGCTGCTCGGGCTCCTGTTGACCGTTCTGGGGTCGGCGTGGCTCGTCCACGAGTGGTGGCAGCGCGGGGGGCGGCCGTCCGAGCTGCTGCGCGCAGGGTCAGGGGATCGTCAAGTTCGCCCGGTCTCTCCGGTGCGGGCGGCGGCGCTCGCCCTGCTCGTCGGAGGCCTGCTGGTAGGCGGCACCTCGGCGGTCGGTGCCCAGCGCCTGGCCGCCCATCCGATCGCGGTGGTCGTGGACAGCGAGGCCCCCGTGCGCGACGACGCCTCGGTCAACGCGGGAGTGCCGTTCCGGCTGCCCCTCGGCGCGGAGGTCCGGGTCGACCGGACCTACCACGGCTTCCTGTTGGTGGAAGACGGCCGCGGTCGCCGCGGATGGCTCGCTGCAGGCGCCGCCGAGGTCGGCTGGTAGCGCGTCGAGGGCGCATGGCGCGGGCTCTCCCCATGCGGCACAATGGCCGGCATCGGATCGTGCATGTCCTTTCGCTTCGTCATCACGGTCGCCCTCGCCGGAATCGCCTCCGCGGCCGCGTTCGTGCCGTGGAGCGGGGCCGTTCGGGAGGCCGCCGCCCAGGGCCTCCGGGCCGAGCTGACCCTCCTGTGGGTCGGCTACGGGCTGGCAGGCCTCATCTGGGCTGTCGCCGGGGGCCTCGTCACGCGGGGCCCGGTCGTGCGGCCGTACCTCGCCGGACCGGTGGCGGGGATGCTCGCCGCCGCCTTGTCCGCGTGGCTCGTGTGGCTGCCCTCGGTCCACGTGTGGTCGATGTCGGACCTGTGGGCCGCCGCCGTCCAGGCGGCGCCGCCCGATCCGGTGTCCGTCGGGCCGATCATCGGGGCGAGCACGAGCGCGCTGCTGCACTACGCAGTGTTCGGCTTCTGGGGCCACCTCGCGATCGGTGCGGCCTTCGGGCTGGCGGGCACCCTCGCCACCCGCCGGCTCCGCACCGAGCCGGCGGTGCACGTGCGCACGCCGGTGTTCTGGCCGCTTCGGATCTGGGTGTGGTCGGTCGGCTTCGTGCTGATCGGCGTGCTCGCCCTCCAGCAGACCGAGTTCGAGGTGATCTGGACGAAGGCCGCGGGGTTCGGCCGCTTCGAGCCGTTCGAGCTTCTGATGCTCAACGGCGCGCTGCTCGGGTCCGTCACCGCCGGTCCGGTCGGCGCGGTGGGCGTGCGGTACGTGCGCTCGGGGCTCCGCACGTTCCGGCGGATGGGCTTCGTGCTGTACCTGGGCGTCTTCAGCGTGGGCTACGGGCTGTGGTGCACCGTGGTGCCGGTGCTCGCGCCCGAGGCGGCCAGTCCCATGCCCCTGTTCCTCGCCTTCTGCGCCGCGCCGCTGCTCGGCGCGGGCGCGGGGATGGCCCTGGCGTGGCGGGATCCGCGGCCCCCTGCGCCCGGCGGGGCCGCCCTGCTCGCCGAGATCGCACCGCTGCTGCTGATCACCGGGCCGCTGGCGGCGGGCGGGGGCCTCGGCGCCGCGGCGTGGTCGTCGATCACGGGGCCGCTGGTGTGGAGCAACGTGCTCACCGGGCTGTCCCGCTGGTCGAACGTGCCGAGCACGATCGCCGAGGTCCAGGGCATGCAGGCGCTGGCCTGGCTCCCGATCCTGCTCCTGGTGCTGCTCGAGGGGCTCCTGGTGTTCTTCCCCGGGCTGCTGATCCTGCGGTGGCGCGCCAGCCGGTGGGCCGAGCGCCTCGACGGAGGGGACCCCGGCGACCTCGCGACCCGGATCGACGAGGAGTCGTCGATCGCCGAGGTCGAGTACGACGCGACGCTTCCTCGGATGTCGGCGGTCGACCCCACCGCGAAGACCGTCTCGCGCGAGACCGAGCCGATGGACGGCGCGCTGTCGCCCGACGAACCCGACGATGTGGCGACGGAGCGGCTCCAGACCGTGAGAAGGGGCTCGCGTGCCCGCGGGGGTCGCCGTTAGGAGGACCGCCTGGCCCGGAGGTATCCCATGACGAGCCCACGCTGGCTCCTGTCCGGCTTGTTGGTGTTCCTGCTCGGCGGCAAGCTCGACAAGCTCCCGCAAGACGAGCTCGAGCACTGGCGCGCGCTCCGCGTGTTCGTCGACAACAAGGACCAGAAGCGGTGGCTGCGCCTCAAGACCACGGAAGAGCGCAACGCCTGGCTCAAGAAGGAGGGCTTGTGGGACAAGTTCTACAAGCACAACAAGCGGATCCGGGACCTGATCGTCGCCGGTGACGTGCGCAAGGGCTGGTCGCGCGACATGATCTACATGGCCTGGGGGCCGCCCTCCGCCCGCCTGCAGATGCCGGGCCGCGACGCGGCGCGCACCGAGGTGTGGAAGTACCGCTTCGAGGTCGACAAAGACGGCTACGCGAGCCCGGTCCTCGGCCGCGACACCGATCACCGGGCGGTGCGCCGCTACCAGGTCAACCTGACGGTGGGCGACGACATCGTGACCGACATGAAGGAGCTCGACAAGTGGGAGTAGGGGGCCCCTCCGGCCCCCACGGGCTCGCTCAGCGCTGGTCTTCCTGCGCCCACTCCGCCTCGCGGCGGTAGATCGTGCGGGCCGTGATGCCCATCAGCGAGGCGGCGAGCCCCTTGTCGCCGTCGCAGTAGCGCAGCGTCTCCTCGATCATGCGCCGCTCGACCACCTTGAGCGGGGTGCCGACCTCGAAGGTGAGCTTCTGCCGGCTCGTGGCCCCCTCGCGCAGCTGCCGGGGGAGGTCGGGCACGCCGATCTTGGATCCCCGCGCGAGCACGACCGCGCGCTCGACGGCGTTCTCGAGCTCCCGCACGTTGCCCGGCCAGTGCCACGCCTGCAGCGCATCCACGGCCTCCGAGGTGAAGCCGTGGACCTGCTTGCGGTTCTTCTCGCTGAAGCGCACCAGGAAGTGCTGCGCGAGCAGGGTCACGTCGGCGTCGCGGTCCCGCAGGGGGGGCACCGCCAGCGGGATCACGTTGAGCCGGTAGTACAAGTCTTCGCGGAACCGGCCCTCGGCCACCTCCTGCTCGATCCGGCGGTTCGTGGCGGCGACCACCCGCACGTCGGTGCGCAGCGTCTCGGTGCCCCCGACGCGCTCGTACTCCCCGTCCTGCAGCACCCGGAGGAGCCGGACCTGGGCCTCGGGCTTCATCTCGGTGACCTCGTCGAGGAACAGGGTGCCGCGATCCGCGAGATCGAAGCGCCCCTCCTTGCGCGCCGAGGCCCCCGTGAACGCCCCCTTCTCGTAGCCGAACAGCTCGCTCTCGAGCAGGTTCTCGGGGATCGCCGCGCAGTTCAGGGTGACGAAGCGCCGATCCCGCCGCCGGCTCATGTGGTGCAGCAGCCGCGCGAGCCGGCTCTTGCCGGTGCCGCTCTCCCCGGTGAGCAGCACCGTTGCATCCGACGGGGCGACCTGCTCGACCTCGTCGATGAGCGCGCGCATGGCGTCGGAACGGCCGATCAGCTTCCCCTCCCCGACCGCGTCGAGCTGCTCCCGGAGCTGGCGGTTCTCGAGCTGCAGCGACCGCTTCTCGAGCGCCTTGCGCAGCGCGGTGGCCAGCTGCAGCCGGGACAGGGGCTTGCTCACGAAGTCGTAGGCGCCCTCCTTCATGGCCTCGACCGCGGTCTCGACGGTGCCGTAGGCGGTCATCACCACCACCTCGAGGTCCGGATCGACCTTCTTGGCCGCCCGCAGGAGGTCGAGGCCGCTCATGCCCGGCATCTTGAGGTCGGTGAGCACGAGGTCCACGCGCTCGCTGCGCAGCAGCTGCATCGCGTCGCGGCCGCTCTCGGCGTGGAGCACCCGGTAGCGCTCCCGCTGCAGGATCCGCTCGAGGGTGACCCGGTTGGCGGCGTCGTCGTCGACGACGAGCACCGTGCTCGCGGCTTCGGTCATCACGGCTCCGCAGGCGGGGGATCGGAGAGCTCGGCGGTGTCGGGCGCCGGGCGCACCGGCACGACCAGCACGAGGGCGGTGCCCCGGTCGGGGGCGGACTCCACCCGGATCGTGCCCCCGTGGTCCTCGAGGATCTGCCGGGTGATCGCGAGGCCGAGCCCGGTCCCGGCGGCCTTCGTCGAGAAGAAGGGGTCGAAGGCCCGCTCGACCTCCTCCTCGGTCATCCCCGGGCCGTCGTCGCGGATCTCGATGCGGACCTCCTCGTCGCGCGCGCCGAGCCCGATCTCGAGGCGCTTCGCGCCGGCCTCGGCCGCGTTTCGCACGACGTTGAGCAGCGCCTGGCGGAGCTGGTTGCCGTCGACGAGCTGCCGCGGCAGCGCCGCACAGCGCACCTCGACGGTGACCCCCTGGCGCTCGAGATCCGCGCCGACGAGGCGCACCACGTCCTGCACGAGGCCGCCGAGGTCTTCGGCCCGCAGGCGGGCGGGGGGGCGCCGTGCGAGCTGCAGGTAGTGCTCGGTGACCCGGGTGAGCCGCTCGATCTCGCCCACGATGGTGGCGAGCAGGTCCCAGGCCTCGGACCGGCGGGCCCCGTCGAGGGCGGACAGCTCGTCGGACAGCATCTCGGCGTTGAGCGACAGCGCGTTCAGCGGGTTGCGCACCTCGTGGGTGATCTGCGCCAGCATCTGGCCGACGAGCGCGAGCCGCTCGGAGCGGGCGAGCTGCTCGAGCGCCCGGCGCTGCTCGGTGACCTCGGAGGCCACGACGACCACGCCGTTGTCGCCGAAGGGATGCACCCGGATCTCGTAGACCGCGGTCCCCACGTGGGCCTCGTGGTGGCCCACCTCGGCGACCCACGCAGCGGCCGGAGGAGGCGGCGGCTCGTCCTGCTGCAGCGACCACAGGCGCTTGGCGGCCGGGTTGGCGACCGTGACGACCCCCGCCTCGACCACGAACAGCCCGTCCTCCAGGCTGTCGAGCACGCTCCCGAGGTACCGGGAGAGGCGGTTGAGCTGCTCCGCGCGCTCCACCAGCGTGCGGTCGCGCAGCTGCAGGGCGCGCACCATCCGGTTGAACTCCGCCGCGAGCACGGCGATCTCGTCGCCGCCACGGACCTGGACGGGGGCGCCGGAGTAGTCGCCCTCGGCGAGCCGCTGGATCTGGGCGGTGAGCCGCCCGATGGGGTGCAGCGCGTAGAGCACCGCCACGATCATCGTGACCGACAGGATCAGCGCCGCGGTGGTGAGGCCGAGCGCGACGGCGTTGGCCGACCGGCGCTTGCGGTCGGTGGCCTGGATGACGGCCTGGATCCGGTCGTCGAGCAGCCGCGAGAGCTGCTCGAGCTCCTCGCTCACCGCGCGCCGATCCTGCATGAGGGACTCGGCGAGGGTGGCGGCGGCCGCTCGCTGCCCGGTCTCGGACAGATGGACGAACTGCTGGGCGAGCACGAGCCAGCCCTCGACCAGCTTGTCGCTGCGCTCGAGGTGCACGAGCACCCGGTTCAGGGCGGCGGTCTCCTCGGGGGAGGTGGTCATCCGCGCGGCCGTTCGCGCCTGCGCGATGCTGTCGTCCAGCGTCTGCTGTAGCCGGTCGCCGTAGATCGAGGCGAGGCTCTCGGCGCCGGTGCCGGGGCGGCGATCCTCGCGGAGCAGCCGGCCGATGTCCGTCTCGATGCGCTGCTGCTCCGCCGCCAGCTGGTTCGCGAGCAGCTCGAGCGGCAGGTAGCCCTCGGTGACCAGGCCCTGGAGCTGGCTCACCCCCTGGTACTGCACCATCAGGAACACCAGCGCGGAGAGCATGGCGGTCATCGCGGCGAGGAACGCCGCGAGGATCCTGAACCGCAAGCTGTGCGAGCTTGCTCGCCGCGGGCGCGTCGAACCCAAGACCCTCAGCCGCCTCCTCTCGCGTGGAACCGCCCCGGCCCGAACAGCTCGGGCATGCGCCCGTCGCTGACCTGCACGACGAGCCCCCGGCGCGGCTGCACCTCGAGGGTCCCGGTAGCCCACATCACGGTGCCCGCGGCGTTGCGAACCGACATCTCGTGTCGCCCCGGTGCGAGGTCGACCGACACCTTGTCGCCCTCGGCGAGCTGCAGGCGCTCCCGATCGAGGCGGATCTGCAGCGGCGCACCCACGCACCGGAACTCGACCGGGACGGTCGCTGCATCGGCCGGGGCGGAGGCGACGGCGGACTCCTCGAGAGTGATGCCGGTGCGCCCCACGACCACCGACAGCTCCTTGCCCGCCTTGAGGACGATGGGCAGGTTGGTGGGCTCACCCTGGGTGTACACGCGCAGCTCGTGGGGGCCGGCCTCGATGTCGAACATGACCGTGGCCGGAGCCCAGATCTGGGCGAGCTTCGCGCCGTCGACCAGGACCTCGGCGGGCAGCTTGGTCTGCACCACCAGGCGGCCGCCGAGGTCGCTCGGCGCAGGGGTGTCGGCTGGAAACGCGAGAGAACCGAGGAGGAGATAGAGCATGCGCGGCGTTTAACCCAATGACCAGCGCAGAGCCGGTGCTTGCCGGGCTCGGGGGCTCGGGATACCGCCCGCCGGGAGGCGGAGCCGGATGCTCGTTGCTGTGATGGTGCTGCTCGTCGCGTTGCTCGCGGGCTGCGGAGACACGGCGTCGCGCGACGTCGAGCGGGGCGCGCCGCCCACCCGGGCGCCCGATGGGGCGGTCCTCGCTCGCGTGGGCGACGGGGTGATCACCGATCAGCAGTTCGCGGAGGAGGCGAGCCGCACGCCCGAGGCCGCGCGCGGGGCGGACCTGCAGGCCCGGCGGCGCGTGCTCGAGGAGCTGATCACCGAGGAGATCCTGTTCCAGGAGGCGGTGCGGCGGGAGATCTACCGTGACCCCAAGGTGCGGCGGATCATGACGAGCCTGCTCATCCGCGAGGAGGTGTTCGACAAGATCCGGGAGGCCGAGATCCCCGAGGCGGACCTGCGCGCCTACTTCGACGCCCACACCGACGAGCTCGCCGTGCCGGAGAAGGTGCAGGTGCGGCGGATCTTCGTGCGGATCGGCGACGAGCGCACGCGCGAGCAGGCCGAGGAGCTCATGGAGGATCTGCGGAACCAGCTCCGCCGGGCCCCCGCGAAGTTCGGCGACCTCGCC
>CAYMSU010000338.1:0-7347 GCA_964393165.1 uncultured Enterobacteriaceae bacterium
ACCCTCACGACGGCCAGCAGTCGGTGATCCTGGGGGGCGTGTACCGCGGCACGGCGCTGCCCGGCCTCGTGGGGACGCTGCTGTTCAGCGACTACTACGACGGCGACGTACTCGCGCTCGACATCTCCGACGACGACCCCGCGGTCGTCTCGGTCGTGCCCGACACCGGGCTGAGCCTCGTGCACTACGCGACCGACGCCGACGGGGAGGTGTTCGCCCTCGACCAGGACGGGGGCGGCGGCGTGTACGCGCTCCGGCCGGCGGACCCCGGGCCCCCGTTCCCGACGCGGCTGTCGGAGACCGGGTGCGTCGACCCCGACGACCCCACCCAGCCGGCGGCGGGCCTGGTGCCCTACACCGTGGCCCAGCCCTTCTGGTCGGATGGCGCGACCAAGCGTCGCTGGATGGCGCTCCCGGACGAGGCCCGGATCACGGTCGAGCTCGACGGCGACTGGACGTTCCCCGTGGGCACGGTGCTCGTCAAGGAGATGGTGCGCGGGGGCCGGCGGCTGGAGACGCGGCTGATGATGCGCCACGAGGACGGCGACTGGGGCGGCTACAGCTACGTCTGGAACGAGGCGCAGACCGAGGCCGTGTGGCGGCCCGCGGGCACCGTGATCGAGGGGGAGCCGCACTGGGTGGTCCCCGACCGGGGCGCCTGCGTGCAGTGCCACACGCCGGCGGCGGGCGGCTCCCTGGGCCTCGAGACGCGGCAGCTGGCCGTGCCCGCGACGTACCCGCGCACCGGGCGGACGGCCGATCAGCTGCTCACGCTGGAGGCGATCGGCCTGTTCGAGGAGCCCCCGCGGGCCGAGGCGCCGTTCCCCCCGCTCGACGGCGAGGTCTCGGTGGGCGAGCGGGCGCGCGCCTACCTGCACATCAACTGCGCGATGTGCCATCGGCCGGAGGTCGCGGGCCGGGCGGCGCTCGACCTGCGGCACACGACCGCGCTGCAGTCCACCGGGCTGTGCGACGAGCCCCGGGCAGGAGATCTGGGCCTCGACGGCGCGCGGATCGTGGAGCCTGGGGCCCCCGACCGATCGGTGCTGGTGGCCCGCCTTCAGCGGCTGGCGCAGGAGGGCATGCCGCCGGTGGGGGTCACCCTGGCCGACCCCGCCGCCCTCGACCTCGTCACGGCTTGGGTGACCGCGCTGTCGGGGTGCGAGCGACGGGAGTAGGGCGGGATCAGGTCGGTCGGGACTACGCGACGTCGGCGAACACGCCGGGCAGGGAGTCCGCGACCACGTCCCAGTGCTCGTCGGGGATGCCGAGCACGGGCGCCAGGGGGTGCCATCGGCCTCGGTCGGCGAGGTCCGTCGGCTCGAGGCCATCCACCATGAGCCCCTCGGCCACGAAGTCGGCCACGGCGAGGAGCGCGCGGGGCCGGTTCTGGCTCGCCACGAGCTGGTGGTGGTGCTCCACGAGCTCGGCGGCGGGCGCGGGAAGCCCCCAGCGGCGCAGCCCCGCGCCTCCGAGCTGAGCGTGATCGAAGCCGAAGTGGACCCGCTCGGCGTGCACCAGGCTCCGATCGTGGCCGAGCTTGTGGAGCAGCTCCCTGGTGGCGTCGGGCTCCACGATCAGCAGCAGCTGCAGGCCGATGTCGTGGGTGAGCGCGGCCACGTACATCAGGCCGCCGTGCACGCCGGGCACGGCGGGGGCGAGCAGCTGCATGAGCCCGGCGGTCACCAGCGCGTGGTCGTAGAGATCGTGAGCGACCTGGTCCCCGTCGCGACCGAGGGCGCTCACGGCGAGCGCGAACGCCATGGCGCGGGTGGCGTCGAGGCCGAGGAGCTGGACCGCCCGGCGCACGGACCCGACCTGGTGGTGCTGCCCGTACAGCGCGGAGTTCGCGACCTGGAGCACGCGGGCGGACAGCACCGGGTCGCTGGCGACGGCCACCTCGAGGTGGCCGAGATCGGCGTTCGGGTCCTGGGTGACCTGCAAGATGCGCTGGGCGGCCTCTGGGAACACCCCGAGGCGATCGATCCGGTCGAGGCAGGCTTCGAGCGTGTGGTGGGCAGGCGGGAGCACGCGCACCTCCACCGGCTTCATCGGCTCTCGCTCGAGAGGGCTCCACCTGGCCGAGAACCGCCAGCCGGATATCGATGACGACGCGGTCACTCGGGAGCACGAATGTTCGTCTTGGTTGCCATGCTCGCCTGCCAGCCCGGACCAACTGGGCAAGACCAGCCCCCTGAGCGGCCTCCGGTTCCCGAAGAGGTGACCGCGGTCGGCGCGCGCAGCGCGCCCTCCGTCGCGGCCGAGCAGGCGGCGCTCGATCTCGCGGCCTCCGTCGGGGGCGTGTTCGTCCATCCCCAGGCCCTGGACTACGCCCGAGACGGGGCGGTCGACGTGCGCAGCGGGGGCTCCCTGCCGTGCGTGGAGCTGTCCCTCGTCAACGGGGACCTGGTGCTGGCCTACGACCAGTGCCACGGCCTGGACGGCACGGTGCGGATCCGCTTTTCGCTGTTCGCGCCCACCGAGCTGACCTTCGACGACGACTTCTCGGTCGACGGCAAGGACCTCGACGGGACCGTGATCGTCGACCGTGACGGGTTCTTCGACGAGCTCGCGGTCGAGGGCGTGCTCACCTACGAAGCCCGCGAGATCGAGGTGGAGCTCGAGCTCGACGTCGAGCGCGGAGGCGCCGAGCTGTGGGGCCTGGCGGTCGTCACCTCTCCGGAGGGGTTCGTCCGGGTCGACGTAGGGACCGTCACCGAGCCGCTGGCGTTCGAGATGGGCTGCCCCTGCCCGGTCTCCGGCGCGGTCGCGCTGGCCACCGAGCACAAGATCGACGAGGTCGAGATCGATCTCGATGACCTCTTCAGCGTCGACCTGACCGACGACTACCCCGCGGTGCGCGTGCCGGTAGACCCGGTGACCTCGTGGATCGAGGCCGAGCTGGACTTCTCGGGGGGCTGCGCCGCGGTGAGCGTGGCCGTCACCGCGAACGACTTCGCGCTGGTCATGCAGAGGGCCGACCTCGAGGCGGCCGTCGAGGGCGCCTGCAAGGCGGGCGAGATCGACGAAGGCGCCTGCCTCGAGCTCGAAGCCCACCTCGACCTCGCCAAGGCCGAGATCTCCGTGCTGGTCCCGCTGGGGGTGGCGGCGAACTCCGCCGAGGACGCGCTCCAGCAGATGCTCGAGCCTCTCTGCGGCGCCTGACCGGCCTCCTACATCCCGCGGATGTCCCGGACCTCCGAGCGCGGTCCCCACTTGGGCGGCAGGGAGCCGCTGCCCTTGAGGAGGCGGACGACGCGGCCCCGCTGGCCCCGGAACGGCTCGAGCAGCTCGAGCATGCGGGCATCGTTGGCTCGAGGCTCCCCCGCGAGGTTCCAGGCCACCACGTCGGGCAGGTGATAATCGCCGATCGGCACCGCGTCGGGGTCGCCGAGTGCCTGGCCGAGCACCACGCCGGCGGTCCACGGTCCGATACCGGGGAGCACCTGCAGGCGCGCCGAGGCCTCCGGAAACGGCATCCCCACGCAGGCCTCGAGCCGGCGGGCGCGCCGCGCGGCCTCGATCACGACCATCGCGCGCCGCCGCTCCACGCCGATCCGGTGGAACAGGGCGTAAGGCGTGTCGCGCAGGACGGAGGGCGCGGGCAGCAGCCGCAGGTCGTCGCGCGGGCCGGGCGGCCGCTCGCCCCAGAACCAGGCCATCTGGCGCGTGGACGCGGCGCTCGCCTTGCCGGTGACCTTCTGGGCGAGAATCGCCGCGACGAGCGTGGGGAAAACTTCGTCGACGGCGGGCAGGCGGACGCCCCGCCGGCGCTTGGCGAGCCGCGCCAGCAGCGGGTGCTCGAGGGGGACGGCCTCCGGGTCGTCGTGCAGGCCGGCCATGCGCGGGGCCCTCGCCAGGAGCACGGACGCGCCAGGGCCCCACGCCCGCGCGCACAGCGCCGAGCCCTCCATCCACAGCCGCAGCGTGGCGGGGCCCTCCCCCGTGCGCGCCGCGAGCCAGCCCCCGGAGGCGTCGACACGAACCCAGGGAGCGGCTCCCCACAGTCGCAGGCCCCCGAGCGTGCGCCGGAGGTGGAACGCCCCCCGAACGGGCAACCGCCGGACCATCGTGTCCACCTGCCCAGGGTATACTGCGGAGCCGACGGCGGGTGCCGCCCGCGACCGAGGAGGGTGGAGACATGCACAAGTCGATGATCGCTGCAGGGGTGCTGTTCACGGTGGCGTGCGCGCCCGAGCCCCCGCCGGCGGAGAATCCGCCCCCCGAGATCGAGGATGCCACCACGTTCATCTTCACGAACTTCCGCACCGAGAAGGTCTCCGACCTCGAGTTCGCGGTCGCCGAGCTGCTGCCGTTCATCGAGCAGAAGCTCGCGGCGGTCAAGAAGCCGGAGGAGCCACTCGATGCGAGCTGGTACGTCGAGCTCGACCGGCTCGACGAGGAGCTGCTCGGCGACCTTGAGATGCCCGAGGGGGTCACCTCCGAGGAGCAGAAGTTCCCGCTCGGCCGCGTGCGGAGCAGCGCCTTCCCAGTGGCGGACGTCGTCGAGCTCGCCACCGAGCCGAACCGGGTGTGCCTCGAGTCCGAGACCACGCTGTGGGCCGAGCGTTCGTTCACGAGCGACACCGAGTGCTTCGTAGACGGCTCGTGCGACAGCCTCCAGGCGGTCCAGGAGACCTACAAGCAGAACCCCCTGACCGCCATCTGGTACGACCAGCAGTGGGACCACCGCACCCTGCAGATCGAGGTCGATGGCGAGCCGCGCGACGTGCTGCTCACGCAGGGCTGGCTCGAGGAGCGGTTCTTCTCGGAGAGCGGGGGGAACAGCTGGGACCAGATCTGGTCGCTCGACATCCTGGTCGACACCCCCGAGGGGTCGGTCGGCTACAACGCCTACTGGACCTCGCTGCAGGTCACGCTCCTGGGCGACCGTCTGCTCGAGGACTCGCTCCGTACGGGCCTGCAGCAGACCGCGGACTGGACCGAGGTGTTCCTCGAGACCGGCGAGTCCACCGAGGACTGCAACGACGCGATTCGCGGAAACGACAACACCGATCCGCGGCTGTTCGAGAAGCCGGACCGGTGGCCCAACGAGAAGCGCTGAGCGCTTGCTGTTCGCGCTCGCATGGGCCATCGTGAGCAGGCGCGGACGGGAGGTTCCATGCGCGTCTGCACTCTGATCGGCCCGATCCTCGCGTTGACCCTCGGCTCCGTGGCCTGCACCGACGGCGGCGACGGGGGCACCACGCCTCCGACCGGTACGTCGGAGGCCGAGCGTCTGCAGGAGGCCATCTACGCCGTGCTCGCCGAGGACGGCGTCGTTCTCCAGTCGTGCGCCGACGTCTACGTCGCGTTGTTCGACAAGGCGTCGAACAACGCGCTGCTCCTCACCGTCGCCGGCCAGCTGTCGAGCGAGGCCTTCGAGAGCCAACAGCGGGTGCAGCGCAACTTCGCGCTTCCCGACGAAGACGTCGTGCTCCGGGTGCAGTGGGGTCGTCGGCTGGGTGACAGCCTGGAGTGCGACGACGTGATCGAGGAGAAGCCGGAGATCGCAGGCCAGGCGGATGCGATCGGCGGCCGGGTGAACCTGCTCCTCGAGCCCGGCGACGACTACGGCAACACCCAGCTGGACCTGTCGCTGGAGGACGTGACGTTCGAGGTGATCGACGGCACCGGCCAGGGCACGCTCGAGTCCCTCGAGCTCACGGACCTCACCGTGGGATGGTTCCCGGGCTGACTCACCGCCCTGGCTCCGTGACGACACTCTGGCGCCTGCGACCTCGGCGGCCGAAGGTTCCCGGCCGCGAACGTGGGCGGTGTTCGGGCCAGAGATCAGCGCGCCGGGAGCGCCTCGAGGGCGGACATCAAGCGCTCCACCAGCGCGGCCCGATCCGCCATCCGTGCCGCGATGGCCTCGCGCTCCTCCGCGCTCTTCGCCATGCGGCTGGCCTGGGCCGGAGCCTCGACCCAGTAGGCGCGAAGCCGATCGAGCCCGTCCATCCGGCCCTCGGGGAGAGCCCCGCGGTCGAGCCTGGTCACCAGCGCGTCCAGCGCCTGCCGCCAGCCCGCAACGTCGCGACCGGTCTTGCTGCGGAACGTGGTCTTCAGCATCGGCCGGATCAGCATCGGCAGCTGCTTGAGCTCGGCCTCGGTCTCCGCGAGAGCCTCGGACAGCGCGACGGCCCAGGCCCGCGCCTGCTCGCGCGGAGTTCCGTCCGACACTTCGGGTCGAGCACTGACTGGGGCCTCGACCGCAGGTGTGTCCGCACCATGGATGCGCGCCCAGTTGGTCCGCCCGACGAAGAACTCTTCGTCGTTCTCCCGGGGCACGATGTCGATGGCGTAGAAGCCCATCTTGATCGTGTCGATCTCCCACTGGTGGAGCTTCATGGCGGGCTGCCGAGTGAGCCCCCCGTTGCCGCCCACACACCACTGGTAGAACTTCTGCTGGTGCCAGTTGTAGGTGCCCGTCATCACGGTCTTGTTGAACTGCTCCTCGAACAGGTTCCGCATCGGGGCGAGCTTCCAGTAGATCTCCATCGCGGCGTCGACCCTCCCCTTCATCAGCAGGTCGAAGTACTCCACCAGATAGGGCTTCTCGGGGGACTGGAGCACCTCGTAGCAGCCGGCGCCCATCCACTGCATGCCGAAGCCCTGCTGGAGCAGCGGCACGTACCGCTCCACGGGGCACCCCACGAGCACCTTGTCGCCGATGCGGTGCGCGACGTCGGCGAACAGGCCCAGCTCGCCTACTTTCACGGCCACGACGTTGTCGATGTCCGTGGGCGATGCTCTGCCTCACGTCGTGACGGATGCCGGCCTCGTCGAGCTCGGACAGATCGGGCGTGAACGAGGGGAAGAGCGTGTTCTCCACGCCCTTCAGGTTCTCGCGGGCCCAGGACTTCAGATCGTGCTTCGCGCGCGTCATTCGGACACCTCGGGGTTGGGAGGATCGGAAGGGTCGTCGTCTTCGGTCCGCTCGGGCACCAGACCGTGCAGGAGGCCGTCGAGAAATGCTGCATCGTCGCCCAGCACGTAGGCGGGACCGCCCAGGAGCCGATTGAGCGCGCGCGCCTCGAGCGCGCCGAGCAAGCCCTCGGCGACTGCGGACGGGCTGACGAGGTCGACGCGGCGGGCCTGCTGCGCGCGCTCCAGCCACTCCGTGAGAGCCCGGCGCAGCCGAATCGGCATGGGGGTGCCGTGCATCACATCGGCATCGGGGAGTCGCGCCGGTCGGCCTGCCACGGGATCTCGGAAGCGGAGTCAGCTCCGCGATCTGAGGCGGCGTGGCGGTCGAATCAGAAGGCGTAGGTCTCGGGGAGGGGGACCTGCTCCACCGGCCCGTGCCCGAAGAGCGCCTCGAGGAGCTCACACCGCTCGACGTCT
>CAYMSU010000339.1:0-7322 GCA_964393165.1 uncultured Enterobacteriaceae bacterium
CAAGGCTTGTTTCATGTGTTCACGCTTCCAATGTTTTGGGAACCATTAACCCTGTGCGGCGCCAGCGCCACGTACACGCGGGTGCCCAGGGCCTCCGCGGTCTCGAGCGCGATGGCGAGGCTGCGGAACGGCTGGCGGATCTGGCCGTCGTCGGCTGCCTCCCCGGTGACCGTCGATGTGGGATCGACGTGCAGCACCGGCGCCTCCTCGGCAGGCGGTACCAGCAGGTTCGCGTGAGGGGCCAGCTCGAGGATCGTGCCCCAGCCGTTCGCGCACCGGGTCGGGCACTCACGACCGATCGAGGCATCGTCGTCGTCGCAGTCCTCGCGGTAGGTGATCCCGTCCTCGTCGAGATCGTCGAGGTCGGGCAGGGTGCACCCGACGAGCGCCAGCCCGAGGAGCGTGCCGATCACTTCCGGCCTCCCCCGGTCTCCGCCCGGCGCGCGCGACCCGGCAGCGACACGGTGATCACCGAGCTCGTGAGCAGCGCGGCGGACAGCCCGCCGAGGACCGCCGCAGACGCCACCCGCCCGCTGAGCCGCTGCTGGGTGGCGTCGCGCTCGGTGAGCTGGTCGCAGTCCTGCGGCACCGGCTCCCCGCGGCACGCCTGGAAGACCACTTCCCAGTCGCTGCGCAGGTTGGCGGCCGACCGACCGAGGATGACAGAGGCCGCTCCCGTGGCGATGGCGCCCATCCCCAGGAGGCCGACGGCGATCCGCTTGTCGACCCGCAGGCCGTAGGGATCCGCGAAGGCCGGCGACTCCGGATCGTAGCGCCAGACGGGGGGACGGGCGGGCGCGCTCGCGACCGACGCGCAGTCCTGCACGTCCTCGTCGCAAGGAGCGACGGCCCGGTTGACCAGCACCGCCTCCCCCCCGATGTGGTTGGTGTTGGCGATCACGCCGAAGCGAGGAGTCTGCGCCGCGTTCTCGAACACGCGCTGCCGAAGCGGGGGGAGCAGCTCGCTCGGCAGGACGTACCGCTCGGGGGCATCCTCGAGCAGCTTGGACAGGAAGAACGCGAACACCGACAGCGGTGGCCCCTCGCTCCCGTCGCGGTTGCGGGTGGGCGGCCCCGCGTCGCTGACCACCTCGTTGCCTCCCGACGACAGGTACATGCGGCTCGGATCGACCACCAGCCGGCGCGCGAGGCGGCTGCCGGGCGGCGGCCCCTCCTCGAGCAGGGGATCGAGCGCGCGGACGCGCGCGAACTCCCCCGAGAAGCACGCGTCGATCACGAGCAGCACGTGCCGCGCACGCATCGCGCGGATGTTGGCCTGCACGTTGCTGTTGATGATCCAGGTGCTCTTGTCGTCGAGCACCGCGTCGGACGGAAGCCAGTAGCCCACGCCCTCGCTCTCCACGAGCTGCCCATGGCCGGCGAAGTAGATCAGCACGACGTCGTCGATGTCCGCGTCGCGCCCGAGCACCTGAAGCTCTCGCACGATCTCCGCACGCGTGGCGTCGGGCTTGAGGGTGACCTCGAAGCCGTACTGCTCTCGCAGGAGCGCTCCGAGCTGCTCGATGTCGTTGGTCGGCGTCTGAAGGTCGGGGATGCCCGAGCCCTCGGCGTAGTCCTGGGCGGAGAACAGGACCGCCCGGTAGCGGCCCAGCCCGAGCTCGGGCCCGGGGGGCTCGGCGGCGAGCGCCCCGATCACCCACGACCATGCGATTGCCAGCCACCCCATTCGGCAAGCTCCCCGGCTCGAGCTTAGCACCTGGTCAGCAGTCGTCGTTCTCCCGACCCGGGGTTCCCGGCTCTCCACCGGTCGAGATCACGGTGGACTGGTCGCACCAGTCGGACTCGGCGTCGTTGTTGTCGGCCGACAGCTCGTCGGGATCGACGCCGATGGCGACTCCCGCGGAGTACCAGCTCCGGGAGTAGACGACTTCGTCGATGACGACCCCGTCGGGGCGAGCGAGGATCACCTCGTCGCCCGAGTTCCCGAGTGCGACGGCGCCCGACGCCTGCCGGCGGAAAGGACCGTCGCAGGGCACCCCGCCGTTGATCCCCGCGTCGGGATCGGCGCACAGCACCACGTAGTCTCCCGGCGCGACCAGCAGCGGGCCTTCGATCGTGAAGTTGTCGAAATCCTCGTCGCGCAGCGTGTAGCCGCCCACGTCGACCGCGTAGGGGGCTGCATTGTAGAACTCGAGCCACTCACCGACGTCGTCGTCGACCACCTGGGGGTTGATCATCAGCTCGGAGAAGACGAGGTCTCCGGGCTCCGCGGGAGTGACGATGTCGCCGATCGACACCTGGATCGTGTCGATCCCGACCTCTCCGTCCACGTCCGTCGCTTCGAGGGAGATCTCGTGGGGGCCCTGGGACAGGGCATCGTAGAACAGCACCGACTGACCGTCGCCCGAGATGGCCCCGGTGAGCGGCCCATCGACGTCGGACCGCCAGGCGAACTCGAGGTCGGCCGGATCGGTGTTGTTGTCTTCCGCCTGGCCGCGGAAGGTGATCTCCTTGCCCGGCGGAAACAGGGCTCCGCTCGCTGGCGCGGTGATCTCCACCGTAGGACCGGACAGCGCGCCGTCGAGCACGAAGCGGACTCCGGACAGCGCCTGCTGCCCGTCGCGGTCGGTCGCCTCCAGCTGGAGGAGGTGCTCACCGAGCGCCACGTCGGTGGGGTCGAAGTCGAGGGTCACCACTCCGTCTCCCCCGACAGTGCTCGGCGGAAAGCGAGTGTCCTCGTCGAGATACCACCACAGGAGCATGGAAGGGGCGAGGTCGAAGGAGTCGGTCGCCGTGCCCATGAACACGATCGGCTCGCCACCGAGCCGGATGCGCTCCTGGGGCGAGGGCGCCTGAATCGAGACCTTGGGGGGCTCGAGGATTCTGGAGACCCCTGTCTCTCCGCCACATCCCCCCGCCAGGACCAAGACCACATACGGCCGCATCGACGCCTCCCTGCACATCACTGGCGACCCGAGAGCGGGTCGCTCACATTTCGGGCAAGCTCCCTAGCCGAGACGGCGCAGGCGGGCGACGGACGATCGCTACCCCTGATCAGTCGGCGGCGCGAAGCGACTCGAGCAGCTTCTGAACCTCGTCCCACCAGGGCCCCGAGCCTTCCTCACGCTCGCGGAAGTCCGCGACGACACCCTTGCGCAGCCTTCGGTACACCGACACCTGAGCCCGCGGCCAGCCGCTGGGGGGCGCACCCGCCTGGTCGAGCACGTCGTCGAGGAGGATCGGAAAGACCATGCGGGCCCGCCCCTCCTCGCGGGTGAAGAGCATCTCGAGCTGATCGAGGACGCCCGGGCGAAGGAGCAGCTCGTGATCGCAGCACAGGATCATGCGGTCGAAGCCCGACAGCTCGTCGTTGCGGGGAACGTGCCACGACTTCACGCCTTCGTCGGACAGCGCCCGCTGCAGGATGTCGGCGAAGGGCTGGCGGCTCGGCGCGTGAGCGAGGAACACCGAGTGCAGCATCGTGGTGAGGTTCACGGTGCCGATCGCGTGAAGCGCGTCGATCAGGTAGGTGGCCGCGAGCTTGGGCATGCCCGCGCGCTCGAGGAGCTCGACCATCCCCGGGCGGTGCAGTGACCGGGCCACGGTGCGCCAGTCGAACGTGGCGAGCTGAACGTCGGTGACCTCGCTCATCGATGTCGGAAGCACGCAGTCGATCAGGGTGGCGTGAGACAGGTCGACGCCCTCGAGCCGCGTGTCCTCCATGCTCACGCGGCGGAGCACGGAGTCCGACAGGTCGGCGCCCCGGAGGTCCGCGCCGTCGAGCTGCGTGCCGTACAAGCGGGTCTCGTTGAGGCGAGCCCCCTGCAGATCCGCGCCCTCCAGGATCGTGCCGTCGAGCCGGGCGCCCACGAGGAGGCCCCTCTGCAGCCGGACGCGCCACAGATTGGCACCCTCGAGATCGGCGCCGCGGAAGTCTGCATGGCGGAGGTCGGCGCGCTGCATGCGGGTGCGCACGAGGCTCGCCCCCCGCAGGCGGGCGTGCGGCATGGCCGCGCCCCAGAGCTCGGCACCGTCGAGCACCTCCCCGTCGAGCGGGCTCCCATCGGGCAGGACCACGTGACGGAACATGCGCTCGCCCCGCCGGTACTGCGCGATCAGCTTGCGGGCGGTGATCTTGCGCCCTTCCATCGTTCGGCGCTCCTGCCTGGGCGGCCTAGCCTAACAGGAGGGCTCTCAAACGGCGGCGTGGTCCCTTGGCTGGCGGGCGCGGGGGCTGCGCCCGAACGTCCACAGGAAGTTCGTGAACCCGAGGTCGTAGTCGGACAAGCCGTTCTGCCCGGTGAGGCGCATGCGCTGATCGTAGAGCGCCCGCATGCCCTGGGCGAGCAGCCCGTGGCGCTTGCCGGAGGGACGGAACTCGGCGAACGAGGCGTAGAGCTCCGAGCGCAGGCAGGCGGTCTCCACCAGCGTCTGAAACCGCTCGGGATCGCCGTCGGCGAGGACCGCGAGGTTGCGATGCAGGCGCTCGGCACGCGCGGCCTGCACGAGCAAGGGCTCTCCGGAGGTGCGCAGCGCGAGGAACGACAGCACCTGTGCGTGAATCTCCTTGAAGTAGCCCTTTCGATGGCAGAACTCGTGGGTGATCACGTGCGGCTCGAAGACCCCCGTGTCTTCGAAGATGGCGATATCGCCGCTGACCATGTCGCAGGTGCCCTGCGCAAAGGGGAACACCAGCTTGGTGAGCGTGAAGTTGCGCACCTCGCTGCTCGTGACGATCTCCTGCCCCGTGATGGCCGCGATGTAGGCGGTCAGCTTGTCGTTGACGAGCTTGGCGAGCTCGGTGCGCTCCACTCGCTCGTCGACGAACTCGTCGTTCATCGCCTGCGCCAGCAGACGGACCTCCCACTCCCGGGCATCTGGCGGCATGTCCTCGAGGGAGTTCCAGTCCGCATCGAACTCCGCTTGGAAGTCGATCGGCCGGACCCCCAGCCGAGCGATCCAGTCGACGGCCGCGCTGCCGAGGTACAACCCCATCATCGCGGTGGACAGTGCCTGGCCCGGACCGGTGGCACCGAGCAGGATGCGCGACGCCAGCGGAGCGGACATGATGACGTCGGTGAGGGCGACGGGACTGTAGCTGGCCCCGCCGGGGATCTCGATTCGTTCCATGGACCACAGCGTAACGTCGGCTCCGCGGGGCCGGCGCGCGTCGGCGAGGTGAGCCCTGATCTTGTGGCTGTTGGCGACATGTGGGTCGCCCGACAGGGCCCCGCCCGGCACCGGTCCAGGTCGCGAGGATCCCGCCCAGGCCGCCGCCGAGGCGGAGGTGAGCCGGCCCGCGGAGGCCGCGCCGGTGGCCGATCTGCCCGACGCGGGCGCGTTTCGGCCCCTCGATCCGGCGCTGCACACGCCCGCGCAGCGCGCTGAGATCGCCGAGCTCGAGGCGCTCGGCTACACCGACGGAGACATGCCGGCCCCGGTGGTCGAGGGCGTGACCCGCGGTGCCGAGCGCCCGGGGCTCGTGCTCTGGACCAGTGGCCACGCAGCCGCGGCCTACCTGATGCGCCGCGACGGGACCATCGTGCACACCTGGGCCCGCAGCTGGCAGGAGGTCTTCGGCGACGGCCCGATCTCGGGCAAGGGCCGAGGCACCCGCTACTGGCGGCGGGTCCACCGGTTCCCCGACCAGGACCTGCTCGCGATCTTCGAGGGTCACGGCCTCGTCCGTCTCGCCGAGGACTCGACGATCCGCTGGTCGCTGCGCGCCCGCGTCCATCACGACCTCGAGGTCCTGGGCGACGGCAGCATCCTCGTGTTGGCCCGCAAGGCACACGTGATCGAGGCGCTGCACCCGACCCGCCCCGTCGTGGACGACCGGCTGTGGTGGATCTCCGCGGGCGGCGAGCTGCGCCGTGACGTCAGCATCCTGGGGGCGCTGCTGCGCAGCCCGTGGGCCCACTGGGTCACCGACATGGCGCCGGCCCACGGCGATCTGCTCCACTGCAACAGCGTACATCGGATCGAGGCTCCCATCCCCGGGCTCCCCTCCGTCCAGCCAGGGCACGTCCTCGTGTCGGTCCGCCAGCTGCAGGCCCTGATCGTGATCGATCCCGCACTCGAGCAGGTCGTGTGGGCCGCCCAGGGCCCGTGGCGAGGTCAGCACGACGCGCAGATCCTCGGCCAGGGCCGGCTGCTGCTGTTCGACAACTTCGGCCTCGACGGAGGCCGGGCATCGGCCATCCGCGAGCTGGTGCTCCCCTCGCTTCGAGCGCGCTGGACGTACCGCGGCACACCGGAGGCGCCCTTCTCGTCGCCCTTCTTCGGCGCCGTGCAGCGCCTGCCTGACGGCCACACCCTCGTCACCGACAGCTGGGTGGGGCGCGCGTTCGAGGTCACCCCGAGCGGCGAGATCGTGTGGGCCTTCGTGAACCCCCACCGGGTGACGCGGGAGGGCGACACCTTCATCGCGGTGCTGCCCCAGATGACCTCGGTCGAGCCCTGAGTCAGCGAACGGAGGCGGAGTCGGGGGGCTCCAGGTTCGCGGTCGACTGCGCGACGGGCGCGAGCTGCAGGGTCAGCCGGAAGTGGGCGCCTCGGCGGTCCTCCTGGATCAGCGCGAGCTCGCCCCCGTTCGCTCGGGCGAGGCGCCGCGAGATCGCCAGGCCCAGGCCACTGCCCCGGTCCCCGCGCGTCGTGAAGGACTCCTCGAACACCCTCTCGGCCAGCTCCGCCGGGACCCCCGGGCCGTTGTCGATCACGTCGACGAGCACCCGGTCGTCTCGCGCGGTGACGACGGCGGCAATGCGGCCCTCGGGGACCCGCGCCTCCGCCAGCGCCTGCGCCGCGTTCGTCAGCAGGTTGAGGAGGATCCGGCCGAGATCCGTGCGGTCGCAGAGGACCCGGACCTCGGGATCTCCCTCGATGTCCACCCGCCCCCCGGCAGGCACCGAGGAGTGCGCGAGGACCGTGGCCCCGTGCAGCATGTCGACGACCCCGAGCACCTCCAGCAGGGGCTCGTCGCTACGGTTGAGTCCCCTCACCCGCAGGTGCAGATCGGTGAGGAACCGCACCGTGACGTCCAGGTCGTGCAGCTCTGCGAGGAACGCCTGCTCGTCGTCGGTCCCGCGTAGCGCCGCGCACCCGGCCACGAGGTCCCGGAGCTCTGCTGCGCTCATGTCGAGGCGCGACGCGGCGTTCGCGAGGTCGTGGAGCACGCGCCCGCGCATCGCGGCCAGGGCGCTCATCCGCTCGCGAAGGAGGATCTCGGTCTGCAGCTCCCGACTGAGGCGTGCACGCACGGCCTCGGCCTGCGCGTCCCGCACGACGGCACAGAGCTCCTCGAGATCCCAGGGCTTGCCGAGGTATCGCGCCACCCCGCCCTGGTTGATCGCCGAGATGGC
>CAYMSU010000340.1:0-7248 GCA_964393165.1 uncultured Enterobacteriaceae bacterium
GGGGCAGCGCGTGGTGTTCGAGAAGGGCCACGGCCCCTCGCTGCCCGAGCCCCTGCGGTCACGGGCCGACGTCGACGCGCTGCGCACTCCCGACCTCGGCGAGGTGCTCACGGTCGTGCCCGAGACCCTGCGGCGGTTCCGGCAGGCGCGCCCCGAGTGGCCGATCCTCGGCTTCGCCGGCGCCCCGTTCACGCTGCTCTGCTACATGGTGCAGGGCTCGGGGTCCAAGGACTGGCTCGAGGTCAAGCGCATGCTCTTCGGCGATCCGCAGACCGCCGAGGTGCTCCTCGGGCGCCTGGCCGACGTCGTCGGCGACTACCTGCAGGCCCAGATCGAGGCCGGCGCGGCGGCCGTGCAGATGTTCGACACCTGGGCGGGGATCTTGTCTGTCGAGGACTACGTCCGCTTCGCCCTCCCGGCGGTCCAGCGGGCGTTCGCCCGAGTGTCGGGGGCTCCTGCGCTGTACTTCACGCGCGACACGTCGCCGTTCCTGCACCTGCTGCCGCAAACGGGGGCGGACGCGTTCGCGCTCGACTGGCGGGTGGACGTGGCCCGGGCGCGCGAGGTGCTCGGCAGTGCGCCGATCCAGGGCAACCTCGACCCCACCGCGCTGTACGGGCCGCCGGCGGACATCCGGCGCCGGGTCCACGCGATCTGCGACGCCGCGGGGCCTCGCGGCCACGTCTTCAACCTCGGGCACGGGGTGCTCCCCACCACGCCGCTCGAGGGGGTCGAGGCGATGGTCGCCGCCGTCAAGGAACGGGGGCCCGCCACACCGGCCCCGTGACCGCCCACGTGTCCGGGTCGTCGGCGGCGGTCGCCACCGCGATCAGCCACCCCGCCGGCAGCGGGCCCTCCCAGGTCTCGCCTGCCTCGCGGGGCGCCAGGCGCGCCACCGGCACGCCGGCAGACCCCAGCAGCACCACGTCGGTGAGCGTTGCCGCGCCCCGCACCGCGACCTCCACCACGTGGCGGTCGGCCTCGGGCACCACCTCTCCGGGCGGCAGGCCGTCGACCGCCAGGTCGATCACGGGCCCCGTGCTCGCCACGGCGTTCCCGCGGAACAGCGGTTGCTCGTAGTCGGTGCGGCCCGCCGCGCCCGGCGGCACCGCCACCCAGGTGCCCGGGCCCGTGGGGATCACGGCGCGGGAGGCGTCGAGCCAGGCGAACCACGGGGCCCATTCCGGCGCCTCGTCGCCGCCCGGCGGGCCCAGGGCCACGAAGTCCGGCTGCGGATCCGCGAGGAACGGGGGCCCCACCTGCGCCAGCCACCCGAGGTCCACCCGCAGCGCGCGGCCGCGGCCCGTTCCCGCGGCGGCCGCGGCCGCGTCGATCGCCGACGTGAGCGGCGCCTGCACCCCGCCGTAGAGCGCCCGGTTGCCCGAGTCCGACCACGGCCAGGCCCACACCTGCCACCCGTCGGCGCGGCTGCGCAGGGTGGCCCCGTTGACGAACGCGACCGGGGCTCCCGGCAGCAGGTCGTCAGGGGACGTGCCCGCCGGCAGATCCTCGGGGGTGAAGACGACGTAGGCGGCCCCCGTGCCCGCCGCGGTCCGCGCGGCGGTGCCGTTCGAGCCCCGGAAGTCGCGCGACCGGCTCGCGGGGGCGTCGAGCCGGAGGAGCGCCCAGCCGGTCGCGTCGAACCGGGGCTCGAGCGCGATCCCCACGGGGCGGGTCTCGTGGGCGCTCACGACGCCCGTCCACGTGCGCGGCGCCCACGCCGGCCCCGCGGAGGCGATGAGCGTGTACGCACCCGCCCCCACCGCGAGATCGGCCCCAACCGGCCCCACCAGCGCGTCTCCGGCCCGGCCATCGCGCGCCGTCCACGCCACGTGGAGCAGCTGCTCGCCGAGGCCCTCGGGGCGCACCCGGAGCGCGCCTGGCGGCCCCACCGCCAGATCGCGCCCCTCGCCCACCGAGCGCCGGGGGGACGGGGCCCGGCCGTCGGCCTCGGCGCGTACGGTGGTCGCCCCGGCGGGGATCTCGAGGTCGACGCGGCCGGAGATCGGGGCCCGCCCGCGCACCCGATCGCCCTCGAGCCACACGAGCGACGTGGCGCCTGGCGCCTCGCCGGTGATCCGGGTGACCTCCGGCGCCGCCCAGGCGCCCCAGCCCTCCTCGGCGTCGGCGACCAGCCACCGGTCGACGCCGCGGACGATCACCGCCCCGCCGAGGTCGGTGAGCTCGGCGGAGCCCCGCGGGCCGCCGGCGTGCAGCGTGCGCCCCACCAGGAACGCGGCCTCGCCCCACGTCTCCACCTCGCCGCCGAGGTCGACGTAGACGCCGTCGGCGCCCTCGAGGGCGAGCCAGGGGTCGTCGGGCGCCAGCCGGTAGCGGACCTCGCCGAGGGTGCCGGCAAACCCCTCGTCGGGCGGGTACTCCGGCAGCAGCGGCACGATCGGCCCGCGGACGGTCACCCCGTCGGGGTGGCGGGTGAGCGAGGAGACCTGCAGCGCGCCGCCGTGCACGAGCGGCACGACCTCGCGCACCGCGTCGGCGGTGCCCGTGGGGGTGGCGTCGATCACTGTGGCGCCGCCCACCCCGCGCAGCGTGAGCGACTGCTCGGGCGCGCGGAGCACCACGTGGAGCACCGCGTTCGCGAGCTCCAGGTCGCCGCGGTCGGCGCGCCCCGACGCCGGCACCTGCACGCTGCAGATCACGTCGGCCACGCGGATCTCGCCCGGCCCCGGGGGGCCCTCGGGGCACTCGGCCACGGCCGGCGGCGCGCCGGGCGGCTGGCACCCGAGGATCAGGGCGAGGGCGGTCAGTCCTGCAGCTCGATGTTCGAGACGAAGATGCGCGCGCGGCGGTCCCAGGCCGGCGGCAGGTCGCCCGTGGTCCACTCCCAGGTGCGCGTCTGCCCAGGCTGGATCGGCGTCTTCGCCTCTTCGCGCACCGGCACCCTCCAGTAGGGGGCCACGAGCGGCCACCGGCGCTCGCCGATCACGCGGTCTTCGGGGTTCAGGTACTGGATCGTGATGCCCAGGTTCGTGATCACGCCCTTGCCGTCGTTCTTGACGTCGGCCCGGAAGGCCCAGCCGTCGAGCGGGCCCTCGGGGTCTTCCGCGAGGTTGATCTGCTCGATCTTCAGCTTGCCGACTTCGAGGCTCGGCAGGTACCCGTGGACCTCGAGCATCTCCTCGGCGAAGGCCTTGCGCGACTTCTCGGCCTTCGGGTACTCCTCGAGGAACTTCTTCCAGCCCGCCTCGGTGTTCTCCTTCTTGGCGTGCTTGAACAGCGCGGTCTCGCGGGAGGCGACGGCCTCGTCTTTGTGGGTCCAGCTCGGGAAGCGAGCGAGATACGCATCGTAGGCCTCGATGGTGCCTTCCTTCTTGGCATGCTCGAGCATGAGCGCCTCGAGGCGCGACTCGGCGGCACTCGCGAAGCGCCCGTCGGGGTTCTCCCGCAGGTAGGTCTCGTAGGCCTCGATGGTGTCCGCTTCTTGCGCGACCTGGAACGGGTCGGTGCAGGCGACGGAGCCGAGCAGGGCCACGGCGAGAATCGTACGCATGAGCTCCCCCTTGGTGCGGGCCTCGTTTCGAGGAGGCGCCGAAAGGTAACTGGTTAGAGACGCACGATGATGAGCCCCCCTCCACGAAACCCGCTCGAGCGCCTGCGCGTGACCGAGATCTACGCCTCGGTGCAGGGGGAGTCCACCCACGCGGGCAAGCCCTGCGTGTTCGTCCGGTTGACGGGCTGCAACCTGCGCTGTGTCTGGTGTGACTCCGCGTTCACCTTCCAGGGCGGGGAGGTGCGCGCGCTGCGCGACGTCATTGCGGAGGCGCACGGCTATGGCATCGCCACGGTCGAGGTCACCGGGGGCGAGCCGCTGCTCCAGCCGGCCGCGGTGCCGCTCATGGAGGAGCTGCTGGCGCTGGGCCACGAGGTCCTGCTGGAGACGAGCGGGTCGCTGTCGATCGAGGCGGTGCCGGCCGAGGTCCGCGTGATCCTGGACCTGAAGGCGCCGGACTCGGGGGAGGAGGCGCGCAACCTGTGGTCGAACCTCGAGCTGCTGCAGCCGTACCACGAGATCAAGATCGTGGTGGCGAGCCGGCGCGACTACGAGTGGGCGCGCGAGCAGGTGCGGGACAGGGATCTGGCGGCGCGGTGCCCCGTGCTGCTGTCGCCGGCGTGGGGCGAGGTGGCGCCCGCCGATCTCGCGGCGTGGCTGCTCGAGGATCGGCTGCCGGTGCGGCTGCAGGTCCAGCTGCACAAGGTGCTCTGGGAGCCCGACGCGCGCCGCCGGTAGCGAGCGAAGGAGGTCGGCCGGCCTACGAGCCCCGGAGCGCCTCGCGGTAGGCACGGATGGCCGCGCTGGTGGGCCGCACGTCCAGGAAGGAGAGGAGCTGCGCGAGCTCCAGGTCTGGGAGCAGGCGGCTGCGAGTCAGCTCGCGGTACGCGTCGTCGACGTGGCCGTGGGGCGTGAGGAGCCCCGCCTTGTAGATCCAGACCTCCCGGATGCCGAGCCGCCGGTAGACCTCGAGCTTGTTCAGGCGGCCGTGGGACCAGATGACCTCGATGGCGAGGTCGGGCCGCCCTCCCTCGACGGGCCCCTCCAAGCCGAGCACGTAGCACTCGTCTGGCTCCGCTCCGGCTTGCCGCGACTCGTCCTTCAGCGTCCACGAGCCGACGGGGCTGAAGTCGACGTCGTTCTCCAGGCACCAGCACTCGACGAGGCGCCTGAGTCGGTGCTCGTAGATCCTAGCGGGTGTGGGTCCGACGGGGGCGGAAGGGCGAAGTCGGAACCGCTCTCACCCGCGCGGCGGGAGGCCGATCGTGGCCGCGGCCCCTGAAGTGTAGGTCCTCCACCCGAAAACACGTTCGGCCGCAGCCGTCTGCAGGCCCACAGGCAGCCGTTCCCGAAGGTGGCGTTCGGCCGCAGCCGTCTGCAGGCCTACGGGCACGCCTTCCCGAACGTGGCGTTCGGCCGCAGCCGTCTGCAGGCCTACGGGCACGCGTTCCCGAACGTGGCGTTCGGCCGCAGCCGTCTGCAGGCCTACAGGCGGCCGTTCCCGAAGGTGGCGTTCGGCCGTAGCCGTCTGCAGGCCTACGGGCACGCGTTCCCGAACGTGGCGGCCGGCCCCGGGCCTCGTGGGCGGATTCTCGTGCTGACGCAGGGGCCACCCCGGGCGCTCGGGCCGCTCGGGCTACCTGCGTCAGCACGATGATTCCCGGACGGCGTCCACGAGGGCTTCATCTCACTCGAGCAGCGAGGCCGCATCGGGCAGGAGGGGCCCTGCACCGCGCGCGCGGCTGCGCCACCGCACGGGGTCCCGGCCTCTGGCGGCCGCCGGACCCCGTGACGCGCCGCATCGCGTGGCGACCTGCCGCGGGGGCGGAGAGGCCAGCCTCCTGGCGGGTGCGCCCTCCCCGCGAGAGTCCGCGACCTCAGGTCGTCCCCGCCCGCGATCCTCGACGTCGCCCGCCACCCAGGGTCCTGTGGGGGGCTCGGGATCTGGCGCGGCGCGCGACCTGAGGTCGCGGTGGATGAGAGAATTTCTACCTGTGTGCGACCTGAGGTCGTTCGCGATCAGATAATTTCGACTTCCGCGGGACCCTGGGTCGTGGTCGGGGACCATTTTCTGGCCCCGGGCGCTACCTCAGGTGGCCACCCATCCCGGATCCCCGGGTCAGGGACGACCCCAGGTGGGGGCTCGGAGCGTTTCGGCAGGGAGCAGCGGCAGCTCGCCGGCTGCCGTGACCTTCGGGGCTCATCTGCGTTATCCTCCGTGACCAGATGAGCATGCCCGTCTCGATCCAGTTCGTGGAGCCCTCGCCCATCGCGGCGGTGGTCGTCCGCACGACCTTCGCGGAGCTCCCCGCGGAGACCCAGCGGTGCCGGGAGCTGCTCTACGCCGCGGCCAACGAGGGCAAGTTCACCCCCGATGGGTTCGATGTGGCGATCTACCGCCGCCTCGGGGCCGATGGATCCGTCGAGGCCACCATCGGGGTGCAGGTGGCGGGCTCGTTCACCGATGCCGGTCCGGTCCGGTTTCATCACACGCCCGCCGGTCGCGCGGCCACCGTGGTGCACTTCGGAGCCCACAGCGGCCTGCCCTCCGCGCACACCGCGATCATGGAGTGGGCGGAGGATGCGAACGCGGAGCTCGCCGGCGTGAGCTGGGAGGTCTTCGGCGAGTGGAGCGACGATCCGGGCAAGCTTCGCACGGATGTGTTCCACCTGCTGGCCATCGAGCCGTCGGTCGTCGACTACGACGGCAGCTGAGGCCCCACCGCGATCGGGCCCACCGTGCCGGGCCCACCGCGATCGGGCCCACCGTGCCGGGCCCACCGTGCTGGGCAAGGGCCTGTCCCCCGCTCAGCGCGGCGTAGCCGTGTAGCAGATCATCTGGTGGTGAGCCGCCGGCGGCTCCTCGCCGAAGTCGCCCACCACGTCGATCACGTGAAAGCCCGCGCGCTCGATCTGCAGCTGCAGCTCGCGCACCCCGAACCAGCGGACGTGCAGCACCTCCACCTCGGAGGCCACCACCTGGGCGTTCCGAATGCAGTGGTACCGGTTCTCCTGGTGCACGACCTGCGCGAACAGGTCCACCCGCCGGATCGCCTCCAGCGTGATCCGCGAGCCGTCCGGCGCCGTGACCGTGGGCCGGGTCAGCGCCGTCTCCTCGGGGTGCTGCATCGCCTCGTAGGGCACGTGGCTCGTGACGTACAGCCGGCCCTGCGGGGCCAGGTTCTCCCGGCACCGGGCCAGCGTCTCGTCGATCGCCTCGTCGGTCGGTAGCAGCTGCAGGTTGCCGAACGGCACCACGATCGCGCTGTAGTTGCCGGGCGCCCGGAACGACTCCATCCGCGCCGCGTACACCCGCGGGCTCACCCGCAGCCGCTCCGCCCGCGCCGTGCACCGGTCGCGCATGGCCTCCGCGCACTCCACGCCCTCGACGTCGAGCCCCGAGGTGCACAGGGGCAGCAGCAGCCGGCCCGCGCCGCTGCCCAACACCAGCGCACGCCCCCCTCGCTCCTGGATCCGCTGCTTGAAGTACCCGACGTCGGGGTACGCCTCGCCAGGCGGCTTCGTCAGGTCGAAGTAGAGCGCGGACAGCGGACCGTAGCTGGTGGGAGCGGGGCGGGAGGAGGAGGCGAGGGACTTGGCGGGATCCATGGACCCGAACCTACCAAGCTCGGACCCCGTCGTCATCCGGTTTCGGCGCCAGGTTTGCGCGGGGTTCGCCATGCGTGTCGCCCGTTGGTACGGCTATCGTTCGCCCAGGAGGTGCCGCCCCATGCCCT
>CAYMSU010000341.1:0-7245 GCA_964393165.1 uncultured Enterobacteriaceae bacterium
AGATCACCGCCGCCGGGGTGCTCGAGCTCGTCGCCATCGAGGTGGTGGGCGGGCTCGCGCTCGGCCTCGGGCTTGGCTGGCTCACCGAGCGGCTGCTCCAGGAGCTCGACGAGCCGAACCTCGAGGTGCTGGTCACGGTGGCGCTGGTGATGGCGATCAGCGTGCTCGGCGCGCGGCTCCACACCTCGGCGCCGCTCGCCTGTGTGGTGGCGGGGCTGCTGATCGGGAACCGGGGTCGGGTGCGCGCGATGTCGGCCCAGACCCAGGCCGCTCTCGATCACGTCTGGTCGTTCGCGGACGAGGCGCTCAACGCGCTGCTGTTCCTCCTGATCGGGCTCGAGGTGGTGGCGTTCGAGTTCTCGGGTCCGGCGGTCCTCGCGGCGGGGCTGCTGATCGGGGTGAACCTGGCTGGCCGCGCGGTGGCGGTGCTCGTGCCGCTCGGGGTGTGGGGCCGATGGATGGACTTCGTGCCCGGCACCCGGCCGATCCTGATCTGGGGGGGCCTGAAGGGTGGGATCTCGGTGGCCCTCGCGCTGTCGCTGCCGGAGTTCGAGGGTCGCGCCTACGTGCTCACGGCGACCTACGCGATCGTGGTGAGCTCGGTGCTGGTGCAGGGCCTCACGGTGGGGCGGCTCATCGAGGCCACGTCGACGCGCGGGGCGGAGGGTAGGATCGGCTCGGAGGGACAATGAATTCACCGAGCTTCGCTCGCCTCCCGGCCTGCAGGGCGAAGCCCGAAGGTCCGGCCCCGGCCTGCAGGGCGAAGCCCGAAGGTCCGGCCCCGGCCTGCAGGGCGAAGCCCGAAGGTCCGGCCGCGGCGGTCCGCTATCAGCCTGGCTCCGCTTGCGAGTTTGCTCGCCGTCACCCTGCTGGGCGGCTGCATCTTCGTGGACGTCGACGAGCCGCCGCGCATCGACTGGGCGGAGGCGACCTGCGGCTACGACGCCGGCTACCGGGACTGGGTGTGGACGTTCGAGGCCCACGCGTGGGACGAGGACGGTGATCTGGCGTTCGTCGATGCCGATGTCTACGACGAGTACAGCGGCGCCTGGCTCGACAGCTTTCCGCTGGAGTCGGAGCCGGGGCGCACGTGGTTCAGCGCCTGGCTGGAGCGGACCACCCGGCTGTACTGCGGAGATCCCTACATCATCGACTTCGTCGCCGAGGATGGGCTGGGCAACGGCGCGATCTACACGGTGTACCTCGGCGAGGGCTACACCCGGTGAGCCCCGACCGCTGCCCGAGATCCGGACGTGCCGAATCCGCCCACGGAGCGCGACCGAGGCCGATCAAAAGCCACGCTTTGCGCGGCTAGCATCTCGGCCGACCGAGCGCGTAGGCGCCGGAGTTTCCGGTGAGGAAACCGGGAGGGGGCAACGGGCAACCCTCACAATGGCAACTGGCTGGCAACGGAGACGGGGATCGGGAGCGGAGACCGATTCGATCGCGCCTCCGCGCTGCGCCAGCGGATCTCGCCGGCGGGCTACTCGCGCCGCTCGAGCGACAGCCGGAACGCCTCGGTGCCCCCGAAGGCGGAGATCGTGCCTTCCACCAGGACCGTCCCGGCGTTGAGGTTCACCCGGCCGTCGCGATCGTTCGGGCCGACGGTGCCCGCCCCCACCAGCACGAGCTCGGCGCCCCCCGTCTGCCCCTCCGCGTAGATCTGCTCGGGGACCACCAGGAAGCCCCGCTGCGGCTGCTCGGCTGGCGTCACGCCCTCGAAGAACAGCTTGTGGTACGCCCGCTGCCCGTCCGGCGCGAAGAACACGTTGAAGCGCTCCCGCCGCGCGTTGTACGCCACCTCGAAGATGGCCGTCACGGTCCCGAGCGTCTCGCTCTCCTCGACCCCGTCGTACAAGCCGGGGATCTCCGCCGCCCAGTCTGGTGTGTCGTCCGGCTCTCCCTCGAGCAGCCCGGAGTCCTCGACCTCCGCGGCCCCCCCGGTGCACCCGAGCCCCAGCACGAACAGCCACCCCCGCATGAGCCCTCCCCGAAGAGGTCGTACCTTTTTGCTCGGGCGACCGCTCGGGTGTCCATCGCGGCTGCAGCCGATCCCCTTCGCGGAACGTGCGCGGGCGGGGTGACCGCCCTGGACCGCTCGCGGCGTGATCTTCGGACATCGGCGGCCGAAGGCTCGCCGCAGGGACCGCTCGCGGCCTGATCTTCGGACATCGGCGGCCGAAGGCTCGCCGCGGGGACCGCCTTCACCGTGATCCAGAAACGCTCTCGCAGAGGGCTGGCTCGTGCGCGAAGTCACCGAGGGCGAGGTTGTGCGTGTCCGCGAAGCCCTCCTGCCCCATTCGGCTACCGCTCGGGCGTCAGCGCGCGACAGACCTGGCGGGAGTCCCCCTCGGGGGCCCACGTCACGCAGACGTCGAGCGGGCCCCCGTCGACCACGAAGCCCACCGGGAGGGCCACCCGGTTGCCGCCGCGCACCACCAGCGGTCCCTCCTCGAGCACCCGCGCGCCGCCCTGCCGCACGACCACCCATACCTGGTGCTCCCCCGGGGGAGCTGTCCATCGCGGCTGCAGCTGATCCCCGTCCCGGAACGTGCGCGCGTCCGGGGTGACCGCCCCCGCCCGCTCGCGATCGACCACGAGCACGACCTCGCCGCCCTTGAAGCGATCCCCGGCGCCCGGGCGCCCGAGCAAGACCAGCAGAAGGCCCGCAGCCAGGCTCGCCAGCCCCAGCGCGCCCCCCCACCACTTCATCTGCCCCGTCTGCGCCATCTGCCCTCGCGGCGGAATCGGCAACCCCGAGTCCGCCGGCAGCACGTCGGGCAGGCGCCGCACCGCGGGCGGCGCCTCGGCCAGCGCGGCGCGGGCCGCGTCGACCGCCGATCCGGTCAGGTCGGCCCGCTCGCCCGGCGACAGCAAGCCGAGGCGCTCCCGCTCCAGGTCGTACCAGGGCACCGTCATGAGGCGCCTCCGTCCCCGGCCACCGCCGCCACCACCTCGCGGATCCGCGCCACGTGCCGCGCCACGGTGCGCCGATCCACGCCGAGCAAGCGCCCCACGGCGCCCTGATCGATGCCGTCGACGAAGTGCAGGGCGAAGATCTCGCTCTGCCGGTCGCCGAGCTGATCGATCGTCCGGAGCAGCACGTCGACCGACACCAGCCGATCGTCGACCCGAGGACGCTCCGTCGGGTGCAGATCCGTGCCGTGGCGCGCGAGCAGCGCGGCCCGCCGAGACCGGTCCCGCATGCGGTTGAGGCAGCGGTTCGTGACCGCCCGGAACAGGTAGCCCAGATCCACGTCGGCGCGGCCGCGGTGGATCAGGTCGACGAAGAGCTGCTGCACCACATCCTCCGCGTCGGCGCGCGCCCCCAGCATGCGCGTGCCCTTGCGCACGAGCGCCGGCGCGACGTCGGCGTAGAGCGCGCGCAGACGACCCTCGGGATCACTCGCATCGGCCATCGATCACGCCGACCTCGTCACAGGCGCTGGCGCACTGGGCGCAGGGCCGCGCGTCCAGCGGACACAGGGCGTAGCGACCGCTGCCCACACACGATCCGCTCGCGCACTGGCCATCGTCGAGGCAGGGGGCGCCCGCGGCACCCCGCCCCGCGCCATCGTCGCAGACCGCGAAGGTGAGGCTGCTCTGCGCAAACGACCGGAGGTCGCAGGTCTCGGCACAGTCTTCGTCGACGACGCACTGCGCGCAGAGGCCCTCGCGACAGGTGCCGGTGGCGCACTCCCCGTCGATGACACAGTTGGTACCCACGCGCTTGCTCGCCCCGGGCACGCACGCCCGGTGGGCGGCTCCCGCCTCGTCCGCCCACTGCAGGCCGCAGACCTCGCCCGTGGCGCAGTCCGCGTCGGACCCGCACCACCCGCAGGTGTGCGCCGACGACAGGGCGGCGAGCCCCACCGGCTGCACGAACCCGCACGAACCCTCGGTGCAGTGCCCGTCGTGCTGGCACGCGTGGCCGATCTGCGCGTGAACGTACGGATCGACCCGCGGACCCTCGCACCCCCCGTCGTCGACGATCTGACCCCGGATCTGGGCGATCACCGCGCTGCCGGGCCCCTCCTTGCGCAGGCGCACGGTGAGTCGCCGCTGCGCCTCGGGCAGGAGGAGCGGATGGGCGATGCGTTCGAAGTCGTCGACCAGGATCGGCAGGGCCACCTGGGCGCTGCCGTCGTCGAAGAAGTCGAGCTCGAACGACAGATCGACGCCCGGATCGACGTCGGCGACGAACGAGAAGGTGACGCACGCCCCGGGCGGCCAGGCGCCGCGGGGCACCGGCTGCGAGAGCACCACCCGAGGCCCCTCGAGGCGCGCCGCGGGGTCGGAGCGATGCCACGTGCCGACGCGCTCGACCTGGCCTTCCTCGACCTCCCACGCGCAGAGGTCGCCCTCGCCGCACCACAGGTCGAGGCTGAAGTCCTCCAGCAGCTCGACCCGGCCGCACGAGAGCAGCGCGACCAGGCTCGCCCCCCACACCCACGGTGTCCTCGTCATCGTCGCCTCCTCAGTAGCCGACGCGCACGCCGAGATGCGTGGCGAGCCCGCGGCTCTTGTGTCGCTCGTCGAGCTCGTTGATCAGGACGGGGGCGTAGCTCGCGTCTGCGCGGACGAAGAGCCCCACGAGGCGCCACCCCCGGAAGGAGGGCACGACCTGCAGCCCGCCCGAGGCGATGACGTGACCCGACGCGAAGATCTGCCGGTCGTCGCGGTTGCCGTCTCGGTACGCGGTGGATGCCCAGGCCGGACCGCCCCCGGCCTGGACGAAGGGGACCGCCCACCCCCGAAGGAGCGGCCACTGCAGGCGCGCCTGCACCGACAAGCGCTGGATGGGGGCCCGGAACGCCGTGGCGGCCTCTGCCTCGGGCCGCCGAAAGGCCATCTGCGCGCACCTCGTGCCGGCAGCGGGTGACGCGCCCCCGCGGGCTCGTAACCCACACGTCGTAGTCGCCGACCGGGAGCCCGAGGGCCAGCGCGCGGCCCCGGGGCTTGTCGACCTCGGCCTCCACCCGGGCGGTGTCGCGGCGTGCCCACAGCATGCGCCCCTCGGTCTGCGGCGCGAACGTGACCGCGGCCGACGTGCCGAGCCGGCTCATCACCACGCTGCCGGTGCCCGAGAGGCGGGTCTGGAGCACCGGGTGCTGGCCACCGGCGGCGGTCTCCGAGGTGCTGATCAGCGTGCGGTCGTAGGTGTACCGGTAGAGCTCGTCGAGCGTGACGACCTGGTCGGCGTCCGCGTCGGCGGCGCCCCGCAGGCCGGCCACGAGGTGGCTCGTGAAGTAGCTGCCCTCGAGGACATCGGACTCCTGGGCGAGCTCCGACGCCGTGCTCGAGGTCAGGACGGCGACGCCCTCGGTCTGCTCGCCCCGCAGCGCGGTCACCGCGAACGGCGCGGCCGCCTCGGCGCCCTTGATCCCGTCGAGCCCGCCGGCGTGGCAGGCATCGAGGACCACGAGGCGCAGGGACGCGGGCACGGCCTCGAGCCAGGCCTCGAGCTCCCTGGGCGCGAGCTGCTCGCGGCCGAGATCGAGGCCCGACGTGCGGGCGTGCCCCGAGTAGTACACGATCAGCTCGGGGCGAGCCCCGGCCGCGACCGCGGCGCCGACCGACGCGGTGATCGCGTCGAACGACGCGAGCAGCTCGTCGCGGGTGGGATCGCGCAGGCGGGTGATCCGGCGCGGGTCCACGCCCCCGACGTCGAGGAGGGCCTGCTCGACGCGCGCGGCGTCCGCGCCCGCCCAGCGGAGAGGGCGCTGGCCGAGCCCTGCCCGCGTGGAGCCCACCACGAGGGCGAACCGATCGCGCGGCGCGGCCGAGGCGGGAAGGTCGGCGTGCGCCGGCGCCCCGACGAGCGCAGCGAAGAGGAGAGGCACGGTCGACGCTCCGGGTGGGTTCACCAGGATCACACGCCACGGGCCCGAGGTGTGATCGGCAACCGCACGTCGGCGCGCCAGTACTTCCACGACGTGCCTGCGCACAGGGTCAGTCCGTGCTGGATCCCGCCACGTGCGTGTCGAACCACCGGAGCTGCTCCCACAGCACGTGCTCGATGCTCTCCCGGGCGCGGTAGCCGTGATCTTCGAACGGCAGCAGGACCAGCCGCGCCGTGCCCCCGGAGCCCCGCACCGCCTCGAAGAAGATCTCCGACTGAAACGACAGCGTGCCCGGGTTCGAGTCCGCCGCGCCGTGCACGACCAGCACCGGAGCCTCCACCTGATCCGCGAAGAACGTGGGGCTGACCTGGATGTAGGTGTCGCGGGCCTCGAACAGCGTGCGCCGCTCCGACTGATAGCCGAACGGCTGGGTCGTCTTGTTGTACGACCCGCTCCGGGCGATGCCCGCGCGAAACAGGTCGGTGTGCGCGAGCAGGTTGGCCACCATCAGGCCGCCGTGACTGTGCCCGATCACCCCGATGCGATCGGCGTCGATCATCTCGAGCTCCGTGGCCTCGGCGACCGCCGCCTCGGCGTCCGCCACGAGCTGGGGCACGAAGGTGTCGTAGACCGTCTCGGGGTCGCCCACCATCGGCATCGCCGTGCGGTGGAGCACCGCGTAGCCCCGCAGCAGGAAGAACAGGGCCGACGCGCCGCCCATCCGCTCGAAGCGCCGGCTCGACCCGCGCACCTGACCCGCCGTGGCGGGATCCGAGTACTCCAGCGGGTAGGCGTCGAGCACGGCCGGCAGCCGCTGACCCTCCTCGTAGTCGGGGGGCAGGTACAGCGTGAAGGACAGCGGCACCCCGTCGTCGCGCTCGTAGCGCACGATCCGCTTGGTGATCCGGCGAAGCTGGGGCGTGGGATCCGCGAACTCGGTGATCGGCGTGCGGCGGTGCGCCCGACCCGCCTCTCCGGGCTCGGCAGCCACGGGCTCCCCGAGGGTCGCCAGGTAGTAGTTCGGCACCTCGGTAGGGGACTCCGAGCGCACGATGAGCCGCCCGTCCTCCGTGACGCCCACGACGACCTCGTAGCGCTCGGGGTGGGCGCGGAACAGGCGCTCGACCTCGCCGGTCCTCGTGTCGCGGAGGTCGAGGAAGGGGCGGTCCCCCCGGTCGGACGCGCCCGACCCCCGGAAGTACACCCGGCGACCGTCCTGACGCAGGACCCACTCGCCATCCTCGAGCTGGCGCCACATCGGGGAGCCCGGTGAGCCGTAGCGATCCTTCTCGTTGCGATCGAACCAGGGCCGCGCGCGGCCGGTCTGCACGTCGAGCAGCCAGGTGTACCGCCAGCGGCGCATCCGCTCGCCCACAGCGCGCCGGTGGCGAGCGCCGTCGTT
>CAYMSU010000342.1:0-7234 GCA_964393165.1 uncultured Enterobacteriaceae bacterium
CGATGGTGGCCTCACCGTCCGGAGAGGCGCCGTGCCGAGCCGCATTCTCGAGGAGGTTGCGCGCGAGCCGGCGGAGCAGGCGCGGATCCCCGTGGACGACGACCGCGGGGCCGGTGACCGACGCCCCGACGTGCTCGGCCTCCTCGCGCAGCACGGCGGTCAGCTCGACCGGCTCGGGATCGACCGGACGCGACAGCGCCTGCATGCGCCCGACGGCGAGCGCGTCCTCGACGGTGCGATCGAGCTCCTCGACGTCGCGGACGGCCGCCTCGGCCCACGGAGCGTCGCCTCCGTGGAGCTCGAGGGCCATCCGAAGGCGCGCCAGCGGACTGCGGAGCTCGTGCGACGCGCTGGCGAGCACCCTGCGCTGGGCCTCGAACAGGCGCTCGAGCCGCTCCGCGGCGTCGTTGAACGAGACGGCGACCGCCGCCACCTCGTCGCGGCCGAGCACCGGCACGCGGGTGTCCAGGTGGCCCTCACCCCAGCGCTCCATGCCCTGCTGGACGAGCTCCAGGCGCCGGGTGATCCGACGCGCGATCGGCACGCTGCCCACCGCGACCACGAGCCCGATCGCGACGAGCCAGGCGAGGCCCGCCCACCGCCGGGCGAGGGGGAGCACGTAGGCGGCTCCGAGGACGCGGTCGTCGCCGAGGGACAGCCGGATCCCGCGCCGGGCGCGCCCGCGGAACCACCCCGGCCGGCCGCGGGGCAGGGGGGCCCCGTCGCCGGCCCGCGCGAGGACGCGACCATCGGGCCCCCACACCGTCAGCTGCAGCCCGGTGCCTGTGGACGCGGCGTCGAGCCGGGCCTGCAGCTCCTCGTCGGACGCCGACGCGGCGGCCGCGACGAGCGCACCGGCGTCGAACGGGGTGACGTCGGGCGGATCCCACGTGGAGCTCGCCACGATCCCGCTGACGACGAGGCAGAGCAGCCCCACGGCGACAATCCCGACGTAGATCTGCACGTAGAGGCGGCGCACGGCTAATCCTGGGCTTCTGCGAAGAGGTAGCCAGCCCCCCGCATGGTCAGGATCCGCCTCGGGCGCCGCGGATCGTCCTCGATCGCCGAGCGCAGCCGGCTGATGTGCACGTCCACCGAGCGGTCGAGCGCGTCGCGCTCCTCGCCCCGCACGACCTGCAGGAGCTGATCGCGGGACAGCACGCGCCCCGGCCGCTCGGCGAGCGCGCAGAGCAGGTCGAACTGGTGGGCGGTGAGCGCCAGCGCGGCGCCGTCGAGCCGCGCGACCCGCGCCCCGCGGTCGATCTCGAGGCGGCCGAACCGCAGGGTGCCCGCCTCGGCGACCGGCCTCGCGCGTCGCAGCACCGCCTTCAGCCGGGCCACGAGCTCCCGGGGGTTGAACGGCTTGGGCAGGTAGTCGTCGGCGCCGAGCTCGAGCCCCACGATGCGGTCGGTGTCCTCACCGCGGGCGGTCAGCATGAGCAGCGGCAGCGAGGGATCCTCGGCGCGCAGCGTGCGGCACAGCTCGAGCCCGTCCCCGTCCGGCAACATCACGTCGAGCAGCACCGCGTCGTAGCCGCCGGCCCGAGCCTGCGCGAGCCCGGTGGTCGCCCGATGGCGGACGTCCGCCACGAACCCGTGGCGGCCGAGGAACTCGGCCACCATGTCCGCGAGGCGCTCGTCGTCGTCGACCACCAGCACGCGCTCGGCCATGGGCGAGGCTTAACGGTCCGCCGCGCCGTGGGAGCGCCAGAACCCACGGAGCCCCCGTCGAGACTCGCGCAGCTCCCGCAGCTCGGCGCGCTGCTCGGGGGTGAAGACCTCCGCCAGATCCGCGAGCGCCCCGAGCGCGGTGCCCGACACGCGGTCGACGAGGTCCACGAGATCCGTCCGGGCTTCCTCGAGCGCGCCCCGGTCGATGGCCTCGGCGGTGAAGATCGCGCGGAGGTCCTGCCGCAGAGCGAGGGCCTCCTCGCGGTACGCCTGGAGGGTGGGGACCACGTCCTCGAGGATCGCGCGGACCGAGGAGCGCTGCGCCTCGGTCGCGTCTACCTCGTCGAGCACCCCGTCGGCGCGGCTCACCACGTGCTCCGCGTCGACCGGGCCCATGCCATGGCGCAGGCCCGGGGGATGGGCGAGCGCCGGCGCAGACAGGGCGAGGGCGAGCGGGGCGAGCAGGAACATGCGCTTCATGAGAGCCTCCGTTGGATGGTGTGGGTGCGTCCCACGCCCTTCCTGTAGGGGGCGGCTCTTTCGCGCGGGTTGCCCGCGTGTGAAGTAGTGTTGCTGGGCCGAGTGCCCTCGGTCGGGAGCGGAGAGCCGATCAGTCGGCCTCTTCCTCTCCCTCGGCCGGGGCCTTCGGCTCGACGACCGTGAGCTGGTCGTAGAGCCGCTGCTCGCCCTGCTGGCGGGCGTGCAGGTAGCCCCGCACGCGCGCCTCGGTGAGCGGCAGCTCGAGCACGACCTGGCCCCGCCCGTCCATCCCGACGAGCGTGGCCTCGGCGGGCGCCTCGGCGCCGCTGGTCCAGGTGCGGAGATGATCGCCGGTGAGGGCGAGCTCGTGCAGGGTGACCGATCCCTGCTCCTCGTTGGCCTCGATGCGCTGGGCCTGACCGACGACCTCGCCGCTCAGGCTGATGTTCAGCGCCGCCACTTGGGCCATCACCTTCAGGATCTCAGCGACCACACGACCTCCGCGGCCCTCCCATAACGGAGGCTACTTGCTGTAGCCGTTGCCGAACTGCACACCGAGCGCCACCGTGTAGAGCACGCCGCCGAACCCGACCGCGCCGTCGACGAAGCCGCCGCCGCCGCCGACCCCGACGAGGGGAATGTCGACGCCGATCTCGGGGTGCAGGCGCACGCTGTCGCCCACCTGCGCGCTGTAGCCGATGGACATGCCCGGGTAGATCGCTGCGCCGCCCGCGGCCGCGCCGCCGCCGCCGGCGAGGAACGCCCAGGTCCCGATCGACGGGCCGAGGACGACCTGGTTGTTCGCGCCGGCGGCAAAGCCGATCAGCAGCGGCACCTTGGCGCGCAGGAAGCCGGCCGCCGCACCACCGCCGCCGAACACCGCCGGGGTGACGTAGGGCGCGAGCGAGATCTTGGTGTCGGCGCTCGGGTCGGTCAGCATGAACTTCATCTGGAACTCGGCGAAGCCCGACCCCAGGCGCGCCCCGAGGTCTACCCGATCGCTCACGCCGAACCGCGCCGCGAGGTTGAACGACGGGAGGAAGCCGCCTCCGACGCCCACGTCGTCGACGCTCGTGCCCGCCACGCCGACCACCCCGGGCTCGATGGCGATCTCGAAGTTGCCCTGACCCAGCGTCTCGGCGCGCTGCATCGTGGAGTTCCAACAACCGGTCGCCACGACGGCTACCGCGCCCAACATCATCGCACGTACATTCACGGGTGCCTCCCGCTGGAATTCGCGGCCACCATAGCAGGCTCTCAGGGTCACGAGGACCTATCGGCTCGCAGTCGGGCCGCTTGACGAAGTTTGCGGGAACCAAACACGGGTCTCCGCTCGGTCACACCCAGGTCTCACCCCACGCGCCGGGGCCCGACCCGCGGCGCAACCTACAGATCCCGGTCGCGGAACAGCCCCCTGGGCAATATGGGCACGCGATGTCGCCTTCGTCTGGTGGACCGTCCCCGACGCGCCTGGCGGTCGCCGGCGTGGTCGCGGCCGGCCTCGCCGTGGGGCTCGCCCTCGTCGGCGCGCCTCCTTCGGAGCCACCGGGCGTCCGCGCGCCAGCGCCCCCCGAGCCGCAGGCGGCGCCGGCCCGCCCGGTCGCCGGGCCCCCGCCCCTGCCCCCGCCCACGGAGGGGCCCGCCGCCGCTCGGCCGGTCCGTCGCGTCCACATCCCCGATCGGGCTCGCCCGAGCCCCTTCGCCGCCCCCGATCCGTTCACGCTCGTGGCCGAGATCGAGGTGCTCGCCTCGCTCGTCGAGGCGCTCGACGCCTGCCCCTGGCCCGCCTACGGCGACGACCCGGCACTCGAGGGCCCGCTCGCGGACCTGCGAGCACACCAGCGGGAGGTGCTCGAGGGGCTGCTCAGCGCCGACGCGGAGGAGCAGCTCGCGCGCCGCGAGGAGATCTCCGCCCACATCGTGGTGCTGCGACGTCGGCTCGACAAGGACGGGTGTGCGGCCGACTGACCGCGGGCCCTACTGCACGATGTCGACGCGCCGCTGGTCCTTCTTGTTGACCGCCACCGGCTCGCAGATCAGCTGCTTGCGCTTCATCCGCAGCTCGGTCGCCTCCTCGTTCGCGAAGCCGTTCGCATCGAGCACCCGGCGGTAGCGCTCCGGCAGCGTCATCACGCCGTACTGCTGGCGGGTGCGGTCCGAGATCTCGCCATCGAGCTCGATCAGGCAGAGGCGCCCCTGGCGATCCCGGCGCGTCTGGGTGCCGTAGGACTGCCGGTAGCCGGCGAGGGTGCGCTTGTGGTCGTGCGCGAAGGCCACCAGCCAGGGCCCCCGATCCACCCGTGCCTCCATCGCCTCGACCGCCAGCTCGTAGCTGCGCTCGATGACCTCGAGCTTGTCGTGCTGCTGCATCATCCACGCCGCGTACCACTTGTCTTGCGGGGTGCAGAGCCAGCCCTTCGCGTCGTACTTGGTCATGAGCTTGGCGCGCTTCTCGTCTTCCTTGAGCACCGCCTTGTCGCCCGCCGCGCGCTCGGCGCGCCGGGCCTCCCCCTCCTCGAACCAGGCCTTCAGCTCGGCCGTGTTCTCCGCCTGCGACGCCTCGTCGGCGCAGGGACTCTTCGCGGTGGCGACGCTCGCGAGCGAGGCGAGCCCGAGCCCGAACAGTGTGATCATGCTGGCACCTGATCCCGCTTCTTGGCCTTGGCGACCTTCTTCAGGTAGCGCGTGCGCTTGAAGCGGCTCGCGCGGTCGAGCAGCACCGTGCCCATCAGGTGGTCGATCTCGTGCTGCACGATCACCGCCTCGAACTCCTCGAACCACGCCGAGCGCGCTGCGCCGTCCGCCGCATCCTGCCACTCGACCTTCACCCGACGGTTCCGCTGGATCTCGATCTCGAAGTCCGGCACGGACAGGCAGGTCTCGAGCCAAGGGATGGTGTCGGCCGAGCGCTCCACGATCCGCGGGTTGACCAGCGCGAAGAACCGCCGGCCGCGGTCTTCCTTCTCGCCCGGGTCGAGCACGATGATGCGCCGCGGATCCGACACCTGCGGCGCGGCGAGCCCGACTCCGGGGGCCGCATACATCGTCTCGGCCATGTCGGAGACGCGCTGCACGAGGTCGGGCCCGAACTCGTCGGCCTCTACCTCGCGCGCCTTCCCCTCGAGGATGGGGTGGGGTGCGGTGATGATGTCGAGCAAGGCCATGGCCTTCGCCTCCCGGGGCGCGGTACCTAACGCGCCTGCGCCCTGCTGAGTAACGACGCGAGGGCGCCCTACGCGAGCCCGCCCTCGTCGGGGAAGGCCTCGCGGTAGGCCGCGACCTGGTACCCCGCCGCGATGGGCATGTAGAAAAGGCCCCCGATCCCGGTCATCGACAGCACGCCGAGGATGACGGCGTTGATCAGGAAGACGACGACGTGCCAGGTGGGATTGGCCACGAGGTGCTCGCCGGCGCGGCGGTACGCATCGATCGGGCTCACGCCCTCGAGCACCATGATCGGAAACGCGAGCAGCGACACCGCGGCCACGACCAGGCCGGGCAGGAAGCACAGCATGTAGCCGATCATCGTGAGGACCACCGTGATCAGCATGAACGAGACCACCCGCACGGCATCCTGCGTCATGGTGCTGAACGCGCTCATGAACGTGAAGGCCTCGGGCCCGTAGTCCTGCTGCGCGGCGATGCCCCGCACGAGGCTCGCCTGGAGCAGCGGGAACACGACCACCGAGCCGAGCGTCATCAGTCCGACGCCGACGAGGCCGCCCACGACCGCCGCGAGGCTCTGGGTGTTCGGGTCTTCGAACATCGCCGCGGGCACCGCCATGAGCACCACCAGGATCATCGCGACGACGAAGAACGCGAAGATCACGACGGACACCGCGAGGCCGGACAGCAGGTAGCCCGTGGGGTTGCCCTGCAGGTCCTCCCAGAAGGTCGTGACGACCTGAAGGGGATCTTCGCCGGGGGCGCCCTCGGAAGCAGCGCCCGCGTTCGTCCAGTCGTCGGTCATCTTCGTCCTCCGTGACCTGCACTCTATGACAGGGGATGCCGGCGCGCCGGGCCGGTGGTAGGGCATCGCCCAGTGCGCGCAGCCCTCACCATCGCCGAGCGGGAGCTGGCCGCCGCCTTCGCGCGGCCTCGAGCGTACGTGGTGCTGGGCACATTCTTGCTCCTGCTCGCGCTGCTGTCGCTCTGGGTCGACGATGTCCTGCTCGGCGGCGTGGCGAGCATGCGGCGCCCGTTCGCCTGGATCAGCGTGTGCCTGCTGTTCGTCGTGCCCGCCACGACCATGGGCCTGGTCGCCGAGGAGCGCCGGTCCGGCCGCCTGCTCCTGCTCGGCAGCCTCCCCCTGACCGACGCCGAGCTGATCGTGGGCAAGTGGGCCTCGGCCGTGGGCCTCGTCGGGGTCGCGCTCGTGCTCACGCTGCCCTGGCCCGCCCTCCTCGCGTGGTACGGCGACCTCGAGCTCGGGCCGGTGCTCGGCGGATACCTCGGGCTCATGCTCGGAGGCGCCGCCCTCGCGGCCCTCGGCACGGCCGCGAGCGCGCTCGTGCGCAGCCAGGTCACCGCCTACGTCCTCACGTTCGCCGCCGCCGCGGTGCCGTGGCTCGTCGGCGTCTCCCTCGCGCGGCTCCCTGCGGCGCTCGTGCCGCTCGCCGAGAGCCTGTCGTTCGCCTACCACTTCGACAACCTCGCGCGCGGCGTGCTCGACACGCGCAGCGTGGTCTTCTTCGTGGCGGTCGCGGCGGGGTTCCTCCGGCTGGGCACCCACGCCCTCGAGCGGCAGCGCCTCGCGTGAGCGGCCCGCGCCGGCGGCAGCTCGACAGAGGCTGGCGACTCACGGGGCTCACGCTGGCGCTCGCGGTGCTCGCCGTCGTGGTGGCGAACGCGGCCTACGTGCGCCTGGACCTCACGTCGGACGGCCGGTTCTCCCTGTCGGAGGTCGCCAAGGCCACCATCCGCGGCCTCGACCACCCGCTGGAGGCCCACGTCTACTTCAGCGAGGGGCTCGAGGCCCCGTACCACGACCACCGGCGCGCGCTGCTCGACACCCTCACCGAGCTCGGCGCCCACGGTCTCGACCTACAGCAAACGGGATCCATCGATTCCCCCGATATCGCGG
>CAYMSU010000343.1:0-7211 GCA_964393165.1 uncultured Enterobacteriaceae bacterium
CGACGGCGGGGAACGTGCAGCCCTCGAAGACCTGCCCAGAGGGGCCCCCCAGGACCTGGTCGTGGGTGGAGATCACCTGGGGCTCGCCGATCCCGTTGACCCGGCACTGGGCCGACGGGCTGCGCTTGTGGTCTCCTTCCACGAACGCCTCGACGACGCCCTGCATCTCGGAGAACTTCTGCGCGAAGCTCTCCCAGTGCTCGAACGGAGCCTCGAACTTGAGCTGCGGGAGGCGGTCGAGACAGTTGGTCACGAGCTCGGCGCGGGACCGCGCGTCGTCGCCCGCGTCGTAGTAGAACAGGGCATTGCCCTCTCCCGAGAAGCCGTCGTTGAGCTTCACCACGGCGCGGCGCGCCCCTCGGTCGCGCAGCTTGATCTCGGCGAGGCCCTCGGCGATCTCCTGGGGGGACGACAGGCGCTCGAAGCCGAAGGGCAGCAGCACCCCAGCGTCGCGGAACACCTCGCGGCATCCGCTCTTGGTGCCGAGGTCTGCGAGCTCGGGGTCCACCGAGTTCAGCGGGAGCCCCAGACGCACGGAGAGGCTCCGCTCCCACCGCGTCGAGTTGAAACAAACCATGTGCGCCCGCGCCGGGTCCAGGATCTCCTGCTTGATCCGCTGGATGAGGCGGGGCCGCTCCAGGATCTTCTCGGACAGGCACCGCGCCGAGCGGTCGTTGCAGTCCAGCATGACCAACCGCCGCTGCGCGTGGCTGTTCGGGATTCCCGGCAGCATCGAGATGTAGTAGTCGACCACCACCGGATCGAGGCGGTGGCTGGTCACGTAGACGATTTTCGTACGGGGCTGCCGGAGCAGCATGAGGTTGACGAGCATCCGCTCTTCGTAGTGGTAGAAGCCCGTGATCTTCTCGAGCTCGCGCGGGTCCATCGACAGGGACGGGACGATCACCACCGTCTGGGGCGTGCGCGCGTCGCGGGCGAGCGTCTCGTACAGCCGGGGGATGTCGGCCTGGAGCTCGGCGAAGCGCGAGAGCTCCTCGGGGGACCCGTAGGACGGAGGTGTCATAGGTCGCACAGTACGCCGTGTGCTCGCCCGACTGCAATACGCGGAGACGAGCCGGGGGAGATCACCGGGCGCCCGCGCCGCTCCACACGGCGGGCAGGGTTCGCGCCAGCAGCACCAGATCCAGCCACAGGCTCCAGTGATCGACATAGTGCAGATCGAGGGCGATCCATTGGTCGAAGGGCAGGTCGCAGCGCCCGCTGACCTGCCACAGGCCGGTCATCCCGGACGGCACGGCGAGGCGGCGGCGGTCCTGGGCGGAATACCGGCAGACCTCCTCGGGCAGCGCGGGGCGCGGGCCGACCAGGCTCATGTCCCCGGCCAGTACGTTGACCAGCTGCGGCAGCTCGTCGAGGCTGGACCGGCGCAGCCAGCGGCCGAGCGGGGTGACGCGCGGATCCTCGCGCATCTTGAAGGCGAGGCCGCCGACCTCGTTGAGCGGCAGGACGGCGGGCAGCAGCGCCTCGGCGCCCACGTGCATGGAGCGGATCTTCCACATCCGGAATCGCCGCCCATCCTTGCCCACGCGGGTCTGCACGAACAGCGGCCAGGCGCCGTCCTGCGCCCACACGATCCCCAGCAGGAGGATCAGGGGCCCGCCGAGGATCAGCAACCCGAGGGTGGCGCCGATCACGTCGATGACCCGCTTGGCGAATCTCTCGTCCATGGGGTTCCGATAGCCTGGCCGCGACTTGTCGGAGGGCTTACGGGGGCGCCACGCCGCGCGGGTGAAGCCGTATGCTCCTCCTCTCTGTTCTCACGGCGCTGTCGGTCGCGCAAGACGTGCCCGAGACCTCCGGCAACGTGCAGACCCTGCACCCCTCCGTCGATGCGGAGCAGACGCTGTGGACCGACGACGCCTCGCTCGCCGAGAGCGGCACGTTCGGGGCCCGGGTGCTCGGGTCGTGGACGCACCGACCCCTCGTCTACGAAGTGGGCGGCGAGGCCACGGCGATCGTGGCCTCGGCATGGCAGGTCGACGTGCTCGGCAGCGCGACGGTGGGGCCGGTGCGGATCGGCGTGGACGTGCCGCTGATCCTGTCTGCGACGAGCGATCTGGCCCAGCCCTCGGTCGCGGGCCTCGGTGACGTCGCGCTCGACGCGAAGATCGGGGTGGTCCGTCCCGACCAGGGCCTCGGCGTGGCCTTGAGCGGCCGCGTGGGCCTGCCCACCGGGGGCGCCCTCCGCGTACCGCTCGGCGCGTCCGCGCCGAGCTGGGAGGCCGCGGCCATCTTGCACTACCAGCTCGGCAAGGTGCGCCTGGTCACGAACCTGGGCACCCGCGGGGGCCCGCCGATCGTGCTCGGCGACCGCGAGATCGGCGACCAGTTCTTCGCGCGGGCGGGCCTCGGAGTCCCCGTGGGCGATCGCCTCGGGCTCAGCGGCGACGTCGCGCTCCGCGCGCCCTACTCCGCGCCGTTCGCGCTCGGCGCCCCCGCGGAGTGGGCCGTCGGTGGCTGGGCGCAGCTGTCGGACTGGCTCACCCTGCGGCTGGGCGCGGGCCGCGGGCTCACCGGGGCGGTGGGGGCGCCCGCCGCGCGCGCGCTCGTCTCGCTCGGCTATCGGCCCCCGCCCGCGCGGCCCGAGGTCCAGGGCGTGGCGCAGAGCGCGGTGGCGGCCCCCTCGCAGCCCCGGCGCGACGCCGACGGGGACGGCGTGAGCGACAGCGAGGACCGGTGCCCGGAGCAGCCCGAGGACGGCGACGGCTGGGAGGAGGCCGACGGCTGCCCCGAGCCCGTGCGACTCGCGGTCTCCGTGCAGGACTACAGCGGCGCCACGGTGCACGGCGCGTTCACCTGGCTCGACTGCGGCACGCTCGAGGCGCGCCTGCCCGCCGTGGCCGAGGCCGAGGTGGCGGCGGGGATCTGCAACATCAACGTGGCCGCCCCCGGCTGGACCTACGAGAGCCACACCCTCGAGGTGATCGACGGCCCTCCGGTCGACCACGTGAGCACGCTCAACCCGATCAGGCAGATGGGCTACGTCGAGGTCGAGGTCGTCGGTCCCGACGGGGCGCCGGTGGCCGGCGCCCAGTGGCGGGTCGACGGGGGCATCCAGCTGCCGCTTCGTCTGGGGCGCGCCCGGCTCGTGCTCGCACCCGGCGACTACGAGGTCGGGGTCGAGGGGCCGGGCTTCGCCGCCACGCGGGCGAGGGTCGTGGTAGAGGCTGGCGCCGTGCGGCCGGTGCGCGTCACCCTGCAGCGCCCATGAGTGCCCGCGAGCGGCCGGCCCCGCCCGACCCGGCGGCTCCCCTCGTCCCGGTCGACGTCGGCGGCGTGGTCTTCGGCGGAGACCGGCTGGTGCTCGTGGCCGGGCCCTGCGTGCTCGAGGAGCCCGCCCGCGTGCACCGCATCGCCGAGGGGCTGCGCGCGCAGTGCGCGGAGGCCGGCTGCGACCTCGTGTTCAAGGCCTCGTTCGACAAGGCCAACCGCACCTCCGGCGACAGCCCGCGGGGGCCGGGGCTCGAGGCGGGCCTGCGGCTGCTCACGGAGGTGCGCGAGCGGTGGGGGGTACCGGTGACCACCGACGTGCATCACCCCGAGCAGGCGGCGCCTGTGGCCGAGGTCGTCGACCTGCTGCAGATCCCGGCCTTCCTGTGCCGCCAGACCGATCTGGTGCGTGCGTGCGCGGCCACCGGCCGGCCGGTGAACCTCAAGAAGGGGCCCATGGTCGACCCCCGCACCTTCGGCCACGCGGTCGCCAAGGCCCGCGCCGCGGGGTCCGGCGGCGTCGTGATCACCGAGCGGGGCACCACCTTCGGGCACGGCGACCTCGTCGTCGACTTCCGGGGGCTGGTGTGGATGCGCGCGTTCGGCGTGCCCCTCGTGTTCGACGCTACGCACAGCGTGCAGCGGCCCAGCGCGGCCGGCGGCCGGTCGGGTGGGGAGCCGGGCCTCGCGCCCGCCCTCGGCCGGGCCGCGGTGGCCGTCGGCGTGCAGGCGGTGTTCGCCGAGGTACACGACGATCCTCCGGCGGCGCGCTCGGATGCCGCCACCCAGCTGCGACTCGACGGGTTCGGGCGCGTGCTCCGCGAGTGGGCGGCGCACTGGGCGCTGCGGGCGGCTCAGCGGGAGGCCGAGAACCCGTAGAAGCCGGGGTTCTCGAGCGCGGGCAGGCGCGCCTTCGGAAGCAGCGCCGTGCGGATCGCCCAGAGGTCCCTGAACACGCGATACTGGGCGGTCTGATCGAGGTAGTCGACGCCGCCCGAGCCGCCCGTGCCCACCCGGCGGCCGATCGTGCGCTCGACCATCCGCGCGTGGCGGTGGCGGAAGAGGATCACGTGCTCCTCCATCTCCACGATCAGGTCGAGCAGCAGCCGGGGCCAGGAGAGCAAGGGGAGCTCGCGGTAGGACTCGATGAACAGGGCCGCCGCCCGGATCCGGCGCCGGCGAGCGACCTCGGCCGTCACGTCCTCGCCCCACAGGAACGTGCGCACCGCGTCGTGGATGCTCGAGAAGCGCTCGGTCATCGCCTTCGGGTCGGCGACGTCGAGCTTGTCGATCAGGTTCGCGAGGTTCGCCTGGTGGTGATCCGCCATCCGCCCGAGGTACGCCTCCAGGAACCGCTCCACCACCGCGCCGTCGTCGGGATCCCCGGGCGACGAGCCCTGGATGGGGGTGCGGTACAGCCAGTCGTCGAGCACCGCGAGCAGCGTGCGCTCGTTGCGGACGGCGACCATCCGGGCCCGCGCCAGGCGCCCGGCCGGCGTGTCGTGCGCGACCTCGTCGATGTGCCGGATCGGGTCGACCGTGCCGTAGTGGATCCGCTGGGCGTCCTCGAGGCCCATGAGGACCTCGATCTCGCGCATCTGAAAGCTCTGGAACCCGCTGGCCGGCACCAGGCGGTCGCGGAAGTCGAGGAAGCCCTGCGGCGTGAGGGTCTCCATGACCTCGAACTGGTTGACCGTGTGGCGGAGCACGACGTTGATCCGACGCAGGTGCTGCACCACGTAGGAGATGGTCTCCTCCTCGACGCGGGGCTCGCCGAGGTGGTCGCGGGCCAGGCGGACCTCGCGGAGCAGCAGCTTGAACCACAGCTCGAAGTTCTGGTGGACCACGATGAAGTGGTGCTCGTCGGGCTCGACTTCCGACGGATCGTCGGACAGGCCCCCCTGGAGTGACAGGAGCTGATCGAGGGCGAGGTAGTCCCAGTAGGTCGGGGCGGCAGGCATGTCCCTCTCCCTCGGGTCGAAGCGAGCCCTCTTAGCCCATCATCGCCCTCCGGGCCGGCGGGCGGGTACCCAAAAAGAATCGGAGATGAGTTCGCTGCGTTTGCCAACGCGGATTCGGGTAAGGCGAGCGGCGCCGTACGAACCCGCTCAAGCGTTTCGGGGGCCGATCGATTCGTGGCGGCAGAACCCCTGCATACGGAGTTGGGATGTCTACTCAGGTTGCCACTCGTCCGCGCAAGCAGCCCCGCCAGGCCCGTTCCAAGCGCATGGTGCGCGCGCTGCTCGACGCGACGGCGAAGGTCCTCGTGGAGGAGGGCTGGTCGGCGGCGAGCACGAACCGCGTGGCCGACGTGGCTGGTGTGAGCGTCGGGAGTCTGTATCAGTACTTCCCGAACAAGGAGTCCCTGGTGCTCACGCTGGCGCGCGAGCACGGGGAGGCGATGGTCGCGGCCATCGAGAAGGCCCTCGAGAATTCCGAGGAGGAGCAGAGCCTGACGGTGCGCGAGGCGATCGCGCGGTACGTGTCGGCCAGCCTGATCGCGCACAGCGGCGATCCGAAGCTGTTCGTGCACCTCACGGCGTCCGTGCTGGCGCATGGCATCAGCTCGAACACCTCGCAGGAGCTTCGGGGCCAGGCGCGTCCGATCATGCGCAAGCAGCTGGAGCGGTTCCGCGACCAGATCGCGGTGGACGACCTGGACACGGCGACCCTGCTGGTGGTCACGAGCGTCGAGGCGGCGATCCACAGCGCGATCCTCGAGGATCCGACCCGCCTGGAGGACCCGGCGTTCGAGCAGGAGCTGGTGTCGCTGTGCTGCCGCTACCTCGGCGTCTCGAACCAGGACTCGGCGGTGGTGGCCTGATCACCCCGCTCGCTCCTCGCTCGCCGCTCCGGTACGATCGCGGAATGGCGAGCGAGCGCGTGCGCCCCGCACCCGACACGCGTTACTTCGGACGGGTCGCAGGGGTATAGCTCAGCTGGTAGAGCAGCTGATTCCAAATCAGCAGGTCCCGGGTGCGAGTCCTGGTGCCCCTGCCACCTCAAACGCCGACAATCGGCGATCGACCCCTCCCCCGAGATGGGCCACTTGGTGGCACACGAGGATGCCGGAGGGACGCCGCCCATGCGGAAGCACAGGCGCTGGCGTGCCGAGAGCCGCCGTCGAACGGTGAGTAGCTACTGGTTCCTCCGCACGCGCTGGGCTCGCGAGCGCAAGTAGGTGGCGCTGGGCTTCTTGACGGAGGCCCAGGCGCGGAGCGCGGCTGAGCGATGAGACGGCCCTCTATTGAAAGTGAAATTCAGCTTCATTATACTAGACCTCCCATGCTTCAACCGTGGAGCCGATCGTGAAGACCCGACCTCCAACGCTCTTGTGCTGCACCCGACCCGCGTTCCCCGCCGAGCACGATCTCGCCATCAGTCTTGATGCAGCACGCTGGGTGCTCGATGAGATGATCAAGGGAGGGTACGCTGTTTCGGCCCTTCGATCAGACGACCTCGAAGGTTGGTTGCCGTGCTCGGCTCATGAGTTGCTTCCTGCGCAGGGGGTTGCGACGGTGGGGCAGCGTCTCGGCTGCCGCGGCGTCGTCACGGCCGTCTACCTCTGGGACGAGGAAGGCCTGCGGGGCGCCTGGATGGCAGACCGCTCGCAAGGGGAAGTCGAGCCCCCGTTGTGGCGCGTGCTGATTCTACAGTCGCTTCTCCGAGAAGAGAAGAGCGTAGTGCCGAGGAGAGTGACCGGGCCGACGGGGATCGTACACTGACCGGTGCTTTGCGCTCGAGCGTCTGTCGTCGGCCCCGCCGACCGGCCTACTGGCGCTCGACCAATTGTTCCGCACCATCATCGTAGACAAGCAGTCCTACATCGACGAGTGCGACAAGCTCCTGCCGTCGTGATCGACTTGGCGGGCTGTCAATCGACCTCGCTGAGGTTCGAGATCAGCTCGAAGCGGTTGAGACGGTACCCCACTCGCTCCGGATCCATGAGAGCGCAGGACCGGAGTCCGTTTCGGAGGCCA
>CAYMSU010000344.1:0-626 GCA_964393165.1 uncultured Enterobacteriaceae bacterium
GACCACCCGCGCCCAGGTCGAGGCGGGGGCCGGCGGGGCCGTGGGCTTCTGGGCGGGCGCCGCCCGCGGCATTGCCGGCCGCCTCTCGGTCTCGCTCGGCCGCGCCACCCGCCTCGCGACCGACACCACCCTCACTGCCGGCGGGGCCGAGGCCCTGCTGTGGGCTCGGCTCGGACCGCTCCGCGGCTCGGTGGGGGGCGGCGTGTCGCTGCGCGGCTACGCCCGGCGCGACGAGGCCGTCGCCCGGCACGTCATGCCCCTCGGCGTGGTGGACGCGGGGCTGCCGCTCGACAACGGCGGCTGGCGCATCGAGCCCGCCGTCGCGGTGACCGTGGACGCTGCGCGCACCGCCGTCCAGGTCGACGAGGGGAGCGCCACCCTGTCGCCGCTCGGCGTGCGCGTCGAGCTTCGCGTCGGGCGCGCGCTCCGCGTCCGCGCCCCCGGGGAGGGCTGACCCATGTGGTGGCTCCCCATGATCTGGCCCGGCTGCACCTTCGACGTCGACTTCTCGCTCGACGTGCCCCCGCCCTGTGACGAGACCGGCGCGGAGGCGCCGCCCCGTCTCGAGCCGGAGCGCGACGCCATCCCCACCGTCGCCGCCACCAGCCTGCTCGGGACGCCCGCCC
>CAYMSU010000344.1:636-7194 GCA_964393165.1 uncultured Enterobacteriaceae bacterium
ATTTTATCTTCTCTTCCTTAAAAACCTTCTGACCATGGTCTGTTATGCTTGTTGGTCCGTGGACCTCGAGCGCGGGTCGCTGTCTGTCGTCGTGGCCCGCGGGCTCGTGGCCCCCGTGCTGCGCATCGAGCCCGAGGACCTCGACGCGACCGGCGCGATCCTGGTGACCGAGCGGGTGACCGAGGAGCGCATCCAGATCGTGGCGCGCTGTCCGGACGCGCCCGGGTGCCCCCGCCTCCTCTTCGTCGCCGAGGTGCCCGAGCGGCTGCAGCTCCTCGAGGTGCGCACGGGCGACGGGGACGTGCTCGTCGAGGACGCGGTGACCGACCTCGTGAACGTCCAGGCAGACCACGGCGAGATCGTCGTCCTCGGGACGGCGCGCCGCGTGCGGGCCACCACCGGCACCGGCGACGTCGTGCTGGATCTGCCCCTCGGGGAGCGGGTCGACGTCAGGTCGGGGGGCGCCACCGACGTGCGCGGCGTGGTGACCACGGGCTTCTGCGCCCGCTCGGAGGATCTGCTCGACGTGGTGCTCACCCAGTCGTCCGCGCTCACCCTGGTCGGCGGCGACGGGGGCGTGGACGCGCAGCTCGACACCGCGCCCCGCGACCTGCAGCTCGTGGCCGCCGGCGGCGACGCCCGCCTCGCGCTGCCCGGCGGCGGCTACGCGCTCGAGGCGTCGCTCGGCTCGGCCGACACCCTCACGCGCCACCCCGCCATCCAGATCGATACGCGCTCTCCCCACCGGATCTCGGTGCTCTCGCTCGACGGCGACGTCGTCCTCGAGGCACGCGAGGGGGCCCCATGATCGCTCGCCCGCTGCTGCTCCTCGCCGCCGCGTGCGGCAACGACGTCGGCATCTCCCCGCTCGAAGGCGACGCCGACGCCTCGGGCCTGGCCGAGGCGCCGGTCCCGAGGGTCCTCGAGGTCCCCGAGCCCGGCGGGGAGGGCCCCACGGGGGCCGACAGCTCGTCGGCGGGGCGCCGCTTCCTGCTGGGCTTCATGGAGGACGCGACGGTCGCCGACCCGAAGGAGCTGCTCTTCGAGCTCTGGATCGAGAGCCCGGTCGCGACGCGAGGTACCTACGGCATCGGCACGCGCGACTTCGTCGTCCACGTCGAGGCCGACGCGGGGATCACCCGGCTGTTCCTGCCCTCCCTCCTGTTCCCGATGGTGCCCTCGGGCAGCGGGCGGGTCGAGGCGCGGGGGCAGTCGATCAAGATGGACGACCCGGTCCAGATCGTGGCCTTCACGCGGCGGGGGGGCCACTCCGAGGCGACCCGGCTGCGTCCCGTCCCCGAGCTCGGCTACGACTACCGGGTCGCGGCGGTCGGGGGGCGCGAGGGGCTGTCCGAGCTCGTGGTGGTGGCGGGCGTCGACGACACGCTCGTCACCGTCGTGCCGTCTGCCCTCACGGTCGACGGACAGCCCGCCGATCTGGCCTACCAGGTGGTGCTCGACGAGGCGCAGACGCACCAGGTCCAGTCCACCCAAGACCTGTCGGGCACCCGGATCGTGTCGTCGGAGCGGGTCGCGGTGTTCGGCGGGGCCCGCGCGGTCGAGGTGGACTGCGCCGGCGCGGCGCACGTCTGGGAGCAGCTCCCGCCGCGGTCCCGCTTCGCCACCGACTGGCTGGTCGCGCCGTGGCAGCCCGAGCAGGACTACGGCTACGCGCTGGTCCTCGCCGACGTCGACGACACCGAGGTCACGCTCGACTGCGCGCCGGTGGCCGCGCTCGACGCGGGCGAGACGGCCCGGATCCGGCTCGATGGCGCGAGCCGCCTGCGCGCCAGCGCGCCAGTGCTCGTGATGCAGCTCACGGTGGGGGGGGCGTGCGGGGAGGGGCTCGGCAAGCCCGATCTCCAGCTCGCCTCGCCGACGGCCCTGTACCGCGACGGTCTGCAGGTCGAGCCCCGCGACGACGCCGCGCAGGCGGTGCTGTTCACGGGCGTCGAGCCGGTCGAGCCGATGCGCCTCGACCTCGACGGTCCCACGGAGGTTCGGGAGCCCGGGCTTCGCGGCTTCGTCTACGCGGCCGCGGCAGGCGACGGCCACGCGCGGGGCATCGGCTGGGACTGCGTGGGCTGCGCGAGTGCGCTCCAGGCGCCCGCCGCCTGCGACTGAGCCGCCAGCGGATGCGCGTGGCTCGGGTTCCCTAGTCCCATTCGTTAGTCACACGACTTCGACTGGACTGGTGGACCCATGGCACTCGTCGGCGCTCCCCGAGCTTCAGCGCATCGAGTGGGCCGAGCTGCCCACCCTCATCGTGGCGCTGCTCATCCTCGTCGTGTTCTGGCTCGGGGCTCGGGGCGCCGCGCACGTGCTCGGCCGCACCCTCGACCGCGTGTCCAAGAACGACGGCGTCAATCGGCTGCTCGTCATCACCGCCCGGCTGTCCCTCACCGCCATCGACATGCGCACCGTGCGCCTCCGCACCGTCCAGGGCAACCGGGTGCTGCTGCCCAACAAGGAGGTCTACAACGGCGCGCTCACCAACTTCACGGAGACCCCGCACCGGCGGATCGACCTCGAGGTCGGGGTGGCCTACGGCGACGACCTGAAGCTCGCCAAGGAGGTGTGCGAGGAGGCGATCTCGGCGCTCGCGTGCACGCTCGTCGAGCGCGGCGTCGACGTGTTCTACACGGGCTTCGGCGACAGCTCGATCAACTTCGAGGCGCGCTTCTGGATCAACTTCAGCCGCCAGCGCGACTTCGTCTCCGCGCGGTCGGAGGCCGTCATCGCGATCAAGCAGGCGCTCGATGCGAACGGGCTTCACATCCCGTTCCCGATCCGCACGCTGGACTTTGGCGCGCGCGATGTCGGAGGCTGGGAGCTCGAGCTCCTCGGCGCGGGCGTCGAGGGGCGGTCCGCCTCCTGACGCTCAGAAGGTGAAGCCGGCGCCCGCCATGAGCCCGTACTTCGCCTGCGTCTTCTGCGAGGCGAAGAAGCTCGACAGGCTGACGGGCTCGAGAACCACCATGAAGCCCTCGGGGTTGCCGATCTCGACGCCGAGCGCGGTCCGCGTCATCAGGGCCGAGCCCGCCTCGGCGGCATCGATGAACCAGCCGTCGAAGCTCGACAGGCCGATGGCGATTCCCACGCCGGCGTCGCCGTAGAAGCGCACCGGGCTGTCCGGGAACAAGCGTCCGCGGATCGACAGCGGGATCTCGACCAGCGTCTGCCGGGAGGAGAACCCGAAGGCGGACTCACCCTCGGTGGTCGCGGTCACCGGCACGAGCAGGTACCCGCCGATCACGTCGTTGGCAGACAGGCCGAGCTCGTCCATCCTTTGGTCGTGAGGCACTGCTCGGGGCCTAGGGACGCGCCTGCCGAGGGCTAGCCGGCGGGATCTGCGGCGGCCAGAGCACCAGCCCCTCGCGATCCGCCAGCCACGCGGCGAGGGCCGCCGAGGCCAGGGCCCCGGTCGTCACGCTCGCCGCGATGGCCCACCAGACGCCGGCCGGAGACCCGAGCCAGGCCTTCATCAGGAGCCCGAACAGCAGCAGGCCGAGGCCCTGCCGCCAGGCGCTCACGACTACCGGCCAGCGCGGGCGCTGGAGCCCCTGGAGCAGGTTCTGGGTCGAGAACAGGACCACGAACCAGGGCAGCGCTATTGTCTGACCCGCAGGAAGGCGATGGCCCCCTCCTGCACCTGCCCGGAGGCGCTGAGCAGGCCCACCAGCCACGGCCCCGCGGTCCAGATCACCACGATGCCGACCCCCACGAGCTCGATGAGGAGCGGCAGCCCGAGCAGGCAGAGCAGGACCCCCCCGAGGGTGACCGCGACGGCTACCCCCAAGGCCTCGGTGGCGCTCGGCGACGCCTCGTCGAGGCCGCTCGCGCCGAGCTTGCGTCCGACGACGGCGGCGAGCCCGACCCGCAGCCCGATGCCGAGCGCGGTGACCGCGAAGAAGACCTGCGTGCCCACCCCGAGCCCGGCCTGGGCCTCGGCCGAGAGCAGGCCTGCGTAGAACACGTCCGTCACGTTGTACAGGGTGATGAACAGCAGGGACAGCCCTGCCGGCACGGCGAGGGCCCACACGTCGTCGGCGACGGAGCCGCGGGTCAGATCACGTTCTTTGGCCATGCGGGGGGTCGTAAGGATGCGCCGCCGCCGATGCGGTCGGGGGCGGCCGCCCTCGCGCGCGCGTCAGCGCGCGGACGTGTAGGTCCGGACCTCCAGGACCGGGTCCTGCTTGCGCAGCGTGTGCTCGGCGACCGTGGCGAGAGACGGATCCCCGCTGGTCGCGGTCACCACGATGTCACCGGCGCGCAGCCGCTCCTCGAGCTCGGTGGCCCGCTCCTCCGGCACCCCCAGGCCGTGCAGCATCCCCACCAGGCTCCCTGCGACGCCTCCCCCGACCGCGCCGCTGAGCAGAGCCACGAGCGCGCCCCCGGCGAGGAACCCCGGCGGCCCCGCGGCCAGCGCCACCAGGCCGCCCACGAACGCGCCGAAGGCTCCCCCGGCCAGGGCGCCCTCCGCCGCCAGGTCCGACGGGGCCGTGCCCGTCAGCTCGTCGCGGGCCGACTCCGACATCATCAGGCCGATGTCGTCGGCGTCGAACCCCTGCTCCTGCAGCGCGTCGAGCGCGCGCTCGGCCTTCGCCGGATCCTCGAACGCCGTGATCGTGTGCATGGTTGCCACGGGTACCTCCCGGCCGCGGCCTAGGATCCCGCGCACTCCGCTCAACCGCGCGCGCCGCCTTGTGTCGTCCCGGGGCCTCCCTACCTCCCGGTAGATGCACGGAGGCGAGCATGACGACCCGAATCCAGGTGGTCTTCTACAGCATGTACGGCCACATCTGGCAGCTGGCCCAGGCGATCGCCGAGGGGGCCGACACCGTCGACGGCGCGCAGGTCCAGCTCCTCCGCGTGCCGGAGCTCATCCCGGAGCCCAAGCTCGCGCAGAGCGGGGCCAAGGAGGCCCAGCAGGCCTTTGCCCACATCCCCGTGGCAGATCCCGAGGAGCTGGCGGAGGCCGACGGGGTGGTCGTGGGCACGCCCACCCGGTTCGGCGGGCTGTGCGCCCAGATGCGCAACTTCTGGGACCAGACCGGGAGCCTCTGGCAGAAGGGAGCCCTGATCGGCAAGGCCGGCGGCGCCTTCACGAGCACCGCCACCCAGCACGGGGGGCAGGAGACCACGCTGCGCGCCGTGCACACCACGCTGCTGCACCACGGCCTCACCATCGTCGGGATCCCCTACAGCGCAGAGGGCCTGTCCGAGCTCGACGAGATCTCCGGCGGGAGCCCCTACGGCGCGACCACGGTGACCGGGCCCGGGGGAGATCGCCAGCCGTCCGCCAACGAGCGCCGGCTCGCCGTCATCCAGGGCGAGCGCGTCGCGCGGGTGGCGAGAGCCCTCCAGCAGGCCCGCGAGGCCGCGTAGCCCTCCGGTCGCCCCCTCGGGTCCGGCAGTCCCCCTCGGGTCGAGGGTCGGCCCACGTAGGCCGCCCGGCCCTGTCCGTGGAGAGTCCATGTCCGCCGTCGTCGTTCCCCTGCCCATCGAGCGCATCGATCCCCCCGAGCGGTGCCTCGTCACCGGCCGCACGGAGGGCGTGCAGCTGCGCCCAGCCGCCGTCGAGGTGTGGTTCCGCTCGACGCCGCGGCCCGCGCTCCCGCTCACCGAGGTCGGCCAGGCGCGCCTCGAGCGGCGCGTGCGGGGCGCTCGCGGCCTCGCGCTCGCCGCTGTCGTCGTCAGCGGCGTGCTCGCCGCCGCCCTGTCGGTGATCGCCGCCGGCGCCGGCGGCTTCCTGGCCCTCATCCTGCTGGTCGTGGGCTGGATCGGGGCGCGGTGGTGGCGACGCCAGGAGCTCCACGCCCTGGCCCAGCGCCACGATCTGCTCACGCTCGACGTCCCCGACCCTGAGGTGGCCGCCGGCCTGCGCGAGGCGGTGGCCCGCGCCGAGCTCCCCGAGGACGTCCGCGCCCGGCTCGACAGCGCCCAGCACCTCGGCAACCTCGAGGCGGAGCGGCACCCCATTGCCCGATGAACGGAGTCCCGACGTGTCGAACGAACGTGCGTCCAGATGGCCCGCCTGGGTCGTGACGGTGGCGATCCTCGCCGCCGGCGGGCTCGGCTTCGGGCTCCTGCAGGTCCTCGCCCCCTCGCCGTCGCAGGCCGACACCTCGGTGCCCCCGCCCCCGCTCGTCGACGTGGCCCCACCCGTGGGCGTCGACGACGTGGTCGTCCCCGTCGAGGGCCACGGCACGGTCCGGCCGCGCATCCAGGTGCAGATCGCGGCGCGCGTCGACGGCCAGGTCGAGCACGTGGCGCGGGGCCTCGTGGCCGGCCGGCGGGTCGAGCAGGGCGCCGTGCTCGTGCGGCTCGACACGCAGGACGCCCGCAACCAGCTCCGCCAGGCCCGGGCGAGCCTCGCCCAGCGGGAGGTCGAGGCGCTCGTGGCCTCCTCCGAGCAGGACGCCGCCCAGCGCACCGCCGAGACCCTCGCGGGAACCGGCCTCGACCTGCCCGCCGAGGACACCCCCGCCCGCGACCTCATCTCGCGCATCCCGCAGACCGAGGCCGCCGAGGCCGCCCTCGAGGGGGCGCGGGCCC
>CAYMSU010000345.1:0-7190 GCA_964393165.1 uncultured Enterobacteriaceae bacterium
AGGCCCGCGGCGTGTCGGGCCCGGCGGGCAACGACGAGCGCGAGCAGACGCTGAACCAGCTGCTGGTCGAGATGGACGGGTTCGACAACCGCAAGGGGATCATCGTGATGGCGGCCACGAACCGCCCAGAGACGCTCGACCCCGCGCTGCTGCGGCCTGGTCGGTTCGATCGACAGGTCGTGGTCGACCGTCCCGATCTCCAGGGCCGCGAGGCGATCCTGCGGGTGCACGGCGAGAAGCTCAAGCTGGGCAGCGAGGTCGACCTGCAGGAGGTCGCCAGGATCACCCCGGGGTTCGCCGGCGCGGACCTCGCCAACGTGCTCAACGAGGCCGCGCTCCTCGCGGCTCGGCGCGACCATTCCGCCATCCTCCGCCACGACATCGAGGACGCGATCGAGCGCGTGGTGGCCGGGCTCGAGAAGCGGAACCGGCGGCTCTCGGAGCGCGAGAAGCGGACCGTGGCCTACCACGAGTGCGGCCACGCGATCTGCGCCGCGGCGAGCCCGGGCGCCGATCCCGTCAAGAAGATCAGCATCATCCCGCGGGGGATCGCCGCGCTCGGCTACACCATGCAGATGCCGCTCGAGGACCGCTACCTCATGAGCAAGGCGGAGCTGCTCAACCGGATCACGATCCTGTACGGCGGCCGGGCGGCCGAGGAGCTGGTCTTCGGCGACGTCACGACGGGCGCCCACGACGACATCCGGAAGGCCACCGACCTCGCCCGGCGGATGGTCACCGAGTACGGCATGTCGCCGACCATCGGCGCCGTCGACTACTCGGCCGACGCCACCAGCCGCTTCGGCATGGGCCAGCAGGCGTTCGCGACCGACGCCAGCCCGGAGACCGCTGAGGCGATCGAGCGCGAGGTGCACCTGTTCCTGTCGCAGTGCCACGAGCGAGCCCGGGCCATCCTGCGCTCGAACGACCAGATCCTCGAGGAGATGGCGCAGGCCCTTCTCGCGAGCGAGGTGCTGGACGGCGAGGAGATGCGCGACTTCCTGGCCCGGGTGCAGCAGGCGGTGGGGCTCGCCGAGCCTCCCGCGGGAGCGCTCGCCGGGAAGTAACGCCGGGGTCTCTAAACTCCCTCGCCTCCAGATCCGAGCAGCTCCGCTGGAGGAGCTGAACGATGGGCCGAGGCGGCGGCTTCGAGTCGACGATCGCCTTCGGGGACCGGCTCGGGGACACGCGCGGGCCCACCGTCCAGGACGAGGAGATGCTCATCCGTCGGCTGCCCCGGCCGACCTCGGCCGTGGCCTGCATGGTGCCCACGCGGCTTCGCGTAGGCGGGCTCACGCCGTCCGTCATCCTGCGGCGGCTCGACGTGTCGGGCGCGGTCTTCTACGTCGAGCACGCCGTGCCGGACTGCGCCCAGGCGGTGGTGTCGCTGTTCCTTCCCCGCCAGGGCATGGTCGACATCCCCGGGAGGTTGGTGCAGTCGTTCCGGCGAGACCGCCACGCGCTGTGGGTCGTCGAGATGAAGTTCATCCTCCGTGACCCCGAGGTGCGCTCCGGCCTCGCGGGGCTGATCGAGGCGCTGAAGCTGCGCCGGCGGCAACAGGGTTACGCGCTGCAGTGACTCCCGGCGGCTCGGCGCCCTCGGCCCGGCCGCGCCCGGAGGACTTGACAGGTTTCCCGACCGACGGAACCGCTCATGCGGTACGGTGTCAGTGGGGTACATGGCGGCCAACTTGCTCGTTCACGCGGCACTCACCACGTTCGCATCCACGGCTTCGGCAAGCGCTCCGCAGTTCACCGGCGACCCGGCGGACGTGGCGGTCGCGCGCGCCGCATGGGCCGCCGCGGAGGGGTGCACGGGTCGGCCGGGCCGTGCCACGCGCGAGGTGGAGATCCGCCACCGTACGATCCCAGGCGGCTACCTGGGCGTGGCCCACACCAAGCCCGATGGCACCCTGTTCCGGATCGACCTGAACGCCGAGCCGGAGCGGCGCCGGGAGGTCCTCGCCCACGAGGTCTCGCACGCCTGGGTGTCGAGTGGGCCCGTGGCCCTGGTGGAGGGTGCCGCCGAGGTCCTCGGAGACTGCATCGTGGCCAGCACTCCGGGCCTCGCCACGCTGCAGTTCGACGACGGTCGGGATCTCTCGAGCCTGCGAGACCTACGCACCTGGGCCGCCCCGGGCGTGCACGGCACGCACGAGCTCGGCGCAATCCGGACCGACGCGTACATCGGGGCCGCCCGCCTCATGCGCACGCTGGCGATGGTCCTCCCGCCGGGAGCGCTGTGGGCGGAGCACGGCCTCAGCTGGGAGAAGCTCGAGGGTCAGCTGGCCGAGGCAGGGGAGCCCGGGCAGCAGCTGATCGAGGTCCTGCGAGGAGGCGCGGCGGCCCAGCGGGTCGCGCTGGCAGATGCCGACCTCGACGGGGTCCCCGCGCTGGCGGAGGCGCTGCAGGGCACCCGCGACGATGCGTTCGACAGCGACGGCGACGGCTGGTGGGACGGGGCCGACTCCACGATGCCCGCCGGGGCGGTCGCCGTCCCGCTCGATGGCACCCCCGTGTGCTCGGGCTACGCCACGCCCTACGGGCACGGGAAGGGCGCCACCGTCCACATCTACGCCGGGGGCAACCTCCGCGGGCACAGCCCCCCGCGGGTCGTGGCGCGGGCGGGCACCCGCGGGTCGGACTGGTCGCCGCCCAGGCAGGAGGGCGGCCGGTGGGGCGCCACCGTGGGCCTGGTTCCCCCGCACACCTCGGTGTTGCTGCAGCTCGACCGCGACCCCGAGCACGCCACGGGCGCGCCCTGGGCGCGGGTGCAGAGCTCCCGGCTCGAGGTCGACCACGCCTGCGTGTCCACCTCCGAGGCCACGGTGTGGGCGCACCAGCGGCAGCTTGCACCGATGGTGGCGATGCTCACGCCCCACGTACACGAGGCCATCGCGCGCGCCACCGAGCGGCTGGGCCCTGCCCCGGCCCGCTTCGCGCTGGCGCTCGGGGGGCCGCGCAGCGAGGTGCAGGGCCCGACCGTGTGGTTGTCGACCGCGCAGGTGGTCGCGGCGTTCGAGTCGGGAGATCTGCGTGCGCTCGCCTTCGAGGCGGTGGCGGTGCACCACCTGTTCACGCGGGGGGAGCCGGACTGGGCGGGCGGCGAGGCGCTGTCCAAGGCACTGCTGGCGCGCTATGAGGCTCCCGCCGGTAGAGGCGGAGGAGAGCCATGCGTCTCAGCATCATCGGGAGCGTCCTGCTCGGCGGGTGCGCCTGGATTCCGCCGTCGGCGGACGGCACCGGCGACAACTCGCCGGTAGACGACGACTTGGTTCCGGACACCGCGGGGCTGCCGTCCGACAGCGACACCGGCACGGCCTCGGCATCGACCGGGGACTCCGGGGAGACCACCGCGCCGCCCTCCTGCAGCGGAACCGACGTGTGCCTCGCGCCGGTGTCGGGGTGGAGCGGTCCCGTCGCGGTGTCCGACGAGGCGAAGTGCCCGTCGATCTACGCCACCGAGATCGACCTCGTGAACGCGGGGCTGACCGCGCCCGAGGCGCAGTGCCTGTGCGGCTGCGTCGTGAACTCTGTCACCTGCCAGCTGCAGGTCACCGACGACCGGCTCGGAGGCGTCCTCGACTTCTCGCCGAGCCAGGCCTGCGACAGCCCTCCGTTGACCGATGCCTGCCTCCTGGCCACGCCACAGGCGTCCTGCACGCCCAATCCGTCCGGGGTCGTCCCGCCCCTCAGCTGGGCCGAGACCGTGCGCGTGTGCGAGGGAGACACCCCGACCGAGACCTGCGACGGCGGACTGTGCTTCCCGGCCGCCGACCGGCTGTGCGTGGTGCGAGACGGCGAGCACGACTGCCCCACTGCGTACAGCGAGAAGTCCGCCTACCATCGCAGCGTGAAGGACACGCGCGCGTGCACGGCGTGCACCTGCGAGCCGGTCGACCAGGCCTGCACGATCGAGACCGAGATCTGCTCGGTGGGCTTCTACGACGAGACCGTGAAGAGCGGCGACGGGCAGCTGGATCACTGCCTGAACAGCAGCGACGGAGATGGGGTCACGATCCTGTCCAGCGCGGTGGACGACGACGGGACCTGCGACACGGACGGCGGCAAGCCCGACGGCGAGGCCCTCGAGCAAGGGCTCGTCACGGTCTGCTGCACTCCCTGAGGCGTGAGCCGACAGTTGGCCGGCCTCTGCGGATACGCCGGTCACCTGGAGGCGCCGGCGGCTCCGCGCCTGCGCGCCGCCGGAGGACTCGTGCCCTGGAGTGCCACGTGAACGATGTGTCCCCTCTGCTGTCCGACTGGAACAACGAGCACCCGCAGGTCCGCGAGCGCGCGGCGCGTCTGCGCTCCGCGATGCTCGCGGCGGGACATCCGCCGGAGGAAGCCATGGCCCAAGCCCTCCGCCAGGCCCGCGCGGAGCTTGGCGTGCCTCGCGAAGGAGACCTCGTCGTCCGCCAGACCGACACCGGCTGGGAAGTCGCCGAGCGGACGGTCGGCAACACCATCGAGCGCCACGAGGGCCGCCACGGTGCGGTCACCAGCGCGGTTCACCTCGCCCGGCAGCGCGGCGCCAAGGTCATCGTCGTAGACCGAGGCGGCCAGGAGCTCGGCCGGCAGTGTTTCCCTAATCGGGTGCAGTGATCCCTGGTTCGAGAGCGACGAGGCGCCCTGACGTGAGCTAAACTCCCGTCCATGCGGGGGCTCGTACTCACCGTCACACTCGCCGCGTGCCGGGCGCCCACGCCCTTCGACGTCGTGGTGCCTGGCGCGCCCGATGTCGACTGGTGGCCACACCCCCAGCCCACCATCGAGGGGGGAGAGGTTGCGCTGGGGGAGCCGAGCGGGGTCCTCGTCGAGGGTGCCCCCGTCGGCGCCGAAATCCTCCTTTACGTAGGCCGCGGCGGGGAGGGGCCTGGGCCCTGCACGCTCCCTCTCGAGCAGTGCCTCGATCTCCGACCTCCCGTGGAGCTGTTCGCGGAAGTGGCGGCCAACGACAACGGCACGGGGCGCTTTCCGATCGAGGCCGAGGACTTCGCCGAGCCCGGTCCGCTGGCATGGCAGGCGATAGTGCTCGACCCTGATCTCGAGGGCGTCTTCACCATGACCGAGGTGATTGTGCGCCACGTGGGCCACAGCGCCGAAGACTCCCGCGCCACCTTCGAGCACGTCTCGGGGCGCGCGGGCCTGAAGGGCCTGTTCACCTCGGGCAACACCCACACGGGCGGCGTCGCCTTCGTCGACCTCAACGGCGACCACTGGCCCGACGTGTACGTCTCCAACGGGGAGGGGTTCCGAAACTACCTGTTCCGAAACAATGGCGACGGCACGTTCAGCCGCGTCGAGGATGCGGTCCGCAAGCCGAGCCCGAAGCTGGAGTGTGCGGGCGTGAAGGCCGCCGATATCGACAACGACGGCGACCTCGACCTGATCGTTCCCGTCGACAACGCCGACGTGATGGTGTCGTTCGTTCCCCAGTCGGCCGAGGGTGGCCCCAACCTGCTCTACGTCAACGAGGGAGGCCTGTCGTTCGCGCCGCACCCCGACGACCGGGCGGCGGAGGCCGGGCTCCGGGATCCGCGGGGCGCGCGCACGTCCTCGGCCGCGGTTGCCGACTACGACCTCGATGGCTGTATCGACGTCTACCTCACGCACTGGGCGATGGCGGCGCCCCCGGGGGGCGACAACCCCGACCGCCTCCTGAGGGGCCACTGCGACGGCACCTTCGAGGACGTGACGGCCACGCTGGGCGTGGACGGGAGAGGTCGGGACGGCCTGGTCGGGTTCTGGTGGGACCACGACTTCGACCGGTACCCCGAGCTGTACGTGGGCAACAACAGCGACCACGACGACGGGCCCGCGCACGATCCGCGCGACGTGTTCTACCGCAACCGAGGGGGGACCTTCGAGGAGTGGACGGACGACCCGATCGGCTACGACGCGTGGGCGGCGATGGGCGCCGACGTCGGTGACGTCGATGCCGACGGGGACTGGGACCTCTACGTCACCGACGTGTTCAAGCTGCCGCCTGCGCCCCGCGGCAACGTGCTCTACCTCGGCACGGAGGACGGCGGGCTCACGGACAACCGCTGCCACGAGGCGGGGATCTGCTTTGGCTACAACTCCTGGCCGACCAACTTCGAGGACTTCGACAACGACGGGTGGATCGACCTGTGGGTGGGGTCGAGTCTGCCCCGACAGCCCAACCTCGTGTTCCTGAACCGGGCCGACGGCACCGGGCGTTTCGTGGTGCATCGCCAGGAGGGGTTCCTCGGTCAGCACGCTCGCGCGGGCACCACCGCGGACTACGACGGCGACGGGGACATCGACATCTTCTTGTTCGACGAGGGCGCGGACTCGAGCCTGTGGGCCAACCAGCGGATCGCGGGCCCCGCGGGCCCCACGCCCCCCGACCGGCACTGGATTGCGCTCAAGTTGGTGGGCGTGCAGAGCAACCGCGCCGCGATCGGCGCGGTCGTCCGCACCGAGGTCGATGGCGTGCGGATGATGCGGCGGGTGACCGGTGGCGACTCGGCCCACTCCCACCGGCAACTGATCCTCCACTTCGGCCTCGGCCACGCCGAGCATCTCTCCCGCATCGAGATCGACTGGCCCCGCCCACCGTCGGTGAGCCCGGTGCAGGTCGTCGAGGACCTCGCCGCCGACCGGCTGTGGATCATCGAGGAGGGCGTGGGCGCGCGCGCACATGCCTTCGAGGGGCCTCGCGCGACCTGGCACGACGGCGCGCTCGAGGTCGAGACCCGGTCGAACCACGGAGGACGGCCCACGATCGAGGTCGAGGGACTCGGCGCGCTCGCCTACGACGCGGGCCGGATCCGCTACTCCGCGAGCTTCCCGGTAGCGGAGCCTCCCTCCCGGGTGCGCCTCCAGACGGACTACGGCGCCCCGATCGACGTCTCCGTACAGGTCGTGCCCTGACCGCTCAGCAGTCGCGCGCCCGGAGGAAGGCCTCGATCTCCCGGTGGACGTCGGCGGAGCGCTCCACCTGCACGAGGTGGGAGTACCCACGGTAGCGCACCAACCGGCTGTCGGGGATCGCGCGGTGCATCTCCTCGGCGACCGACAGGGGCGCGAACCCGTCCTGGTCCGCGGCGAGCAGCAGCGTGGGCACCCGGATGGAGGGCAGGATCTCCCACGCGTCGTGCTCGACGAAGGCGGCGAACCCGGCGGCGATCAGCGCCGGGGAGAGGCCCGCGGGATCGATGCGG
>CAYMSU010000346.1:0-7181 GCA_964393165.1 uncultured Enterobacteriaceae bacterium
ACTCGCCTGGGCCTCGACAGCCTGCTCATTAGCGAGGTCGCGGTCGCGCGCACGAACCGCGACCCGGACGAGCTGTCCGGCGTGGTGCTGTGGAGCTGGCGGGCGTCGGCCGCGATGGCGCTCGGCGTCGGCGCCGTCGTCACCGCGGGAGCCTCAGGGGTCGCGGATCCGCGGACGTTCCACGCGGTCGCCCTGGCCATGGCCCTGCTGCTGCCGATGACGCTGCTCGTGGTGCCCGCCGCGACGCTGCGGGGGCTCGACCGCCCGGTGGTCGCCAACGTGCCCGGCATGCTCGTGCGCCCCGCGGTCTTCATGCTCGGCGTCGCCGGGCTCGTGCTCGCGGGAATCGCGGATCCGCTCGCCGCGATCGGCGCGAACCTGGTGGCCCACGCCGTGGCCCTCGCGGCGTTCGCGGGCCCCTGGCGCCGGCACTTTCCCGCCGAGTGCCGCGGACGGTCGGGGCCCGTCGACGCGGGGCGGTACCTGCGGGCCGCGCCCCCGCTCATGCTCCTGGCCGGCCTGTCCATGCTGATGGTCCAGGCCGACCTGCTCATGCTCAAGGGGCTCGCCTCCGACGCGGCGGTCGGCATCTACGCGGTGGCCTCGCAGCTCGTGCGGCTCATCGGGATGCCCCTCGCGGTCGTCAACCGGGTGGTCGCGCCCCGGTTCGCGGCCTCGTTCGCCGCCGACGATCGCCCGGCGATGCAGCGGGCGGCGGGGCTGACGGCCGCCGGCACCACGGCGCTGACGGTCCCCCTGGCCCTCGGCCTCGCCGGGCTCGCCACGCCCGTGCTCGGCCTGTTCGGCCCCGAGTTCACCGAGGGCGCCGCCGCACTGCAGGTGCTCGCCGTCGGCCAGCTCGTGAACGCCCTGTGCGGCAGCGTCGGCACGGTGCTCCTGATGGTCGGCCGCGAGCGCGCGCTCGGCCTCGTCTCGCTGGCCTCGGCGGGCCTGAACCTGCTGCTCAACCTCCTCCTCATCCCCTCCTACGGGCTCGTCGGCGCCGCGATCGCGTCGTCGGCCTCGCTCGTGCTGTTCAACGTCGTGCTCGTGGTGTGGGTGCGACGCACGCTGGACCTCGACACCACCCTCCTCGGCCTGTTCCGGGCGGGGGGGGCCTGGAGAACGCTGTGATCACCGCCATGCCCTACGACCCGTCGGTCGCCGACCGGTGGGACGCGCTCGTCGACCAGAGCTCCTACGGGACCCTGCTGCACAGCAGGCGGTTCCTCGACTACCACGGGGATCGGTTCGCCGACGCGTCGCTCGCCCTGCTCGACGACAAGGAGCGGTGGCTCGGGGTGTTCCCGGCGGCGCTGCACCCTGCCGATCCCACGGTGGCGGTGAGCCACCCCGGGTGCACCTACGGCGGGCTCGTCCCGGGGGCGAGCCACGGGCTGCCGGGCACCCTCGACGAGATGCTGACCGCCGTGGGCGACGCGCTGCGCGCCCGCGGGGTGACCTCCGTTCGCTACAAGGACGTGCCCCTGCACGTGGTCGACGCCCCCAACCAGGCGATCGGCCAGGCGCTGTGGCGCGCGGGCGGCACGCTCGTGCGCAGGGACCTGTGGAACGTGATCGAGGTCGCCGACCGCAAGCTGTCGAGCAGCCACCGCCGCAACCTGAGCAAGGCCCACCGCGCGGGGCTCACCTTCGTCGCGCGCGACGACGACGAGGCCTACGCCGCGTTCCATGGCGTGCTCAAGGCCAACCTGAGGGAGCGCTACGGCACCGATCCCGTCCACTCGCTGGCCGAGCTGTGGGCGCTCCGCCAGCGCCTGGGGGCCGGAGTACAGCTGCACGACGTTCGCACGCCCGAGGGCGCGCTGCTCGCGGCGGTGTGGGTTTTCCGCTACGGCGCGCGGTGCTGGCACACGCAGTACATCACCTCCACGCCCGGGGGCCGGGACGTGGGCGCCACCGTGTTCCTGCTCGAGGAGCTGTGCGCCGCCGCGGAGGCCGAGGGGGTGCGGTACGTGAGCTTCGGCGCGTCCACCGAGGACGGCGGCCGCTACGTCAACGAGGGGCTGTTCCGCCACAAGGCGGGCTTCGGCAAGGGCGCGGTGGTCGCCGACCACCTCCACTGGCCGCTCGACCGGTGAGGGCGCAGCGCCCGCTACCAGGCGAGCTCGAGCTCCAGGGTGTCGGCCACCCGCGCGGTCTGCTCGCGCACCTGGGCGATCTCGTCGGGCTCGAGCCGCTGGCGCCAGCTCTCGGCCGCCTGCTGGCTGTTGCGCTTCAGCACGTGCATGTCCTGCCCGAGCTGGGTCTCGGGGACCGCGCGCTGGGTGTGCTGCGCGATCGTCTGCTCGACCTGCGGCGTGAAGTCGAGCCCGAGCTGGCCGTAGAGCTTGCGGAACGCGGGCACCGGATCGGCCGCGAGGTCCTCGTAGCGGACGAACAGGAAGTCGTCGCGGCGCTGGCGGTAGCCGGCCATCACGTGCCCGACGAGGTTCCACCACAGCGTGGCCTGGCCGAGCCAGGTCGCGGTCCCCGCCTCGTGCCGCGCGTTCCAGGCCTGAAGCGCGTCGTCCCAGCCCTCGAGCAGGGTCTCCATGAGCAGGGGCTGGTCGAGCAGGTCGGACATGTCGCGGGTCCACCCCATGCGCTTGAAGCCGGCCGCGACCCCGCAGGGATGCCGGATCACGCACACGATGCGGGCGCCGAAGCGATCCGCGAGCCACTCCGCGAGGAAGATGCCCCCCGGATCGCCCATCACCGGGCGGAAGCCGAGGACGCGGGCGCGGATCACGTCCTTCATGGTCGTGAGGTAGCGCTGGGCTGCCTCGCGGACCGGGAGGTGCCCGAGGGCCGCCCGGGCTGCCTCGCGCAGGGCGTACTCGGGGGGGATGCGCGGCTTCAGCAGCTGGCGCACCGGCCCGAGGAAGGCCTGCTCGTTGTCGGGGCCGATGTACTGGTCCTTGGCGGTGAACGGCCAGCGCCGGGGGGTCGCGGGGCGCAGGCTGTCGCCGTTGAACGGCTGGTACAGCCCGTACGTGCGCGGCGCGGCCGCCAGCATCCTGCCGATCCAGGTGTTGCCCGACCGCTCGCAGCCCACGGCGAGGATCGGGGCTGCGCCGAAGCTGTCAGTCATTCATGAACCTCACACCAGCCGGAAGGAACGTGGAACAGAAGAAAGCGATGCCGCGCGTGTCCGTCGTCGTCATTTCCTACAACCAGGAGGACGTGATCCGGGAGGCGGTCGACTCTGTGCTCGGCCAGGACTGGCCAAACCTGGAGCTGATCCTCTCGGATGACGGGTCGAAGGACGGCACCGTCGCGATCCTCAAGGAGTACGCAGAGCGCGATCACCGGGTCACCGTGCTCGCAGCGCGGCGCAACCGCGGGATTACCGCCAACTGCAACCAGGGCTACGCCAAGGTCACCGGCGACTACGTCGTGTTCATGGGCGGCGACGACTACATGCTGCCCGATCGGATCCGGCTGCAGGCGGAGGCCCTGCAGGCCCACCCCGAGGCGTCGGCGTGCATCTCCGCGGCCTCGGCGTTCCACGAGCACACGGGCGAGACGCTGCGCGTGGTCGATCCGGTGGCGAAGTTCGGCCGGGATCGGTTCACCGTGGAGGACGTGCTCTCCACCGCGAACTGCCTCACCCAGGCGAGCGCGTGGATGCTGCGGCGGAGCATGGCGCCGGATCGGTTCGAGCCGAAGCTGCCGATCGCGTCGGATGCGTTCTTCTTCATCGAGACCACCCGGCACGGTCCGATCGTGGCGCTCCCCCAGGAGCTCACCCGCTACCGGGTGTGCGCGGACTCGGCGACCGCGCGGGGATTCGGCGACGATCCGTACGTGATGCGAGGCCTCGTGGAGGCCCGGTACCCGGAGCTGATCGACAGCGTGCGGCGCTCGAGGGCGAAGCTGTACGGCTTCGAGGGCACGAACCGTCTCTTCAAGGGCGACGACGCGCTGGCGCGGTCGTTCCTGTGGCAGTCGCTGATGCTCTCGCCGCTGCAGGGGCGGGCGCTCGCCGGCCTCGCGCTGCTGAGCCTGCCCCGGCCGGTCCGCGCGCAGGCGATCCAGCAGTTCGAGCGCTACCGCATGCGGGCGGCGCTCGCGGGCTGACTACTCCAGCAGGCCTCGGGGGGTGGCCGGCCCGAGGTCGGCCGTCGCCGCGACCACGGCGGCGCGGTCTTCGGGCGGCAGCAGGTACAGCACGGCGGCGACCCCCTCCTCGAAGAAGTACACGTGCCCGTGGGCCTCGGCGGGCAGCACGGCGAGGACCGGCGCGGCGCCCTCGCCCGCGGCGGCGCCCCCCGCGCGGATCACCCACTGGCGGTCCACGATGTCCTCGAAGTCGCCCGCGCCGTCTCCGTCGAGGTCGAACGGGACGCGCGCGCACAGCTCCGGCCGCGCGACGAAGGCGGAGGGCTCCGCGCGCTTGCCGGTCAGGTCGAACGGTCCGAGCGCCAGGCCCCCCCAGTCGCAGGCGTCCACGTGCCCATCCTGGTTCTGGTCGCCGACGAGGCGCGGCGGCCGCGCGCGCGGCGATGCGTGTCGGTGACCGGGTCGACCCTGCCGCGGACCGTGGCGTCGAGCCAGAAGTGCATGCACGGCAGGTCGTAGATCCCGTCCTGGCTCAGAGCCACGGTAGCCGCCGTTGTACGCCAGCCGCTACCGCAGGTACCAGCGAACGGTCTCGCGCAGGCCGTCCTCGAAGGTGCGGGTCGGCGCCCAGCCGAGCCCCCGGGTCTTCGTGCCGTCGACCGCGTAGCGCCGGTCGTGGCCCGGGCGGTCGGTCACGAAGGTGATCAGCGACTGCAGGTCCGCCGGCGGAGCCCCGATCTCCTCGGCGACGATGCGGCAGAGCAGCCGGACCAGGTCCAGGTTCTTCCACTCGTTGTCGGCGCCCACGAGGTAGGTCTCGCCGCTCGCCCCGCGCCGCACGATCGCGTCGATCGCCGTGCAGTGGTCGGTCACGTACAGCCAGTCCCGCACGTTCTCGCCCTTGCCGTAGACCGGGATCGGCTGGCGCTCGAGGCACTTGCGGATCACCACCGGCAGCAGCTTCTCGGTGTGCTGGCGGGGGCCGTAGTTGTTCGAGCAGTTCGACAGGGTCACCGGCAGCCCGTAGGTGCGCGCCCACGCCCGCACCAGGTGGTCCGACGAGGCCTTGCTCGCCGAGTAGGGCGACGACGGCTTGTAGGGCGTGTCCTCGGTGAACGCCGGATCGTCGGGACCCAGGTCGCCGTACACCTCGTCGGTCGAGACGTGGTGGAAGCGGTGGCTGCGGCCCTTCGCGATGTCCAGCTCCTGCCAGCCCTCGCGCGCCGCCTCGAGCAGCGTGTAGGTGCCCACCACGTTGCTCGTGATGAACACCGCGGGCCCCGTGATCGAGCGGTCGACGTGGGACTCCGCCGCGAGGTGCACGATCGTGTCGATGTCGAACTTGCGGATCACGCGGTCGACGAGCTCGCGTTCCGTGATGTCGCCCTCGATCAGCGTGTGCCGCTTCGGATCGGGGAGGCGGTCGAGGTTCGCCGGCGACGCCGCGTAGGTCATCACGTCCAGGTTGACGATCTGCACCTTCGGGTCGGTCTCGAGCAGGTGGTGCACGAGGTTCGAGCCGATGAAGCCCGCGCCCCCGGTCACCAGGATCTGCCGCGGGGTGTGCGCGTCAGACATGGGCGAGGACCTGCTCGTTGGTGGCCGTGCCCCGGATCTGGTTGTTGTTGTCGCCCAGGATCTGGTTGGCGTCGGTCAGCGAGTCGAAGGTGCCGGCGTCGGTCCAGCGCCCCTCGCAGATGTCGTACTCGAGCTGGCCGCGCTGGATGTAGGCGTTGTTCACGCTCGTGATCTCGAGCTCCCCGCGGCCCGACGGCTCCACGGTGCGGATCACGTCCCACACCTGGGCGTCGTACATGTACAGGCCGACCACCGCGTACGACGACTTCGGCTGGGCCGGCTTCTCCTCGATCTCGACGACCTGCTTCTCGTCGAGCGCGGCCACGCCGTAGCGCTCGGGGTCGCCGACCTCCTTGAGGAGCACCCGCGCCCCCGCCGTCTGCTCGCGGAAGCGCCGCACGTACGGGGCGATGCTGTACTCGAAGACGTTGTCGCCGAGCACCACCACGAAGCGGTCGCGGCCCACGAAGCCCTCGGCCAAGCGCTCTCCGGATCCGAGGCACCGCACGACGTCGCCCATGTGGTCGGTGCTGGTGATCACCATCAGCTCCGTGACCCCGGCCCCGACCAGCTGCTTGATCGGGTGGTAGATCATGGGCTCTCGGCCCACCGGGAGCAGGTGCTTGTTGGTGGCATCGGTCAGGGGCGCGAGGCGCGTGCCCTTCCCCCCGGCGAGAATCACGCCCTTCATCCGTTCTCCAGGTCAAAAACGAGAGGTCGTCGGTGGACGGTCGGCCTATCGGTCACCCGCGCGGCGGCTTGACCTCGGAGATGTCTCGGGAACGACGCGGACTCCTGCTCGCATTGCAGCGGGGTAGGGGCTGACATGACGCGCGAGACGGACCGGGCGTGCGCGCGGCGCCGACGCTCCCCTCGGGGACCGGCGCACCGAGCGCTCGGAGCAATGCTGATCGGTCTGTTCGTCGTGGCGTTCGCGGCGTTCGGCGGGGTGCACGCGCCCTCGCGGGCGCTGCTCCACGGGCTCGTGGCGCTCGCCCTCGTCGCCGCGGCGTGGACCCCGTCCCGGCGCCTGTCGCGGGCCGGGCTCCTGCTGCCCTACGCCGTCGGGGGCGGGCTGCTCCTCGTCGCGGCGCTGGTCGGCCTGCCGGCCAGCGCCTCTCCGGCGTCCACCGTCGGCGAGCTGTCGCACCTGCTCCTGCTCTTCGGGGCGGGCCTGGCCACCGGGCTGTGGGTGCTCCAGGACGGACGCCGGACCACCGTGGAGCTCGCCCTCGCGATGACCGCCGGGCTCCTCGCGGGGCTCGCTGCGCTCCACGCGGGCACCGGCACCGAGGCGCTGTTCGGGGTCGTCCCCACGTGGATCCGGGCGCCCCACCGGTTCTTCGCCCCGTTCCTCAACGGCAACCACCTGGCGTCCGCGCTGCTCGTCCCGCTGCCCGTGCTCTGCGCCATGGCCGCCGACGCCGAGCGGTGGCGCGCGCCGGCGCGGCTCGGGTTCGCCGGGCTCGCGGTGGCCAGCGTCCTGCTGATCCTGTGGACCCACTCCCTCGGGGCGCTCCTCGCCGCGGTGCTCGCGG
>CAYMSU010000347.1:0-7147 GCA_964393165.1 uncultured Enterobacteriaceae bacterium
TGGGTGGGGGCATGGCCAGCGGTGCAGCGGGCTCCGCGGCGGCGGTTCCTGCAGCAGGGACCGGACGCGGCGCGACGGTCACCCGACGGCGCTCCCGACGGGCTGCGGTCCGGCGCTCGGGCGCCGCCGCCGGCCCTGTCGCGCCGGTACCCGGCCAGACCAGCAACCACTGGTCCACCTCGATCAGGTCGCCGGAGAGCCCGTTCCACGCTCGCAGCTGGGGAACGGAGACCTCATAGCGAAGCGCCAACTTGGACAAGGTGTCGCCTCGCTCGACGACGTGCACGGTCGGACCGAGCACTCCCCACGCCACCGCGGACAGAACGACGAGGGCGACAACCCCAAGCAGGACACGAGCCATGCGCGCAGCCTACCACCGCGGATCCGGGTCGAGGTCGGCCCGCATGTACTACGATGCCGGGCCCAGCTCGGAGGAAACGTGTTCGCAGGGTTCTTGGTCTTCGTCCTCACGTGGTTCGCGTGCGAGATTCCCCCTCGGTACGTCGAGAACAGTGGTGAGGTCGATGCCTTCCTCGTGCGCGGGGCCTACCGCTCGGCGTGCGTGGGACTTCAGGCGCAGGATGCGGACGTCCGCCAGTACACGGCCCAGAAGCTGGTGACCTACGAGCACGTCCGCGTCGTCAACGACTGCCTGTGTGAGGCGCTCTACGACGGCGAGGCAGGAACCTGGAACGAGGCCGTCGCGAAGGGACTCGCCGGGTCGGAGCGCGACGAGCTTGCAGAGTGCCTGCTGCCTGCAGTGGAGGACTCCCGACTCGAGGACGACCGACTGGCCCTGGTGCGCGCCCTTGGCGCGATGGAGGCAGGATCGGCCTACGACACCCTGGCGGAGGTCGCCAAGTCCGGCGCTTCGGTAGAGATCCGCACGGCAGCGGCGCGGGCGCTTCGGCCGAGCAAGCAGGCCCTGCCGGTTCTGATGAAGCTGCTCGATGGCGACGAGGACTCCACCATCCGAGCGGCCGCGGCCGAGGGGCTCGCGGGGCGGCGGGACAAGGCTGCCCGCAAGGCGCTGCACAAGGCCATCGAGTCCGACGCGGAGGCCTCGGTCAGGGCTGCGGCGGTCCGTGCACTCGAGCGAGGACGGTCGGCGGAGGACGACGACGTGCTGTGCGAGGTCTTGCTCGATGAGCAGGACGACGCCGTTCAGGCGGCGATCATCGCGGGCTGGGAGGGTACCAAGCGCAAGAAGAACCTCGACTGCATCGAGCGTCGGATCCGCAAGGGAGATCTCGAAGGAGGGGCGCGCGTCGCGGTGCTCGACACGCTCGCGTCCAGCCCATCCAAGGCGGCTGCGGATCTGCTGTGCGACCAGATCGGCCCGTGGGTGCGGTCGTACCTACGAGACAAGATCTTCCACGACATTCCCGGCTCGGACATCGTGAAGGCCCAGAACGATCGCGACTACGAGCGGTCCTACGAATGCGTCGCCAAGGCGTTGCGCGTGTCCGGACAGAGCTGCTACGGCAAGAACTACCTGGGACACTGGATGCGGGAGCTCGGTGGGCGAGCTCCCACGCCATGGTGCCCGGGCATGGTCCGGAACTGACATGCAGCTCACAGAAGTCTTTGCTGACGAAGCAAGGCACGAGCGGGTCCTCGCTGCGTGTGAGGGAGCGCTCGAGGCAGAGATCGCCGGGAAGAGAGGGGTCTCGGGCTTCGCGGTGCGCGCGGGGTACGGCGCCTTCAAGCGCGTGGAACCGGGAATCGTCCAGGGGGCGTTTCGCAAGCTGCTCCCGCACTTCGCGCCGGTGATCCAGCCGCATTGGGATCGGGCCCGGGAGCAGGGCGATGTTGTCGCCTACTTCGATCAGCAGCGCGAGGAGGTCGCCGAGGGCTTGCTGTCGGTGACCGATGCGCTCGCGGAGCGCGCCGAGAACAGGGTCCTCATCAAGATCTACCGGTCGCTGCGGGGGGTCGCGCAGCCCCACGTGGCCGCAGGGGTCTGTAGAATTCCCGAAGTCCTGTCCGTCGTGTCCCCGACCGACCAGGTCGTGTAGACTCCCGCCCATGTACGGAATCAACGACGGCGAACCGTTCCAGGTCTTCGTACGCCGGCAGGCCAACAGTCCGAACCTCGTCATGCGCTTCGAGTGCAAGGAGGGCATGGGAATCCTCGGCATTCGCAAGGCGGGGCGGACCGATCCGTCCCCGTCGGCGGCCTACGAAGAGGAGGAGATCGAGCCGGCCTCGCTGCGAGCGGGTCGGTTCGTGCACGTCCTCGCGAGTGGGCAGCGCCAGAGCTACGCGCTGTCGCGGATCTCGGGGGAGGTCACGACCCACCTGCCCCAGGACTCCTGGGTCGAGCTCAAGCCGCAGACCGAGTACGGGTTCCGCTACCTCGTGGCGCCTGGGGCGGCGGCCGAGGACTCGGCGCCCAGGTCGGCGGGCGCCCCGCCTCGGCCACCCCCCCTCCCCGAGGCCGAGGCGGCGTCTCCTACAGTGATGCCGCGGCGTGCCGACTCGTCCGCTCCGGCCCCGCAGGCGCCCGTGTCTCCGCCGCTGGCCGAGGCGATGCTCGCACGGCTGCCGAAGGAGCAGGCGGTCGAGTACCTCCGGTCGGAGATGGCGCGGGTGGGGGAGCTCCAGCGGCGCGTCGACGAGCTCGAGGAGCAGCTCGCCCGGAGCAAGGCGAGAGAGCGAGACCTGATCGAGGTCATCCGCCGATGGCAGGGCAGCTGACGGTCAGACCAGCGCGCGCAGCGTGACCGTGAGGCCGACCACCACCAGCTGAAAGCCGCCCCCGAGCGCGACCGCAAGGCCTGCGCGTCGCGTGAACGAGGCGAACATCACGCCGAGCATCGACGCCTCGATCAGGTTCATCGAGACCAGCGTGGCAACCTCGAGCGGCGCCATGTCGGCGAACGGGACCAGCATGCTGCTGGTGTTGTGCAGCAGCGCCCACACCCCGAGCCCGCCGACGGTGGCCGCGACCACGGGGTCCCGGGGCTGGTCGAGGCCGAGGCGGAGGGTGGGCTGGGCGACCAGGGTCGCGACCACGGCGACCATCGAGGCGAGCGCGAACGCCGGGAGTGAGTAGCCGATGCTCGCAATCACTCCGGACTCGAGGCCCGAGATGGCCGCCACCGAGGGGAGGACGACCTGGCACAGCGCGAACGTGAGCGCGAGCCAGCCCGCCATTGCGCCGCCCAGGGTCGCCAGCGAGAGGTGCTCGCGCCCCGCCGAGGACCCGACAGCGGTGACGGAGGCCGCGGCGGTGGGCTCGGCGCGGAGCTGCTCGCTCGCCTCGACCGGCGCAGCTCGCTCTCGCTCCGTGCTTCGTTGCTTCACGCGGCTCGCGTGGGTCGCCACGCGGTCCAGGCGGGTGGCCATGAGTGGCTCCGGCGGAGAAGGTCGGAGGAGGACCGACCCTTACAGCTGTATCGGGTTGTGGTCCTCGTCGCGGGATGGCCTCGACGATGGAGGCCGTGTAGCATGCCCGCATGCGACGCCACCCCTCTGCTCCGGCTCTCCGCCAGGTTCCTGTCGAGCCGGCCCACGCCCTCCTCGTGCCTGCGGCGGTCTACCTGCTGTGGCAGATGGTGGCAGCCTCCACGCTGCTGGTCGGGGCCTGGCCGCGGGTCGACGAGGCGCTCACCGTCTGGAGCCTGGTCGGGCTCGGCTTTGGGCTTCCGTTCGGGATCCTGCTCGGGGCCCTCGGGCGGCGCCTGGAGCGCCGCGGCTACGGCCGTGAGCCGAGCTGGGCGTGGTACCCGGTAGGGCTCGGGCTCGCGTTCGCTGCCCACTGGGCGTCGGTGGCCTACTGGCCAGGCGTTCTGTGGGCGATGAGCGCGTTTGCCTCCCGAAGCAGTCGCTGGGTGGAGGTGTCGCTGCTCGCCACGGGCGCTTGGGTGGCGGTGGGGTTCGGGGTGCTCGTCGCGTGGCAGGGTCTGCGCGCCGTGGCTCGCCGCGCGAGCCGCCGGTCCCGCTCGAGCCGCGGCGCAGCGCCTTGGCTGCCCGAGTCCGTGGTCGTGGGTCTCGCCTACGTGGCTGCCTGCGCCACCCCGGCAGTGCTCGGGGTGGGCTGGCTGTCCGCCGACGGGTGGCAGCAAGGCGGGGCGCTCCCCGCGATCGTCGGCTGGTTGCTCTCCGGCGCGGGAATGGCGGCGCTCGCGGGGGGGCTGGCCACGCTGTGGTACGCCGCCGATCAGGTCTCCCTGGGGAAGGTCCCGGAGCTGCGGCGAGCGCCCCGCCTCGAGTTCGCGGGTAGCCTCCTCGTGGCCCACTGGCTCGTGGTCTTCGGCCTCGCGCTGACCCCGGCCGTGGAAGCCGAAGACCTACGCTGGTCTTTGCTGGCGCTCGGCTTCGTGCTCGTGCTCGCGGGCACCAGCCTTTGGTCCATCGGTCGACATTCTCGCGGACGAGACGCGCTTCAGTGATGGTGAGGGGGGACCCCCGCCTCCCCCTCCTCTTCGTCGTCTTCCTCGATGTAGCCGAGCAGCTGCAGCGCTTCCCGGTCGGCGCCTGCATCGTCCGTCTGGCCCTTGAGGGCACGGATTCGCGCCGCCTCCGATGGCGGGGGGACGAGGACCGTCCCCTCTCGGACCTCGAGCCGGTCGAGGCCCAGACGCCATGCGGACGCGGCCTCGTCCTTCGACGGGACCGCAGCGAACGTCTCGTCGGACCGCTCGATCGACACGGGCCGAGGCGTGGGCGTGGGCTCCAGCATGACGTAGAGCGTGCCTCGCGCCACGGAGCGCCCGGTTCGCGGGGCCGGGGTGAAGATCAAGGTGGTGCCCTCGTCGGCGAGCGCGGTCTGGCCCACGTCGGCTGCCGACTTGGGGGGCTCTTGACCCCACGCCTGGTTCACGGGGTTCTCGACCGCGGCCTCGGGGTCGATGACGCCGTGAGCGGTGGCCTTCCCAGGCAGCGAGATCCGGATCGGGGCTCGCTGTTCCGACACGATGTCCACTTCGATGCGCCAGCCGGGCCCCACCGGCATCGCGTGGGCCTCGGAGAGCGCCTCGTGCCACGGGGTGAGGTCCCTGGCGTCGGACAAGTCCTGCTTCTCTGCGGGGTCACGCTCGAGATCGTAGAGCTCCTCCAGACCCGTGGCCGTGTGCAGCACGTACTTGTGATTGCGGAACACGACCCCCCAGCGCTCCGTGCCGTAGCGGAGGTGACCGACTCCGATGGGACGCTCCGCCCAGTCCTCCGCGGGGGGCTCCGACGACAGCAACAGGGCCGCGAGGCTTCGACCGTCGGTCGCGGGCGGGTTCGCGACGCGGGCCAGGTCGAACAGCGTGGGGCCAATGTCGGCGAGGGTGGTCGGCACGGAGACCCGGCGACCTTGCTGCTGGCCGCCCTTCTCGCGGAAGGCCAGGACTGCCCTGGTCACGTCGTCGTACAGCGTGTGGTTGTGCTCGAAGCCCCCATGCTCCCAGAACTCCTCGCCATGGTCGTTGTGGAGGACCACCAGCGTCTTCCCGGGCATCCGATCGAGCTGGGCGAAGAGCCGCCCGAGCTGCTCGTCCATGCCGCGCAGCTCGGCGTCGTACAGGTCGACGATGTGCTGCTTGCGCCGCTCGTCGATCTCACCGCGGTTCATCCACTTGTAGACGTCCCACCGACCAAACGACTCGGGCAGGTCAGGATCCGGATCCTGGACGAACGCCCGAGCGTATTCCGCCTTGGGTCGGTACTGCAGGTGGGGATCCATGAAGTGCAGGAACAGGTAGGCGTCGCGGTCGGGGTAGTCGTCGAGGAACGACAGAGCCCGGTCGACCTGATCCTCCGCGTCGGCGCCTCCGTCGAACAACCAGCGATCGAACCCGTGATGGAAGTCGAACCTCGGCTGCAGGTGGATGTTCGCCACGATCCCCGCGGTCGCGAATCCTTCCCGCTGGAGGACCTCGCCGAGGTTGGTCGCGCCGACCGCATCGAGAGGATTGCGGCCCGTCGTGGCGGAGCGGAAGGACGGCCGAGTGCGGGGCGCGGGCGTCCACGACGCATCGAAGACGGTGGCGCTCGCCAGGAATGCATCCATCTCGGGCGTGGTCGGCCGATCGTAGCCGAAGAACCCGAAGTGATCGGGGCGGGTGGTGTCGAGGCCGATCATGACCACGCGGCGCACGGCATCCATGGCCCGACCCCAGACCGCAGGAGCACCCACGAAGACATGGTCGAAGTCGCGGGTCGAGTACACCTCGGAGGACAGCACGAGGTCGACGGTCTGGCCTTCCCACTCCTCGAGGTCCAGTCGCCATGGCTCGAACGAGGCCCCCGCACGCAGGAACCTGCGGTCGACCTGCACTTCGCCTCCGGTCTCGGGTCGGACCGTGAGGGCCACCCAGGCCCCGTCGGACCGCAGGGTGCGTAGCGGCCCGGGCGCGACGAGCGGCCATCCCTCGAAGCGAGCGCCTTCGGGCAAGGCCACCCGGAACGTCGCGGACGAGGGAGCAGGGAGCAGAAGCCCAGGCCGCGTCTCGCCGTCGACGGTGACCTCGGAGCGCACGAAGTCCTCGGCGAGCCCACCGACACGGGCGAACTCCCGCTCGAAGAGCTGCTGCTGAGCTTTGTCCCAGGCCATCTCGACGACCGGGGCGGGACCCTCCGTCCACTGGACGAGGACCCGCTCGCCTCTGGCCCGCCAGGTTCCCTCGCGCCGCCCCGACGCGCTGTAGGGGAGCTCCTTGCCGTCGGCATAGAGCTTCAGGCCCTGGGGAGGCCCCACTCGCGCACGCACGAGATCGGTGTAGGCCGACTCACCCACCCACACGTGCTTGCGCCGCTCGCCGCGCGCGGGTCGAACCTCGACCGGGATCCGACCGTCGACGCGGAAGTCCGCAGGCAGGGTCGACGGGGCGATCGCGTAGGTTCCCTCATGACGCCACAGCTGGTGGACGGCGGAGGCGCCAGACCCGCCGAGTCCGGGGTCGGCGAAGGAGGGGGACGGCTCGGCCGGTGGACCCGTGAACGGTCCGCTTGGGGTCGAGCAGGCTAACCAGAGGGAAGTCCACATCGTCATCATCATGCTCGGCTTATAATCCGTCCACTTGTCCACGCTCGCCCGCGGGTCCCGCGGGCTCCCCCCAAGAGGAGGCTCCATGACCACGACGGCACAGGCGTACGATCACGTGGCCTACACCGTCGCAACCTGGGTGTTCACCCTCCACGTCGCCGATGTCGC
>CAYMSU010000348.1:0-7141 GCA_964393165.1 uncultured Enterobacteriaceae bacterium
CCTGCAGCCGCTCGAACAGCGCCCGCCCGGCCTGGACCAGGAACATCGCGACGACGATCAGGACAAGCAGGAACGGTTCGATACCCATACGGCCCAGGGTATCTCTGGGGTGCCCCCGGGAGGCGTCGTGTTTCGACACGGGCTCGGCTCGCTCGGCCTGACCAATCCCGCGAACTGGCTGACGCTCGCGAACCTCGGGTGCGGGTGCGCCGCGCTCCACGCCATGGCGGGGGCCTCCCCAGTCGTCGAGCGGGCGGCCGTCCTCGTGATCGCCGCGGGGGTCCTCGATCGCGCCGACGGCTGGGTTGCGCGGCGCCTCGGGCGGGAGAGTCGGCTGGGAGCGCAGCTCGACATGCTGGCGGATCTGGTCAGCTTTGGCCTGGCCCCGGCCGCGATCGTCGCCGCCGACGGCTCGGGCTCGGCACTCGGGGTCGCCCTGGGCTTCGTGCTCGCGGCAGCGCTCCGCCTCGCACGGTTCGCGACTGCGGGCGAGTCCGCCGGCGGCCTGTCCACGACGATGGGCGGAGGCACCCTCGCCGCTGTGGGGTGGGCGCTGGAGGCCCATCACGGGCCGGCCCTCGGGGGACTCCTGGCCGCGGCCGGGCTGAGCGCGCTCATGATCAGCGCCTTGCCCTATCCCCGTGCGCGACGCGCCACGCCGCGCGCCACGATCCTGGTCGGTGGGCTCGCGGCGTGCTTCGCGGGAGGCGGCCTCGCGGGCGCCGTGTCCGTTGCCTGGGCCGCCGTCGGTGTCGCCTATGCCCTGGCGGGGCCGCTGCTCGCTACTCGGTGGCCTCCTCCTCGAGCTCGGCGAGCTCCTCCTCGAGCTCCTGCTGCCAGCTCTCCGCCTCCCGCAGCCGCGCCTCCCGCAGCGCAGGATCGACGCTCCGCTTGACGGACTCGGCCATGACGCGGATCGCCTTGCTGGGGCTCCCCCGGCGGTGGTAGCTGCGCGCCAGCCGCGCCAGCGAAGCGGCGTCGTCGCCGATCGCCTCGACCGGTAGCTCCGCGTACTCCCGGAGCAGCGCGAAGTTCTCGTCCTGGGTGTCGACGTGGAGATGCATCGGCGCAGAGTACTCGATGACCATGTTGTCGTCGGTGTTGAAGGGGACCCCCCGACCCATCTCGCGCATGATCTCCGCGTCCATCTGGTACAGCGAGACCAGATCGATCGGCGCTTGCACCTCGATCTCCTCGAGCTGCTGCGCCACCCGCGGCCAGCGGAACAGCCGCCGCGCCTGCGCCTCGGTCGGCAGCAAGGGGCGGTCGGCACCCACCAGCACGAGATCGGCGTCCTCGATCGTCGCGAACATGATCACGTAGGGGTACACCTCGGCGAACGTCTTGAGCAGGGTGCGAAGGTCCTCCGTGCCCATCCCGTACATCTGCACCCACTGCGACCACACGCCACCCGGCTTCAGGCGGCGCTTGCCCATCTCGAGGAACTCCCGGGTGAACAGGTTCGAGACCCCCGAGATCCAGGGATTGGAGGGCTCGCTGACGATCAGGTCGTAGGTCTCCGGCTCGGTGAGGAGGAGATGGTTGCGCCCGTCGTTGTGGATGAGATCGACGCGAGGGTCGTCGAGCACGCCGTGGTTCCATGCGTCGAAGAAGCGAGCTGCGCCCTCGATCTTCGGCTCCAACTCCACCACGTCGAGCCGCTCGACGTCGGGCACGAGCGTGAGGGCGCCTGCCGTGATTCCGCTGGCGAGACCAATCACGAGCGTGTCCTTGGGGTCGTCGACGAACTGGACGGGCAACAGCGCGCAGAGGATCTGCGTGGGCATGTCGGTCGTGGTCGAGGCGTCGACCTTGCCGTTGTTCGCGAGCCAGATGTTGTCGCTCTCCACGTTCTTGGCGACGGTGACCACCGTGGACAGCCCCTCCTCGTAGTAGAGGAGCTCATACAGGTCGATGGTGTACTCGAGGATGCCCTGGCGCGAGTGATCGTCGAAGTGCGACGCGTAGTGGTACATGCCCGCGGTCATGAGCATGGGGTTCCACGGCGGGCGGCGGGCGAAGAACAGCAGCGCCACTCCTACGAGCACCACCGGCGCCGCCCAGACCCATCGCGCGCGCACGTCTCTCGCGACCCACGCGATGAGCAGCCCGGCAGCGGCCAGCTCGGCCAGGCCCGCGGCGTACACGGTGCCCTGCACACCGATGTTGGGCAGGAACACGAAGCCTGCGAGGAACGCCCCCGCCACGCCGCCCAGGGTATTCGCCCCGTACACGATGCCCACCGGGCCGCCCAGGTGCTCCTCCTCGCCGACCACGGCGCGCACCGCTAGCGGGAAGTGCACCCCCATGAGCACCGCCGGAGGGGTCATCACGAGGCCCGCCAGGAGGAGCGAGACCACGAACACCGCGGTCGGGTTCTCGGTGACCCCGAGCTGGTCGAAGAGTCCCACGTAGAGAAACGGTAGCTCGGGGTACAGGTACATCATCGCGTAGGACAGGACTGCGATGGCGACCTCCACGGCGGCGAAGGCGAGCAGGACCCCGGGAGCCTGCCACCGCGCGAGGAGTCGGTCCGCGACGGGTCCGCCGATGCGGCCCCCCGCGGCGATGCCCACGAGGAATGCGACCAGCATGACGCTGAACGTGTAGGTCGAGCCGCCCAGCATGAGCCCGAGCAGCCGCGTCCACGCGACCTCGTAGGCGAGCGCGGCGAAGCCCGCGAGGCCGATCGCCACGCTGACGGGGACCAGCGCGGCGAGCAGTGGAGTGTCGAGCTCGAGGTCGTCTTCGACCTTCTTCCCGGCCCCTCCCGCCCACTGCGACAGCTGGATGGCCGCCACGCCCAGCGCGATGTTGGCGGCCGCCGCGACCCAGCCGGTGGCCGCGCGGCCGAGCTCCGGCAGGAGGTAGAAGCCGCAGAGCATGGTGCCTACGACCGCGCCGAAGGTGTTCACCGCGTAGAGCGTGCCCACCCGGTCGCCCGCAGCGCCGAGCCGCTGGGTGGCGAAGCGCGCGAGCAGCGGCAGCGTGGCGCCCATCGCGAACGTGGGCAGGAGCAGGGTGACCCCGACGAGCGCGAACTGCATGACCCCGAACACGAGGGGGCCCGGCTCGATGGCGCGCCACGCCTGCAGGTAGACGGGCGCGACGCCCGAGACGACCAGCGGGAACAGCAGCGCGTACACGCCGATCCCGATCTCCAGGTACCCGTAGACGGCGAGGGGGCGCTCGAACCGGTCCGCCGCGCGGGCCATGGCGAACCCGCCCGCGGCGAGGCCCGCCATGAACGCGGCGAGCACCGTGGAGATCGCGAATGTCGAGGTCCCGAAGACGAGCTGGAGCTCACGGACCCACAGCGTCTGGTAGGTCAACGCGGTCGCGCCGGACAGGAAGAACAGCGGCAGCAGCCAGTTCACCGCTGTTCCACGCCGCAGGCGCGCAGCGAGCTCGTCCATGGGGGCTCCGGGCTACAGCAGCGAGTAGCCCAGTTGCGTGAGGGAGCCCGCAAGGAAGCGGTCGAGAAAGCCTACTGCCAGGAAGAGCACGATGGGGGACAGATCGAGGCCTCCGACCACGAGGAACGGGAACCAGCCTCGGACCCGGTCCATGACCGGATCGGTGAGCTGATATACAGCATCGACGATCGTGCGCAGGATCCCGGCCGAGGGATTCGGTCGGAACCAGCTGAACAGAATCCGAGCGAGCAGCAGGCCCCAGGCGAGGGACAGCAATGCCGAGACGACCCCCCCGAGCGCGATCAGCAGGTTTCCGAGGACGAGCATGACGAGAACCTCCGACGTCCAACGTAGGCACGTGGGCGGGGCGGGCACGTCGACCGGAAGCGGTTCGACAGCCCATGACAGCGGAGGCGCGAGGTGAGCCTGTTCCCGCACCAGAAGCTGGACTGGGCCCTCGGTCGCCTGGAGCGTCGCGTCCAGGAGGTCCCAGACGACCGCGACGTGCGGCTCGAGCTGGCGGCCGCGCGGTGGGCGCGCACGGCGTTTCATGGCGGAGCGGAGGAGGACCTGCAGGCGGGGCTGGCGCAGGCCCGTCACGTCCTGTCGCAGGAGCCGTCCGAGCCGCGGGCTCATGTGCTTGCCGGCCTCGCGCTGCTCGGGCTCGGCCAGCGTGACGTGGCGGGAAAGCACCTGGCCGAGGCCCGCTCCCTGGCCGAGGATCGGGCCGATGTGCACTACGCCCTCGCGCGATGGCACGAGGCCGCGACCGATGCCGAGGGGGCAACGGGGCCGGGCCTGGCCGAGGCCATCTCCGCCGCCGAGGAGGCGTGTCGGCTCGCACCCGACGCGTGGGAGTCGCACGCCCTGCTCGCGTCTCTGCTGTGGGCCCTGGTGCAGGCCCACGGCGGGCCTGCACGCGTCGCGTCGGCGCCCGAGCGGCCGCTGCCGCGGAGCACCTACCATGCGGTTCGGGCGCTCGACCTCTCGCCGCCCGCATCCGTGCAGCCCGAGCTGCTGTTCCACGTGGGGATGACGAGCTTCCACGCCGGTCGGCTCGAGGATGCCAACCGCGTGCTGTCTCGGCTCCTCCAGCACGAGGATCTGCGAGGCCGGGCCGAGTACTACCTCGGGCTCGTCCACTTCCAGATGGGCCACTTCAAGAACGCCGTGATCTACCTGCGCAAGCACCTCGAGCACAGCGGGGACTCGGCGCGGGCCCACGCGCGAACGGGGCTCGCCCACCTCGAACTCGGCGAGCTCGACAAGGCCCGCCGATCCTGCGAGCAGGCGGCGGCCCTGGATCCGGGCGACCTTCAGAGCCGGTGGACGCTCGGGTGCGTTCACGTCCAGACCGGTCGCGACGACGAGGCGATGGCGACGTTCCGCGAGATCCTGCGGGAGGCCCCCGACCACACCCCCGCCTTTCGCGAGCTCGCACTCCTGCACGCGAGGCGCGCGGAGGTGGGCTGGCTGCGAAAGGCGCTCGAGAGCGAGGCCAAGGCCTACCACCGGGTGTCCGCCCAGCGCGACGAGCAGGGGGTCTCGCCCCGCCAGGCCACGCGAGAGCGGGTCACTGTCGTGGTCCAGGCCCTGGTGGAGGTGCTCGGGGCGGGGGCGCTGGAGCCCTTGCTCGCCGCGCTCGACATGAGCAACGACGAGGGCCTTCGGATGCAGCTGTGGGAAGGCGCGCTGGATGCGCTGTCGGCCCACCAGGCCGCCCACGCCGAGCGGCAGCTGGAGCACCCGGGCATGCACTACTCGGCCGCCGGGGGCCGGCAGGTGCTCGCGCTAGCGCAGGTCCTGCCCGCGGATCGGCTCGTCCTGGCCCTCCAGATCCAGGACGAGGACCTACGGCGGCAGGCGGTGGAGCGCCACGGTCCGGCTCGGGACGTCACCGAGCACCGGCGGGCGATCAACCACGAGCGCCGCGAGGCTCGTGCTTGGCAGGCGCTGCTGTTGCTCGCGCTCGCGAGCCAGGGCGCCGAGAACCACCGGGAGCTCCTCGAGCAGTGGGCCGCGGAGGCGGATCCGGATCTTGGGGACGCCGCGCGGGCGGCGCTGGTCATGCTCGGAGACGACGACGCCGCGGTGGCCCTGCGCAAGCGAGCCCATCCTCACGGCGCCCAGAACCTGGTCGACGCCATGGTGGCGCAGGTGCGCGCGCCCGAGCTCCGCACGCCGGTACGCGCCGCCGATCCGCAGGAGGAGCGCGTCTGCGCGACATGCGGGCGCTACACCGAGGACGTCGAGGTGATGATGCTGGGGGGCGCGATGTCGATGTGCAATGTCTGCTTGGGCGAGGTCGCACGCGGCCGAGACAAGCTGCGCATCGACGACCCCGACCGCACCTGCGACCTCTCGGGCCGGGGGGGCTGGGAGACCTCCGACATGTACCGGTACCGCGGGGTGGCGGTGTGCGCCGAGGTGGTGGAGGCTGCGCTGGGGTTACTGGAGCAGCGCGCCGTGAACCAGTTCCTGCGGGCCCAGCCGTAGGCGCTGGCACGGGGGAAGGAGGTCTGTCGTGATCCTGGTCCTGGCCGCCACTGCGTGGGCCGCGGTCCCGCTCCCGAGCTTCCGTGAGCGGGTCGCCGAGGAGGCCTACCAGGGGCTCGACGTCCTCCTCGAGACCGGGTGCGCGTACGACGCACGCGTCGCCGCAGTGGGCTGCGGCGAGGGTGTCACCGAGGAGGTCGTGCGCCGAGCGCGGGCGTTTCGCGACCAGGTATTCGACGACGCTGGCGTGGCCTACCTGCAGGGGCTGGCCGAGCGGTACGCCGGCGACGAGGCCGCGGCCGAGGCGGCCTGGCGGCGTGCCATCGCGCTCGACGAGACCTACTCCGCGCCTTGGTACGACCTCGGCGAGCTGCACCTGAAGGCGGGCCGCTACGACGAGGCCGAGGCTGCGTTCGCGAGGGTCACGGCCCTGGTCACGACCGGCGACCGAGCGTGGGTGGGCCCCTGGCGTCAGGCCGAGGTGGCCGCGCTGCAGAGCCACGCAGAGCTGTTCGAGCGCCACATCAAGTCTGCGCTGGAGCGCGGCTTCAGCTTCCAGCAGATCGTCGGGCTGCCGAACTGGCGGGCGTTCTACGCCGATCCGGCCCTTCGCGACACGCTGGACAAGCTGCTCACGGTCTACGCGACGCCCGACGTGAGGAAGTCGCTGCAGGCGCCCGCCGCCGCGGACTGAGCCGCCGCGAGCGGGCGCCGTCCGGCGCTGGGCTCAGAAGTCCATGCCGCCCATGCCACCGCCGGGACCGCCCGCGGGGGCAGGAGCCTCCTTCTTCGGGATCTCCGCGACCATCGCCTCGGTCGTGAGCAGCAACGACGCGACGGAGGCGGCATTCTGGAGTGCGGACCGGGTGACCTTGGTCGGGTCGATCACGCCCATCTGAATCAGGTCCCCGTACTCCGCGCTGCGGGCGTTGTAGCCGTAGGCACCCTCACCCTGCGCGACCTTCTCGACGACCACGGCCGGCTCGAGGCCTGCGTTCGCCACGATCATGCGAAGCGGCTCCTCGAGTGCGCGCCGCACGATCTGCACGCCGAACGACTGCGACGTGGGTACCTCGAGGTTGTCGAGGACCTTGGCGGCCCGGATCAGCGCGACGCCGCCACCAGCGAGCACGCCTTCCTCGACCGCGGCCTGCGTGGCGTGGAGCGCGTCCTCGACGCGGGCCTTCTTCTCCTTCATCTCGACCTCGGTGGCGGCACCGACCTTGATC
>CAYMSU010000349.1:0-7117 GCA_964393165.1 uncultured Enterobacteriaceae bacterium
CCGGGGATACGCTGAACTGGGGGGCCGGCAACATCGACGCCGCCCCGCTCTTCGAGCAGCGAAGCGAGGGCTTCCCACTGCTGCGGGGGCAGGAACACGGTGATGGCCGGGGTGAGCAGGTGCATGAACTGGGACCCGCTGTAGGCGAGGGGGCGCAGGGACTCGAGCCACAGGACCGCGGGCACCGTGAGGTGGAAGCGGACCACGAAGCGGGCCACGGCATCGACCGCGCGCTGCTCCTCGGCGGTGAGCGCCCTCACGCGGGCTCCACGGGGCCGAGGTGCTCCGAGAGCGCGGCGCGGATGCTGCTGCGGTCGTGGCCGCAGCGCAGGAGCACGGTGCGGTGGCGCCGGAGCGCGGGCCGGGAGCCCTGGCCGCGCAGCAGGAAGCCCTCGGGGACCTCGCGGGCGGCGCCGAACCACCGCCAGGGGCGGGTGCGGCGGGCGAACGGGCCCGTGATCTCCACGCCCTCGCCCGACAACGCGTAGCGGCGGGGCAGCAGGACCTCGGCGGTGGCGAGCACGAGGACCACGGTACCGACGACCGCGAGCCAGGGGTCGAGCTGGGCGATGGCCGCGGAGGTCCCCAGGATCGCCGCGATCGCGAGCAGCGAGCGCAGGGGATGGCGCGGGGCCGGCCAGTCGGACCAGGAAATGGGGCGCTCCAGACAGACGGCCCAGCATAGCTGAGAAGTCGCCGTGAGCAATCCGGCGGATTACGACAGCCGCATGTTCGAGGCTTGCGAAGGTGAGGTGCGTCTCGTAGCTGCCCGTGCGGCGGCTGCGGCACGGTCGACTGCCCACGGCTAAGGCAGCCCACCTCCCTCTCATCATCCCGAACAACCCATATTACCGACGGAATCGACCGTGGAACACTTCGACCTCGAGTCCGACAAGGACGAGCTGTACCGGATCCGCCACAGCCTCGCGCACGTGCTCGCGCAGGCCGTGCTCGAGCTTCGCCCGGGGGCCACCCTGGGCTTCGGGCCGCCCATCGCGGATGGCTTCTACTACGACTTCATCTTGCCCGAGCCGCTGTCCGAGGAGGACTTCCCCGAGCTCGAGAAGAAGATGAAGCAGATCATCAAGAAGGGCCAGGCCTTCGAGCGCGAGGAGCTCCCGCGCGCCGAGGCGTTCGCCCGTCTCGAGGAGATGGGCGAGCCCTACAAGGCAGAGTACGCCGAGGAGCTGTTCGACAAGCACGATCTCGACGTGCTGACCTTCTATCGGAACGGGCCGTTCCTCGACATGTGCGAGGGCCCCCACGTCGAGAACACCCGCAAGCTCCCGAAGGGGGCGTTCAAGCTCCGCTCGCTGGCCGGCGCGTACTGGCGGGGGAGCTCCGACAACGTCATGATGACGCGGATCTACGCCTGGGCTTTCGCCACCAAGGAGGAGCTCGAGGCGCACGTCAAGGCCTACCGGGAGGCGCAGGCCAGGGATCACAAGAAGCTCGGCAAGTCGCTCGACATCTTCGTGATCGACGACGACATCGGCAAGGGGCTGCCGCTGTGGTTGCCGAACGGCACCGTGATCCGCGACGAGCTCGAGAAGCTCGCCAAGGAACTCGAGTTCCAGGACGGCTACCAGCGGGTGGCCACCCCGCACCTCACCAAGATCGGGCTGTACTACACCTCTGGGCACCTGCCCTACTACGCCGACGGGATGTACCCGCCGATGGAACTCAAGGAGGAGGTGCAGACCGAGGACGGTGCGGTGGAGGTGGTCAAGGAGCAGTACGCGCTTCGTCCGATGAACTGCCCGCACCACCACAAGGTGTTCGCCGCGCGCAAGCGGTCGTACCGGGAGCTCCCGATGCGGCTCGCGGAGTACGGCCAGGTCTACCGCTTCGAGGACTCCGGCGCGCTGTCGGGGCTGCTGCGGGTGCGCGGCATGTGCATGAACGACGCGCACATCTACTGCACGCCCGAGCAGCTCGAGGAGGAGTTCCTCAAGGTGATGGAGCTGCACCGCAAGGTCTACGCGATCCTCGGGATGGACGACTACTACATGCGGTTCTCGACCTGGGATCCGGAGGATCCCAAGGGCAAGAACAAGTACGTCGACGATCCGGCGGGCTGGGAGGAGACCGAGCGGCTGGTGCGGGCGGCGATGGAGCGGTCGGGCCTGGACTTCGTGGAGCGCAAGGGCGAGGCGGCGTTCTATGGGCCCAAGATCGACGTGCAGTTCCGCACCGTGACGGGACGGGAGGAGACGGCGAGCACGAACCAGCTGGACTTCGCGGTGCCGAAGCGGTTCGGGCTGACCTACACGGGCACCGACGGGGAGGAGCACACGCCGTACTGCATCCACCGGGCGCCGCTCGGCACCCACGAGCGGTTCATCGCCTTTCTGATCGAGCACTACGGCGGGGCGTTCCCGGTGTGGCTGGCGCCGGTGCAGGTGCGGGCGCTCACGGTGGCGGATCGCTTCAAGCCCTACGCGGAGAAGCTGGTGGCGGAGCTGCGGCAGCACTTCGTGCGGGCCGAGGTGGACCACTCGGGCGAGCGGATGGGCAAGATGATCCGCACGGGCGCGGCACAGAAGATTCCGTTCCTGCTGGTGATCGGCGAGCGCGAGGTGGAGGAGGGCACGGTCACGGTGCGGGCCTTCGGTGTGGAGGATCAGCACACGATGCCGGCGGCGGCGTTCTCGGATCGGCTGCGGCGCACGATCGCGGCGCGGCAGCGCGCGCTCGTCGAGTAGCCGCAGCCCCGGTCACCCGTTCCGGGGGCCGTCTCGGCCAGGCGTGGGTTGGTGCCGAGCCCCGGCAGAAAACAGAACGCGCCGGCCACCGAAGGGGCCGACGCGTCGACAACTCAACCCAACAAGGGCTTCCGGTGACCCGGGCAGCGCACTGCCCGGGTCTCGCTAGTCCATCGTCCAGCGCTGGATGGGGTCGATGCAGGACGCCACCGGCGTGTCGTCGATGGAGACGGTCTCGACGTCGTCTTCCAGCTCGTAGAAGTTGACCTCCTGCGGACGCACGCACGCGATCGCGCGGCCGTCGTCAGACACCGCGATCTCGCAGGTGGAGTCCGGCAGCCGGTGCGCCGACATCCGGTCGCCCGTGGCGCCGTCGAAGCGGAGCATGCGGCCGTAGGTGTCCTCGCCGCGCGTCATCACGAGCGCCTGACCGAGGGTGCCGCGCGCCTGGACCGACGAGATCGGGCCGTCGGTCTCCACCGACCACACCAGATCCCCGTTCGGACGCAGCGCCAGGACCTCGTGGCCGTTCGTGGTGGACACGTAGACGATCCCCAGCGCCCGGTCGTAGGCCACGAGATCGCCCACGTCCGCGATGCGGTCGGTGCCGTCGGCGGTGACGTGGAGCACGTGCCCGCCGGTCGCCACCACCACGCGGGCGCCATCGCGGTCGAACGCGTAGGCCGCGTCGTCGGCGCAGGCCTCGGCCGGGGCCGCGACCGCCTCGCTGCCCACGTGCAGGGCGCAGTCTTCGCCGCTCCCCGCGAGCAGCACCGGGCCGTCGGCCCGCAGCGCGGCCGCGCGGACGTTCGGCACGGCGACGTCGAGGTCTTCCTGCCACGCCGACGCCCGGATGATGTGGGCGCCCTCGGGCGAGGCCCCCAGGGTGTCGCCCAGGTAGTGATCGAGGATCATCTCCTCGTCCGACGGCAGATCCGCGTCGGCGGTGGGGCAGCCCCAGTTGGTGTCGATCGTGCAGGTGGTGCCGATCATGCCCACGTGGGCGTCGAACCCGCTCTCGGTGAGCGCTACCCCCCGGGTCGGGCTCGCCAGCGTAGACGTGAAGCGGAGATCGCTCTCCGTCTGGCAGGCCGTCGCCAGGACGCCGACCGCCAGCACGCTGATCAATCTGTGCATGGAACCTCCAGAGCCCGCAGGCTCGAAACAAAAGCCCGAAGGCTCGAAATGATGGGGGGTGCAGTCAAAGGATCTCGCGGCACTCGGTGAGGTCCGCGTAGGTGTTGATCACGAGCGTGGCGAGCGTGGACGGGGACGAGCCCCAGACCACGCAGTCGGTGCTCCGCAGGTCGCTCGTAGAGGGGTCGGCGACCCGGGGGACCGCCGCGAAGGTCAGCGACGAGAGATCGTCGCAGGTGAACGCCGTCGTGGTGCCGGGGGTCCACTCGCCGGGCTTCTCCGACTCCCGCAGCGCCACGTCCCACCGGTCCCACCGGCCCTCCGGGTCGACCTCGGTGAGGCGCATCGGGTGCTGCTCGTTGCGGGGCAGCGGGTCGTACCCGATGAAGTCGATCTGCCCGTCCGTGATCCAGGCGGTGGTGATCGCGGTGTAGCGGAGCGTGGTCTCCTCGCAGGAGCCGAACACCCGCGCGATCTGCGGGATCCTCGGCTCGGTCGGATTCTCGAAGAAGAAGCCGGTGTCGCCCGTGAAGATGAACTGCCCCCGCCACAGGTCCGGCGGGAACCGGACCGTGTTGACGCACCCGGTGCTCCACAGCAGGAGCAGGGGCAGCACGCGCTTCACTCGTCACCTCCGACGGTCTCTGCTCCGCTCACTCCGGCCCGCTGGGCGACCGCGCGGGCGCGCGCCGCCCAGAACTCCTCCAGGGCGCTCGACGAGACGCCCTGCACAAGATGCCTCGCGCGAGCCGGATTGTCGCCCACGATGCACTCGGCGAGGAGGATGTCGTCCTCTGCGGTGCGCTTGTCGCCGAGATCCTCGAGATACGGCAGCGCTCGCCCACAGCCGATCTCGGCCAGCGACAGCCACGCGGCGAACCGCCGGACCTCCTCGGCGCGCGGACCCTCGGCTGCGAGGTAGGCCTCGGCGTCGGCCAGCGCTGCTTCAGGGCGCTGCAGGTCGGCGAGGACCTCCATGCGCAGCGCCCGGAGCTCCCCTTCCACGGGGCTGCCCGCGGGCGCCCGGTCGAGGCCGAGCTCGAGCGCCTCGAGCACCGCGTCGGCCTCGCCCGCCTCCTTGCGCAGCGCGGTGGCGCGCGCGAGCAGCATCGCGGGCCGGGTGGGCAGGCACGTGTGGCGGCCCGAGGTCGCGGTCAGCTCGCCCGACCACCCGTCCTCGCAGGTGACCTGCACCCGGCCGCGCTCGACCCAGGTGGTGACTCCGAGCGCGTCGCGCCGGACGTTGAAGACGGTGCCCAGGACGCGGACCACGCCCTCGTCGGTGACCACCGACAGGCCGGTGCCGGTGTTCGGCTCGACCTCGGCGTGCAGCGTGCCCTCCCGCCAGTTGACCACCACGTCGCGGCCCGTGCCCTCGACCGTGCCGGTGCCGTCGAACGTGAGATCGACGTGCTCGCTCCACGCCACCGTCTCCCGATCCCCGACCGCGGAGTCCAGGAGCATCTTGCGGTTCTGCTCGGGCACGAGCGCCACCACGGCGACCGCGGCCACCGCGAGCCCCGCCAGCGGCACCCACCACGACGTGCGCTTCTCCGCGGTGCGGGTGTCCTCGAAGCGGGACCACACCCGCGCGGGCGCCCCCGGGTCGGGTGGCGGCAGGCTCCGAAGTGCTTCCTCGACGTCCATCACCCCACCCCGCTGGAGGGGAGCGCGTCGAGGCCCTCCCGCTCCATCACCGAGCGGAACGCCTGGCGCGCCGCCCGGAGTCGACTCTTTACGGTTCCGAGCGGCACGGCCAGCAGGTCGGCGACCTCCGAGCCCGTGCGCTCCTCCAGCTCACACAGCACGAGGACCTCCCGCTGCGCGGCCGGCAGCTCGTCCAGCGCCTTCCACACCACCCGCGCGGTGTGGTTGGCCTCCGCTTCACGCTCCGGTCCCCAGCGGGGATCCGGCTGCTCCCGGGTTGCGCCCGGGACCCACCGTCGCACCCACGCCTTGCGGCGATGGTTGGCGATCACCCGGCGGGTGATGCCGAAGAGCCAGGACGGGAGGCGGCCTGCGCCCTCCACCTGGCCGATCCGGCGGCACATGATGATCAGCACCTCGTGCGCTGCATCCTCCGCGTCGACCGTGGGGCCGCCGAGCCGGTGACACCACGCGTAGACGCTCGGCAGCCACTCCCGCGCGATCACGTCGAGCGCGCCCTCGTCGCCCCCCTGCGCCGAGGCGAGCTGCGCTGCCGAGACCTGGCGCCTCATGGCTGGCGCTCCGGGGCGCGGACCCGGCCGTGCCCGAAGTCGAAGCGGATCCCCATCTGCAACTCCAGCGGCGACAGCGCGCGGATCTCCCGCGTCTCGATCACCATGTCGACCCGGGCGAGGTCGACGATGCCCCGGGCGTCGAGCGACCAGGCGAACCGGCGCGACTTGACGAGCGGCATGGTCCACCGGGCGCCCACGATCGGCACGACGGCTCTGCCCACCCAGGTGCCCTGCTGAAGGAAGGTGCGCAGCGACACCCCGAGCAGGGGCCCCACCTCGAGGCCGGGGCCGACGAGATACAGCAGCTCGGCCGTGTAGTCGGCCCGAATGAGCTGCCGCAGCGGCCCGGGGACCGTCAGCCCGTGTGGAATGGTGACCCCCGCGGCGACGTCGAGCTTGACCTTCGACCAGCGACGGACCTGGATGCCGAAGTCGGTGATGAACGCGGTGTTCATCTCGGGCCGCAGCCCCGCGCGCATGCCGATCCGGGTGGGCGGCAGCACCGAGCGCCGACGCCGCGGGCGGACCGTCGCGACGGCGAGCTCCGGACGCTCGGGCGGCGCCTCGAAGTCGAGGTCGCGCTCGGGGGCCGGCGCCTCCTCCGAGGAGGGGGCGGCTTGCGCGAGCGACGCGAGGATGGCGGCGAGCAGCATCATCGCCCCCTGAATGTCGGGGGGTCCAGAAACAGATCATTCGAGCCGTAGAAGCGCAGCCGGACCCCCGCGCCGAAGGCGATGGGGGACAGGTTCTGGCGGTCGCCGTCCTCCCACACGAGGCGGAATAGCCCGCCGTCGACGCGCGCCTCGCCGAACACCGTGAGAGCGACCCGGCGGCCCGGCAGGAGCGGGGCTTCGGTGCGGGCCCACGCCACCGGCACCATCCCTCGCGCGATGGGGGTGAACTGCTGCCGGAAGATCCGGTAGGACAGCGCGAGCCCCCCCGCGACCGACAGCGGCGTGTTCCACAGGTACTGGCCGAGGCCCACCTCCGCCTCGATCGTCTTCATCAAGCAAAAGCATTGGTTTATCCTTAAATCTGTGTGAGCGAATGCCC
>CAYMSU010000350.1:0-7111 GCA_964393165.1 uncultured Enterobacteriaceae bacterium
CCTCCGGCTGTTCCAGCGGGACCCGACTCGGGAGCCTCGGCCCCTCCACCGCCATCTTGCTCCTGGTCGCGGGCCCCCTGGTCCGGAAGCGGAGCCCGACCTTCGGGCTTCGCCCTGCACGCCGCTAGTCGCCCTTCTTGCCGGCGGTCGCGCGTGCGCGCCGGCGCTTCTCGGTCTCTGTGAGACCCGCATCGGGGTCCTCTTCGCCGTCGTCGCCATCATCGGAGCCCTTGGGGCCGCTGTCGTCGTCCCCCAGGTCGGGCAGCACGACCCACTTGGCGAGCCACGGCTTGACGTCCTCCATGACCAGAATCAGCGGTGAGGCGACGAACATCGTGGAGTAGGTCCCGAAGATGATGCCGAGGAGCATCGCGAACGCGAAGTTCCGGATGACGGGCCCGCCGATCGCCAGGAACATGATGATCGCCATCATCGTGGTCGCCGAGGTGGCCACCGTTCGCGTGAGGGTCTCGCTGATGGAGACGTTGATCAGCTGCCCGAGGTCCGATTTGCGGTGCCGATCCCGGTTCTCGCGTATTCGGTCGTAGATCACGATGGTGTCGTTGAGGGAGTACCCAACGATGGTGAGCAGCGCGCCGATCATCGGCAGGTTGAACTCGAGCTGGGCCACCACGAACACGCCGATGGTGATCGACACGTCGTGGAACAGCGCCGCGACCGCGCCCGGCGCGAAGCCGAGGTCGAACCGGAACGCGACGTACAGCAAGACGAGCCCGAGCGTGGCCGCGATCGAGATGAAGCCCTGGCGCCGGAGCTCACCCCCCACCTTCGGGCCCACCGCGTCGGTCGACAGCACCTCGAACTCCTGATCGCCCATCGCCTCCGCGATGCGCTCCTTGATCCGCTCGGCCAGTCCGGGGACCTCCACGACGACCTGGCGCTCGTCGCGGCCTGGTCGCACGATCGCCTGAGAGAACTCGGGGTTCTTCTGCAGCTCGGCCTGGATGTCGGCGGGGAGCAGCGTGTCACCGCCGTAGTCGATCACGAATCGCGCGGAGACCTCTGCCGACGACTCGATCCGGTCGATCCAGTCGTCGCCGTAGGTCGCCTCCAGCGCCTCCTCGACCTCGCCGCTGAGGCCCTCCATGCCGAACGTGGCGTCCTGGATCCGCACGATGAACTCGCCGGAGTCGGCACCGTTCACCGCCTGGACTGCGTCGTCAGACAGGCCGAGGGTGCGCAGCGCAGAGCGCACCTCGGCGATCTCGGGCGCCTCCTCGGTGAAGTGCAGGTGGATCTCGGTGCCCCCGGTGAAGTCGATTCCCCAGTTGGGACCGATCATCGCGAAGGCCACCCAGGACAGGATCACGAGCAGGATCGACGCGCCGCCCGCCTGGTAGCGGGCCCCCACGAAGTCGAATTCCTGTGCGTCCAACCATCGCTTCAGCGACTCGAACATGCCGTCCTCAGATCCGGAGCCGGGCCGTCGAGCTGCGCGTGACCAGCTCCATGACCGTACGGGTGATGAACAGGGCGGTCACCAACGTGGTGACGATCCCGATGAGCAGGGTGACCGCGAATCCCCGGATGGGACCCGTGCCGTAGGAGAAGAGCACGATTCCGGCGATTGCCGTGGTGATGTTCGCATCGAGCACCGCGACGACTGCCTTGTCGAACCCGACGTCGACCGCCTTGCGCGGGGGAACCCCGAGACGGAGCTCCTCCCGAACCCGCTCGTAGATGATGATGTTGGCATCGACCGCCATCCCGACGGTGAGCGCGATTCCCGCGATGCCGGGCAGCGTGAGCGTGGCGCCCGTGGCCGCGAGCGCGGCGAGCACGAGCATGATGTTGACCACCAGCGCCAGGTCGGCGATGAGTCCCGCGGTCCGGTACCACGCCCCCATGAACACGAGGATGATCAGCGCCCCGACCAGTGCGCCGAGCGAGCCGAGGCGGATGGAGTCGGCCCCCAGCGACGCCCCCACCTGCCGGACGGAGGCGACGACCACCGGAGCATCGAGCGCGCCGGTGCGGAGCACGGTGGCAAGGGCCTGCGCCTCCTGCATCGGGTCGACCGCGGACGACATCTCGATGCTCGCACTCCCTCCGCAGATCCGCTCCCGGATGTTCGGGGTGCTCTGAACCACCTCGTCGAGGATGATCGCGAAGCGCTTGCCGACGGCCTCCCCCGTGATGTCGCAGAAGATGGTGCCGCCCCGAGGCTTGAACTCGAGGGAGACCCGGGCGATCCCGGTCTGCTGATCGAAGCCCACCCCGGCGTTGTTGACGTCGTTCCCGGTGAGCGGGATCTCGTTCATGAGGGGGTACGGGACTGCCTCGAGCTCCACGCCCTCTGCAGCGACTGCGCGCGTCCAGATGGACCCGCCGTACCACTGCTTCTCGTTGCCAGGCTCGGTCCACCGGATCGTCGTGTCGAGATCGAGGAGCTTCTCCTTCCAGAGCCACTCGTTGAGCACCGCGTCGTCGAAGAACTGGTCGGGCGGGAGCCGATCCTGGGCCGTGTTGACGATCTCCTCGAGGTAGGCGTCGTCGAAGTCCTCGTTGACCATCCGGAAGTGGAGCACCGCCGCCGTGCTGATGATGTCGACCGCCGACTGCACGTCGGTCGCCCCGGGCAGCTGAACGTTGATGCGCCCGCCGCCCTTCTTGACGATCGACGGCTCCTTCACCCCGGTCTCGTCGACGCGCTTCCGGAGCGTCTCGAGGACCTGCGTGACGGCCTGCTCCTTGACCTGCGCCTGGCGCTCCTCCCGCATGTCGTAGCGGTGCGTGCGGCCGTCGCTCTCGAGGTACTGGTACTCGTTGAGCTCATCGGCCATGAAGGCGTTGACGGCAGCGAGTTCGGCGTCCGTGGTGATCTCGATGACCGCCTCGGTCGCGGCCCGGCGAACCGACTCGAAGACGAGCCCCTCCTTGGCGGCGGCGTCCTCCAGGTACAGCGTGTCGCGAGCCGCCTGACCGAGCAGGGCCTGCTCGAGCTCCACCTGGAGCGTGAGGTCGATTCCCCCCTGCAGATCGAGCCCCAGCGCGATCCGGGTGTCGGGCAGAATCCCGACCAGCCACGGAGGGAGGTTGGCTCCCGAGCCCGCGTCTGGCGCATCGTCGGTAGCTCCCGCGGCCGCAACCGGGCCCTCCTCGTCCTCCACGAGCTGGACCGCACCGGGAACCTCGGGCGCGGCGAGCGCACGCACGACCGCGAGCTCGGCTGGCTCGTCGCGGAGCGCCACGGTGGAGCCATCCGAGAACACAGCGGCGATCGCCTCTCCGTCGACGACGAGGAGATGGGGGGTGGGCAGCGGCCCCTCCGGCACGAGGAGGGCGCGGACGCCGTCCTCTCCGGGCTCGAAGCCGTCGAGCGCGCCACGCTCCGCTGAGCCCTGGGGGACCTCGGCGCCAGCGAGGTTGCCGAGCACCGCGCGCCAGTACGACGGGTCGGGCGTCTCGGTCCGCCGAAGGGCCGCGGTCAGGGCCTGGCCGCTGTCCTCGGCGGCTGGCGGCGCGTCCTTCGGCGGGAGCTCTCCGAACGTGTTCGGGGGGTAGACCGCCACGTCGCCACGCATCGCCGCCACGGCCCGAGCAGCCTCGAGGAACGTGCCCACCTCAATGCGGACGGTGAGCAGGGTGCCCTCGGCCTCGACCCCGCGGACCCCCACGCCAGCGGCTGCGAACCGCTGCTCGAGCGCCTCGGCGACCGCCTCAGGCTCGCCTTCCGTGACCTCCAGGTCGAACGACATGGTCGCCCGGTGCCGGGTGCCAGCGGTGGGCACCTCCGCCGAAGCCGCGGAGCGGATCTGCTCCTCCGCGGCCTCTCCGGCAATGGTGGGGAGCAGCAGGTACACCGCCCCCAGCACGAGGGCGACGATCGCGCCGATCCGCACCCACTGAAATCCTTCCACGACGGCTCCTAGGTGTCCTTCGCCGGCTCGCCCTGCCGACGCGCCACGCTCTTCTTGTCAATCGTGATCCGGGTCTTCTCGGCGACCTCCAGGACCACCGTGGCGTCCTCCACCGACACGACCGTGCCGTGCACGCCCGACGACGTGACCACCGCATCGTCCTTCGCCAGCGACTCGAGGAGCTTGTCGTGCTCCTGCCGCTCCTTGATCTGGGGTCGGATGATCAGGAAGTACATGACCCCGAAGATGAGGAGGATCGGGAGCAGGTCGATAGGATTCAAGCACCACCTCGGCCAGGCGAAGGCCCGCGAAAGTGAAGCACCGAGAACGGTGCGTCAAGCGCGGATCCGCGTCGAGTACTACATACGCGCGGCGAGCCGCCTTAACCGCCCACCGGACTCCGATGCCAACCGAAGACCGCCTCTCGGCGTGGCACTTCGAGCTGCCTGCCGACCGGATCGCGACGCGACCCGCCCCGAACCGGACCGCCTCCCGGCTGATGCACCTGCCGATTGTCGGCGGATCGCCGACCCACCTTCGCTTCGACGATCTGCTGGGCAGGTTGAACCCAGGAGATCTGCTGGTTGCGAATGACTCGCGGGTGATGGCCTGCCGCCTCGAGGCCCGGCGGGCGACGGGCGGCGCCGTCGAGCTGCTGCTCCTGGAGCCGGGGCCGGGTCCCGTTCGCGCCCTCGCGCGGCCCGCTCGCAAGCTCCAGGTGGGCGAGGTCCTGGCGCTCTCCGCAGGCGGGGCCGACCAGGACACCGCCACGGTGACCGCGTCCGCGGTCGACGGCATCGTGCAGGTCGAGCTGTCGGCCCCTCCCGCCGAGCTCATGGAGCGCCACGGGAGCCTGCCCCTGCCGCCCTACCTGCGGCGGCAGGCGGACCAGGAGGACACCGAGCGGTACCAGACGGTCTACGCGGGCCCCCTCGGGGCCGCGGCGGCCCCCACCGCAGGACTGCACTTCGACGAGGCGCTGCTCGCGCGGCTACGCGCCCACGGCGTGGGCTGGGCCACCGTCACGCTGCACGTCGGGCTGGGGACCTTCCGACCGCTGCGAGACGCGGACCTCGACGCAGGGCGGCTCCACGAGGAGTGGCACGAGGTTCCCCCCGCCACGGCGGAGGCCATCGCGCGAGCCCGAGCACAGGGCGGCCGCATCATCGCCGTCGGCACCACCACCGTGCGGACCCTCGAGGCGCGGACCCCCGAGGGCAGCCATCTCCCCGCGGCCGGCGCCGGGGTCACGGATCTGTTCATCCAGCCGCCCTACGCCTTTCGCGCAGTCGACGGGATGATCACCAACTTCCACCTGCCGCGGTCGAGCCTGCTCATGCTGGTCGCGGCGTGGGTCGGCCGCGAGCGGCTCCTCGCCGCCTACGACGAAGCCCTGCAGACCGGCTATCGGTTCTACTCCTATGGCGATGCGATGCTGCTCCTTTGACGTCTCCGCCACGTGCGGCAGCGCGCGTGCCGGCACCCTCACGCTGCCCCACGGGACCGTGCCCACGCCTGCGTTCATGCCCGTGGGCACGCGCGGCACGGTTCGGGGCCTCGATCCGGCGGAGCTGCGAGGCGCGGGCGCCTCGATGGTGCTCGCGAACACCTACCACCTGTGGGTCCGCCCCGGGCACGAGGTGATTCGGGCGCTCGGCGGGCTGCATCGGTTCATGGGCTGGGACGGGCCGCTCCTCACGGACTCGGGCGGGTATCAGGTGTTCTCCCTGCGAGACCACCTTCGGGTCACCGAGGACGGCGTACGCATCCGCTCTCCGGAGGACGGGCAGTACCGCGAGCTCACCCCCGAGCGCTCGGTCCAGATCCAGGAGGCGCTCGGGGTCGACGTGGCGATGGCGTTCGACGAGTGCCTCGAGCACCCCGCCACGCGGGACCGGGCCATCTCCAGCACCGCCCGGACGACCCGCTGGCTGCGTCGCTGCCTGCGCGCTCGCCAGCATCCAGAGCGGACCGCGCTGTTCGGCATCCTGCAGGGCGGGTTCTACGAGGACCTGCGCGCCGCGCATGCGCAGGAGATCGTCGAGCTGGACCTCGACGGGTACGCCATCGGTGGGCTGTCCGTCGGGGAGTCGCGAGAGGAGCTGGTCCACTTCGCGGCGCTGTCGGCTCGCCAGCTGCCCGAGGGCAAGGTGCGCTACCTCATGGGCGTCGGCCACCCCGTCGATCTCGCCGACGCGGTCCGGGCCGGCGTGGACTTGTTCGACTGCGTGCTGCCCACCCGCGCGGGGCGGCACGGCGCCGCCTACACGAGTGAGGGCAGAAGGAACCTGAAGAACGGCCGCTATCGCCAAGACGAGGCGCCCCTGGACGGTGCATGTGCCTGTCCGACGTGCGCGAGGTTCACGCGCGCCTACCTGAGCCACCTCACGCGTGCGGACGAGCTCCTCGGCAAGCGCCTGCTCACGCTGCACAACCTGCACTACTACCAGTCGCTGATGCAGCGCCTCCGGACCGCCGTCGTGGCCCGCTCACCCGAGGCGCTCGACGCCTTGTGCGCAGAGGCGGCACTGGCCAGCGCGCCCGCCATCGACTAGTCGACAACACGCTCGAGGACCCCCAGATGGCTCGTCCCAAGCCTCCCCGCCGCGTTCCCGCCGGCCAGCCCCGGCGGCCCGTACCCGAGCCGCCGACGGAGCCGGAGGGGACCGCCCCCGACAGCCCCGCCACCCCGGCCGCGACGGCCCGCGAGCAGACGTCCGAGGCGCCCTCGACGCGCCTCGACCCTTCCGACCTCGAGGCGCTCATGCAGATGAGCCCCGACGAGCTGGCGGCGGCCATGGAGGGGTCGGCGTCCTCGGGCCGGCTCGAGCCCGGCACCAAGGTCTCCGGCACCATCACGCGGGTCGGGTCCGACACCGTGTTCGTGGAGGTGGGCAGCAAGTCCGAGGGGCTGCTCGACCGCTCCGAGGCCCCTGACGTCGCCGCAGGCGATGCCATCGAGGCCTTCGTCGTCAGCGTGGGCGAGGGGGGGCCGGTGCTCACCCTCAAGCTCACCGGCGCGGCCGCTGCCGAGCATCTCGCAGAGGCCGCCGACGCGGGCTTGCCCGTCGAGGGCCGGGTCGAGGGCCGCAACCCAGGCGGCTTCGACGTGCGTGTCGGCCCCGTCCGCGCGTTCTGCCCGACCTCCCAGATCACCCTCCGCCGCGACGTCGACCTCGACGCGTTCGTCGGCCAGTCCCTGCAGTTCCGCGTGCTCGAGACGGGCGACC
>CAYMSU010000351.1:0-7104 GCA_964393165.1 uncultured Enterobacteriaceae bacterium
GGGATCGGGTGACATCGCCGGGCGCCTCGCGCGAGCCCGCGTCTGCCGCGGAGCGCGGAGGACGCGACCTCGGCCGGGCGCAGCCCCTTCCGCGCGCCTCGATCGTTACGCCCTGCGCCATGCCCGAGGGCCACACCATCCACCGGCTCGCCCGCGACCATCGCCGCTGGTTCGTCGGCCAGCCACTCGACGCCGCCTCCCCCCAGGGCCGCTTCGAGGCCGGCGCCCGGGCGCTCACCGGGCGCCCCCTGGCCGGCATCGACGCCTGGGGCAAGCACCTGTTCTACCGGTTCGACGACGCGCCCGGGGTCCTGCACGTCCACCTCGGGCTGTTCGGCCGGTTCCGCATGCGCAAGCGGCCCGCGACCCCGCCGCGCTCGCCCCCGCGGCTCGTGCTCGGCAACGCCGAGCGGGAGGTCCGCCTCTCGGGGCCCACCGCCTGTGAGCTGCTCGACGACGACGGGGTCGCCCGCCTCCAGGCGCGGCTGGGCCCCGATCCGCTGCGCGACGACGCCGACGGCGAGGCCTTCGTCGCCCGCGCGGCGACCCGCCGCCGCGCCGCCGGCGCCCTCCTCATGGACCAGCGCGAGATCGCTGGGATCGGCAACGTGTACCGCTCCGAGCTGCTCTTCCTCGTGGGCGTGCACCCCCGCAGGACCGCCACCGACGTCGGGGCCGCGCGGTGGGCCGACCTCTGGGCCCTCGCCGGCCGCCTGCTGACGCTCGGGGTCACGCTCGGCCGGATCGTCACCGTCGATCCTGCCGAGCGGGGCCGCTCCACCCCCCGCCAGCTCGCGCGGGGCGAGCGGCAGTACGTCTACAAGCGCAGCACCTGCCTGCGGTGCGCCACCCCCGTCGAGCGGCTCGAGATCGCCAACCGCACCGCCTACGCGTGCCCCACCTGCCAGGGGGCCCCGTGAGCGCCCACGTCGTGTGGCTCAAGCGCGACCTGCGGCTCGAGGACCACGCGCCGCTGCGGGCGGCTGCCGAGCAGGGGCCGGTGGTCGTGCTGTACGTCTACGAGCCCGATCTGTGGGCCCTGCCCGAGTACGACGCCGCCCACCTGCGGTTCGTCGACGAGTGCCTCGACGAGCTCGACGCCGCGCTCACCGCGCGAGGGAGCCGGCTCGTGCGGCGCCTCGGCCGCGTCCGCGACGTGCTCGACGCTCTCGCGCCCGAGCTCGGCGGGATCGCCGGGCTCTACAGCCACGTGGAGACGGGCCTGCCCTGGACCTACGCCCGTGACCGCAGGATCCGCCGGTGGTGTCGACAGCGCGGGATCCCCTGGACCGAGATCTCGCAAGACGGCGTGCGGCGCGGCCCGGGCCCGCACCGGGGCGGCGAACGGGGCGGCGACCACGGGTGGGGCCGACAGTGGAACGCCTTCGTGCGCCAGCCGCCGCTGGCCGCCCCCGGCTCGCTGCCCGCGCCACGCGTGCAGGCGGTCCCTTCGGGACTTCGAACGCACGCGGCGCGTCGGGAGGCGCTGGGGCTCGCGCCCACGTCGATCACCGAGCCGCTGCCGGGCGGTGCGTCCTACGGGCAGGCACGGCTGCGGGGCTTCTTCCGGGAGCGCGTGCTCGACTACGTCGCGGGCATGTCGAGCCCCGTCACCGCCGAACACACCGGAAGCCGGCTGTCGCCCTACCTCGCGTGGGGCGCCGTGTCGGTGCGCCAGGTGGTGGCCCACCTCGACAAGGTGCGGCGCCTGAAGGGGCCCCGCCTCCCGGCGGCCTGGCGCAAGGGCCTCGACGCATTCGAGGAGCGCCTGGCGTGGCGAGGCCACTTCATCCAGCGCCTCGAGGACGAGCCGGAACTCGCCGAGCGGAACCTGGATCCGACCATGGACCGCGTGCGCGACACGCTCGACGAGGAGCGCAAGGCCGCCTTCGAGGCCGGCCGCACGGGGTATCCGATGGTCGATGCGTGCGTGAGGATGCTCCACCGCACGGGCTGGATCAACTTCCGCATGCGGTCGATGCTCGTGAGCTTCTGGAGCTACCACCTGTGGCAGCCCTGGCCACCGGTCGGCCGGTTCCTCGCCACCCGGTTCGTCGACTTCGAGCCGGGCATCCACTACGCCCAGATCCAGATGCAGTCGGGCACGACCGGGATCAACGCCCTGCGCATCTACGATCCGCTGAAGCAGCAGCGGGATCACGACCCCGACGGGTCGTTCGTGCGGCGATGGGTGCCCGAGCTCGAGGGCGGGGACTACCCCGAGCCGATCGTCGAGCACCGTTCGGCGATGGCCCGCGCCCGGCGCACGCTCGAGGCGCTCCGCCGGCGGCCGGAGGCCCGGGCGCAGTCGCGGGCGATCTTCCGCAAGCACGGGAGCCGCAGGGGCTCCCGGCACCGCGATGGGTGACGTCCACCGCGCCGCTTCGTTAGACGCCGGTATGCCAGAGCGCTCTTCCCTTCGGCGATGGATCACCCTCGCGGCCATCGTCTGGGCCGGCGAGAGCATCTACCTGCTGCCGTACACGCTGCGGCGCGACTACCGGGTGCCGCTGATCGAGGCGCTGCAGCTGCCCGACGAGGCCACCCTCGGCGCCATCTACAGCCTGTTCGGCGCGCTGTCGCTCGGCGCCTACCTCGCCGGAGGCTGGGTCGCGGACCGCTTTGCGCCCCGCGTGCTGCTGCCGTTCTCGCTCGGCGTGACCGCCCTCGGCGGGCTCGCGCTGGCCACCCTGCCGTCGACGACCACCGGGCTCACCGCGATCTTCATGCTGTGGTCCTTCTCGACGATCCTCACGTTCTGGGCGGCGCTGATCAAGGCCACCCGCGCGTGGGGCGGCGACCATGCCCAGGGGCGCGGCTTCGGCCTGCTCGAGGCGGGCCGCGGCTTCGTGACCGCGCTCGTCGCCACCATCGGGCTGCAGCTGTTCGTCGCCTACGGTGGCGAGGCGCTCGGCCTGCGCGCCGTGATCCTGCTGTACACCGCCGCCTGCGTGCTCGGGGCGCTGCTCACCGCGTGGCTCGTGCCCGACGAGACGGTGCCTCCGGAGATCGCCACCGGCTCGGTGCGCGATCGGCTGGTCGCAGTGGCCCGCCGCCGCGACGTCTGGGTGCTCGCAGGGATCATCTTCTTCGGGTACTCGGCGTACTACGGCACGTTCTACATGTCCGGCTTCGCGACCGCGGCGTACGGCCAGAGTGCGGCCGGTGGGGCCTCGGTGAGCGTGTCGGCCACGTGGCTGCGCGCGCTGGCGCCGCTCGCCGCCGGCCTGCTCGCGGATCGGTTCCTCGCCCGCGGGGTCGTGCTCGGCTGCTTCGTCGTGCTCGTGGGGGCGTTCGGCAGCCTCGCGCTGGTGCCTCCGGAGGTCGGCGGGATCGGCTTCCTCTACGCAGGGGCAGGGACCGTGGCGGCGTGCACCTACGCGCTGCGCGGGGTGTTCTTCGTGCTCCTCGCCGAGGGGGGCCTGCCTCGCTACCTCACGGGCACCGCGGTCGGCCTCGTCTCGGTCGTCGGCTACGCGCCCGACATGCTCACCCCCTACCTGTGGGGGCGCCTGCTCGACGCCATGCCCGGCGCCGCCGGCTACCAGGCGCTCATGGGGTCCTTGGCGGTGGGGTGCACCTTCGGCGCCGGTCTGGCGCTGCTTCATGGGAGGCCCCGTGCCTGACGACGATCCTCGCGGGGCAGCCGCGTTCCTGCCGGAGGCCAATGCCCGGCCCGACGTGCTCGAGGAGCGCTGGGCGGCCAGCAACGAGCAGTGGTGGGACTGGTACCTCTCGCTCGCGTACACCGAGCCAGCCGCCGCGCCGCCTGCGACCGCGCCCCCGCTGCCCGTCGTGGCGCCCCTGGGGCTCGACGCGCTGCAGGCCGAGCTGTCGCGCCCCTACGCGATCCCCGCGGGGGCCGCGGAGGCGTTTCGGCGCGACGGCTACGTCAAGCTGCCGGCCGTGCTGTCGCCCGCGGCGCTCGCGACCCTCCGGGTGTCGGCGACGCGCCTGTTCGACCAGGCCCTCGGGGACGACGTCTCGGCCATGCGGTTTCCGAGCCTCGAGATGATGTGGACGATCGACCCGGTGTGTCGTGCGTTCGCCTTGAGCCCGCGTCTCGCGTCGATCGCCGCCGCGCTGCTCGACGTGGCCCAGGTGCGGCTGTACCACGACAACGCGCTGTCGAAGCTGCCGGGCTGCGGGCGCACGCCGTGGCACTACGACGCCCACCACTACCCGATCGCGTCCGAGAACGTGGTCACCCTGTGGGCGCCCCTGCAGCCGACCCCGCTCGCCATGGGCCCGCTGGCGTTCGCGCGGGGCATCGAGACGTGGCGCCGGGTGGCGGAGCTTCCGTTCAGCAAGCTCGACGACAGCTACGACCGGGGGATCGCCCGGGTCCTCGCCGAGGCTGGGGTTCCCGTCGACGAGGGGCCCTACGCGCTCGGGGAGGTGAGCTTTCACCACACCCGGAGCCTGCACACCGCGGGGCCCAACCGCACCGGGCAGCCGCGCATGGCCCTGGCCACCACCTACCTCGAGGACGGCGCTCGGGTGGTGGACGCGCCCACGCTGATCAGCGGCGACTTCGAGAAGTTCATGCCGGGCGTGGGTCCGGGGGACCCCATCGCGAGCCCGCTCAACCCCGTGATCCGGAGCGTGCGCCCATGAGCGCGGAGACTGGCGACACCTTCGATCGCAGCCTGGCCCACTGGAGCGAGGCGGGGCGCGCCGAGATGGACGCGTTCTACCGCGTCGCGACGCTCGACTACCGCGAGCTGGTGCGGGCCTGGGGGCTCACCGAGGAGCTCGTGGATCGGGCGGCCCGCGGCCCCGTGTCGATCCTCGACGTGGCCTGTGGCAGCGGCAAGTTCCCCACCGCGCTGCGGGAGGATCCGCGCATCAGGGGGCTGCCGGCAGGCTCGTGGGTGCTGGACCTGCTCGATCCCAGCCCGTTCAGCCTCGAGGAGGCCCGCGACAGCCTGGCGCCGCCGATGGTGCCGGGGGCCTCCCACGAGACCACGCTGCAGGCGTTCCGCGGTCCTGCCGAGGGCTACGAGGTGGTCTGGGCGACCCACGCGCTGTACGCGCTGCCTGCCGAGGAGCTGCGCGAGGGCGTGGAGGCGTTCCTCGCGGCGATCCGCCCCGGGGGCGTGGGGTTCGTGGGCCACGCGACCGCGTCGTCGCACTACCTGCGCTTCTACGAGGCGTATCTGGCGCGCTTTCGCCCGGACGGCACGCCGTACACGAGCGCGGAGGCGCTGGTCGAGGCGTTCCGGGCGGCGGGGGCGGAGGTCGCGGTGACACCGCTGACGTACACCCAGGAGATCGCCGACGACGCGGTGCTCGAGGGGTTCTTGCAGCGCTGTCTGTTCGACGGGTCGCTCTCGCTCGCCCAGATGCGCCAGGACGAGGCGCTCGGCCCGTACCTGGCGGCGAGGCAGGGGTCCGACGGGGTCACGCGGCTGGTGCAGGAGGTCGCGATGATCGTCCTTCGTCGATGACGAAGACGTCGGCGGGGTGGTCGATGAAGGCGCGCCCGCGGGCGTGCTCGGTGATCGCCGCGATGTACCGGTCGACGAGGTCCTGCACGTGGGCGGGCAGGCGGCCGCTGTCGACCTGCACGATGAAGTCGCGCAGGGCGCGGCCCACGTCGGGGTCGCCGGCCGCCAGGGGGGTGACGTCGACGCGGGCGCCGATGCGCTCGCGGACGTAGGCGCAGCCCCAGGCGTCGAGCAGCGCCGCGCAGTCCTCGGCGAAGACGGTGGGCCGGCCGTAGGCCTTGTCGTAGAACCGGGAGGCGAGGTCGTTCAGTGCCTCGCAGGGGGCGTGGACGAGGACCAGGCGCCCGCCGGGGGCGAGCAGCGAGCGCGCCTTCGCGAGCGCGGTGGCGGCGTCGGGCAGGTAGTACAGGCAGTGGACGACGTGCACGAGGTCGAAGCGCTGGTCGGGGGTGAAGGCTTCGAAGGGCTCGGGCACGACGGCGTGGGTGACGCCGGAGAGCCCGGCCTGGGCGAAGCGCCGCTCGAACGCCTCGCACTCGACCGAGTTGGGATCGACGCCGACGTAGTCGACGGCGGCGGCGGGCCGCGCGAGGTGCCGAGCGACGGGCAGGTCGAGGAGTCCCGAGCCGCACCCGACGCTGAGGACGCGGTAGGGGCGGGGGGCGTGGGCGTCGACCCAGGGCGCGGCGCGGGCCCCGAACCAGTCGATGATGCGCTGCTGCTGGTCGCTACGCCCCTCGTACAGGACGTGGGTGCGCATGAAGCGGGCCTCGTCCATCTCGACGAGGGGCCCCGCGCCGTGGAGGGCTCGGTCGAGCTGGCCGAGGAGGGCGTGGCGGTCGTCGGGACTGCGCTGCGGCGGTGGCGAGCTGGGCATGGCGCCCTCCTGCGGGAGGGTCTGCGGCCCCGCACGACGGGTGTATTGCATTGTCTCGGCACCGGAGGGCGGGGCGCCGATTCCAGGTGACGGGCGCCGGCCGCGAACGTTATCTCGCACGGCCCGTGCAGATCCCGTCCCACCTGCCCTTCGCGCCCCGGCGCGTCCCCGTGTTCTACGGCTGGGTCGTCGTCGGGGCCGCCACCCTCGGCATCCTGTTCAGCATCCCCGGCCAGACCATGGGGGTCAGCGCCTTCACCGAGTCCTTGCTGGCCGCCACCGGCCTCTCGCGGCTCGGCTTCTCCACCGCCTACCTGCTCGGCACCCTCGGCAGCGCCGCGCTGCTGCCGCGCGCCGGCGTCTGGGTCGACCAGCTCGGCGTGCGCACCAGCGCCTTGCTCGCGACCACCGGCCTCGGCGTCGGAGTCGCGCTGTTCGCCAGCGTCGACCGACTCGCCGCAGGCCTCCTCGCCGCCACCGGAGGCCCCCCCTGGGTCCCCGCCTTCGCCGTGCTCACCGCCCTGTTCCTCGCCGTCCGGTTCACCGGCCAGGGCGTGCTCACCCTCGCCAGCCGCACCATGCTCGCCCGCTGGTTCGACCGCCGCAGAGGCCTCGCCACCGCCGTCAGCGGACTGTTCGTGAGCTTCGGGTTCGCCGCCGCCCCCCAGCTGCTCGACGCCTGGCTCCAGCGGTCCGGGTGGCGACAGACCTACCTCGAGCTCGCCGCCGCGGAGGTGCTCGGCATGGGGCTGCTCGCCTTCCTGCTCTACCGCGAGG
>CAYMSU010000352.1:0-582 GCA_964393165.1 uncultured Enterobacteriaceae bacterium
GCTCGGGTTCGCGCCCGGCAGGTTGACGGTGCCTCCCGCGAAGTCGGTCACGATCCGCTCGGTCAGCGCATCGAAGTCGGCCGCGTCGGCCGCCAGCTCCTTGCGGAGCACGTGCAGCGACTCCTCGATGCGCGGCCGCAGGGACTGCTGCCAGGTGGCCACGCGACCCTCGAGCCACTCCTCGAGCTGGCTGCGGATCTGGGCCTCGACCCGGGCGCGCCCTCGCGGGGTGAGCAGATCGAGCCCCGCGAGACCGCCGAGGTCGAAGTGGCTGACGGCCTCGGGCAGATCCGACTCCGTCTTCGCCATGAAGTCCCGCAGATCCTGCCACACCAGGGTCTGCTGGCGCTCGATGAAGCCCTCGACGGTGCGCGCGACGCGCCGGGCGATCACCTCGAGCTCGCGAAACCGCGGCTCGAGCTCCTCCTGCCGCTGCCGCAGCAGCTCCACGCTCTCGCTCGCGGTGGCGTGATCGAGCTCGGCCTGGCGGCGCAGCTCGGCCTGGATCCGGGCGGCGGTGGTGTGGAGGTGCTTGAGCTGCGCGCGCCCCCGCTCCTCGACGAGGAACCGCTCGAGGGTGCT
>CAYMSU010000352.1:592-7098 GCA_964393165.1 uncultured Enterobacteriaceae bacterium
CCAGGTCGGTGGGGTTGATACGGCCCACCGCGGTCTCGAACGCATCCAGCCCGGATGCGCGCAGCTGCGCCTCGTCGGGCGGGATCCGGCGGGCCTGCGCCTCGCGGTCCCACCGCGCCCGCAGGCCGCTGCGCGCGTCGACCGGGAAGAAGCGCTCGTGGAACGCGTCGAGCCCGTCGACCTGAGCGAGGGGCCCGAGCACCTCGCGAGCCCGCTTGGTGAGGTCGGCCATCGCCTCGTCGGCGTCGTCGGCCAGCGACGAGAGCAGGTCAACCATGGTCACGGGGAAGAACAGGTTGTGCAGCCCGAGGGGGAGCAGGTCGCGGCGGAGCGTGCGTCGCTCGAGGTCGGTGAGGAAGCGGTTGGCCGAGAGCACCACGATGACGGCATCCGCGTCGGGCAGGCTCGACAGCGTGCGCGCGGTGCGCACCGGGTCGTCGTCGAGCCCGGGGGTGTCGAGCAGGACGACCCCGTTGCGCAGGAGCGGCAGCGGGTAGCCCATGACCGCCCGGTCGATCTCCCCGAACCGGTCGGTGGCTTCCGCTCCGGCCTCGTCCTCGGAGGCGGTGCGCAGCTGGAAGCGATCGATGAACTCGTCGATCGTGAGCGACTCCGAGCCCCCGTCGCGGTGGTGGATCACCACGGACGGCGTGTCGGCGTAGACGAGCTCGGTGAGGATGGCCGTGCACGGGTTGACCTTGACCGGCAGCACGGGCTGGCCGAGCAGGGCGTTGAGCAGGGTGGACTTGCCGGACGAGAAGCAGCCGAGCAGAAGCACTACGAACCGGCCCTCGCGGACGCGGTCGGCGGTGGAGCGCAGGTAGCTCGCGGGGGCGGCGAGGCTGGGATCGTGCTGGCCCAGCTCCTCCACGGTGCGGGCAAGGGTGTCGAGCAGCTCGGCGCCGCGCTGGCGGCGCCGCACGAAGTCGTCGAGCACGTGGGTGGTCACGCAGGTACCTCGGGGCCCAGGGCAGAGATTCGGCGGTCGAGATCCTCGAGGACCGCCGCGAGGGCCCGGGCGCGCTCCTGGCGGGCCGTGCGCTGGGCCTGCAGCTCCGACCGCTCCATCGCGCGGTCGAGGGCCAGCGCGTCCGCGCGCTCGTCGCCGAGGCGATCGAGCTCGTCCTCGAGGGCGCGGATCTGCTCCCGGAGCAGGCGGTCGGCGTCTTGGCCCATGCTGCGCACGGCGTCGACCGCGGCATCGACCAGGGCGCGACGGTTGGTGGCCTCGGCCGCCCGGCGGCCGAGCGCCGACCACACGATGCCGCCGGTGACCGCGAGCAGGCCCGGCACCCAGTAGCCGAGCACGACCATGGCGGCGCCCCCGCCGACGGCGGCGGTGACCCCGAGGCGCTGGCCCCAGTTGCCCTCGGCGCGGACCGGTGGCGGGTGCAGCGCGGGCACGAGGAGCTGCGCCCGGTCCAGATCGTCGTCGTCGAGGTGGACCTCCGCGAGGTCCTCGAGCACGCGCGAGCGCCAGGCCCCCAGGCGGTCGTTCATCCAGTCCTCGACGACGCGGTGCAGCCAGTGCGGGAGCGTGCGCCGGAGGGTGTCGAGGTCGGGGATCTGCTCCACCTGGGCGGGGATGTCGTTCTCGAGGTCGACCAGGAAGCTGCCCAGATCGACGAGCACGGACTCGGTCTCGCGCCGCATGGCCCCGAGGATGTGGGCGGCCACCCGCTTGCCGGCGCGGCGCGCGACCTCCAGGGCCTCGTCCTCCTTCGACAGCAGGTCGTCGACCCGGGCGACCTCGGTCTGGGCGCTCTCGACGGCTTCCGCGGCCTGGCGCCGCGCCTCGCGCAGGAGGAGCCCGGCGACCGTCCGGCGTCGGCTCACGATGAGCTCGGCGTGACGCGCGCGGGTCTCGGTGACCCAGCGCTGCAGATCGGGGCCTCCGAGCACGGTCCAGTCCTCTGGCGTGAGCGCCTTCACCCGCTCGCTCACCTCGGCGGCTTCCCGCTCGGGCTCGTCGGACATGCGCTCCAGCAGGTCCACGTCGGCGATCGTGACCGCCCGGCGATCGGGGGCCCCCGCCTGGACGAGGGCGAGCATGCCGTCGCGCTCGGCGGCGGACAGGGGCGCGGTCGCCGACGTGGCCCACACGAGGGCGTGCACGCCGAGCAGCCGATCCTGCGCGCCGAGGCTCGGCGACAGCCGGTCCTCGGCCTGCTCGAGGCGCAGGGTGACCCACTCCACCTCGAGGTCGCTCCCCGCGAGGCGCACGAGGCGCTGCGCGAGGGCCTCGTCGCGCGCGACGACGCCGATCCGGAGGTCGCCGTCGAGGTCGCGGCACACGCGGCGCCACAGGAACGCGCCCGCGGGGTCGCCGGCGGCCTGCAGCGCGTCTTGCACCCGTCGCTCGCTGGTCATGCCGACACCCCCAGCAGCTTGGTGGTCCGATCGTTCAGCTCGTCGAGCGACAGCGGGGCGTCTACGGCCTCGCCCGTGAGCTCGGCGTACAGGGCGCTCTGGCTGAACAGCTCCATCGCCCGGATCCGCTTGTGCATCCAGGGCTCCGCGGCGAGCAGCTCCGTCCACCGGCCGGGGGACGACGCGTCGGACCGGTGCTGCTGCAGGTACGTCTCGACGTCGACGTCGGGGGAGCGCCCGAGCGACATGCGCATGAGCGACGTGGAGGCGGCGTGGAGGTCGCGACAGACCAGCATGCCCGCACGGTCGGAGGTGATCACCGCCGCCCGGTGCCACCGCGACAGGGCCAGGCGAAACCCGAGCGACAAGGGCGCGAGCACCACGTCGAGCAGCGGCCCGAGGCTCCGCCGGGCGATCTGGCGGATCCCGCTCTGGCCCGCCAGCAGGGAGTACACCGTGTTGGCGGTGACCTGCCGCGAGGCGATGTGCCCGCACAGCCGGCCCGCCATGAAGAGGCGGCCCGCCTCGGCCGCGGACTCGGTGAAGTAGAAGGTGGACAGCGACAGGTAGGCGCGCCCATCGGTCCCGAAGCAGCCCTGGGACTTCATGGGGATGGCGGCGAGGATCGCGGGAGGGACCGCCACGTGGAGCGCGCGCGCCGCGTGCAGCACGTCGCGGTACACGCCGGCCATGGAGTCGGGGCCGGCGAACACGCCATCGTGAAGGCGCTCGGCCCGCTGGAGCGCCACCACCGTGTCGAGCACGTCCTCGAGGCGCGACCGCAGCGCGCGCTGCTCGAGGAACGTGGGGGTGGCCGCCGCGGGATGGACCCACGCGGGCAATGTGTTCTGGTCTGCTCCAAAGCTCTCGGCGAAGTCCTGAAGCGAGACGTAGGACGGAACGGTCAATGAACCTCCCCCGACTCAGTATCGCAAGCGAAGCGGGTCTCTCGGCGAGCGCGCCACGGTGAGCCCTGACTTCTCCGTCAAGGATCCGCGGCCCCAGCCGATCCGCCGGGTGTCCCCTGAAAAAGATACCGATGCCATGGTACGGCTGTCGGCCACCATGCTCCGCTCGTACGAGGAATCGACATGAAACCTGTCATTCTTCTCGTGGATGACGAAGAGGATCTCGTAGGCGTGCTGCAGGACGCGATCGACCTGTCGATGCCCGGCTACCACACGGTGGCCTCGACCTCGGTCGACGACGCGGAGAGCGCGCTTCGCGATCTTCCAGGGGGCTCGGAGCTGTCGCTCGTGTGCGTGGACCACCGCCTCGGGGGCCGGACCGGGCTCGACTTCATCGAGCAGCTGCGGGAGCGCTACCCTCACGTGCCCTCGGTGCTGTTCACGGGGCAGGCGAGCCCCCGGGAGGAGGCCCGCGCCAAGACCATGGGGGCCCGGGTGCTGTGGAAGCCCCTGCGCTTGGCGCACTGGCTGTCCGAGATCCGCCAGCTGCTCGTCACCTAGCCAAGCCCTCAGGGGCCGCCGCGGGAGTTTCGCTCGAGGCCTACGCCTCTGCCGTCGAGGCGGTGGAGGAGGTCGTCGATGACCCACAGGGTGAGCCCCCACAGGGCGGTGCCGTCCCAGTCCTCGGGGAAGTGCACGCGAGGGAGCGCGAGCGCGACCCCCTCGTGCTCGAGGTCCATGCGGTCGCGGCCCTCGCCGGACATGAGCCAGGGCAGGGAGACCCACCGCGTGGACGCGACCTCGCCGTCGCTCAGCGACAGGCGCGGGCGCTCGACGTCGATCGCAAACACAAAGGGACGGACCACCATCCCCGACGTGCGCTTCTTGCGGTTGTACGCCGCGATGTCGTCGAGCTGGCCGATCCGCTGGGCGCGATCGAGCGACAGGCCGACCTCCTCGCGCGTCTCGCGGATGGCGGTGTCGAGCAGGTCGCCGTCTCCGGGCTCCACCCGGCCTCCGGGGAACGAGATGTGGCCCGACCACCGGTCTCCGGGGCGGTCCGCGCGGCGCATGAGCAGCAGCTCGCGGGACGGGGAGAGCACCGCGGCCACCGCCGCCCTCGGGGTGTCGGGGGCGCGCCGGGGGGGCCGCTTCAGGGCGCGCCGGATGTGCTCGAGTGTGGGCACGCTGGTGGCGTAACCCGCGGTGGGGCCTCGTCGGGAGGGGGTTACAGTCGGCCAGCACGGCCGCCGTCGCGGCGCGCCGGCGACCCGAGGAGTGGCCTGCGTGAGCGACCCCGTACTCGACGACGATGACTCCCCGCAGGGACTGAGCTGGGCGGCGGACCTCGCCCGCACCTGGCTTCCCGCGATCCTGGCGGTGCTCGTCATCCGCACCTTCGTGTTCGAGCCGTTCCGCATCCCGAGCGGCTCGATGGTGCCCACCCTTCAGATCGGCGACCACGTCGTGGTCAACAAGGCGAGCTACGGGCTGTGGGTCCCCGCGTCGCTCGTCGAGGTGCCCTTCACCGAGGGGCTCTGGGTCCCGCCCCGGTTCGAGCTGATCAACTGGGGGGATCCCGAGCGCGGCGACATCATCGTGTTCCGGTTCCCTCGCAACGAGAGCCTGAACTACATCAAGCGGGTCGTCGGGGTGCCCGGCGACACGATCCGCGTGCAGGACAACCAGGTCTTCGTCAACGGCGAGAAGCAGGAGCAGACCTACGACGGCCCGTACAACTTCGTCGACGACCGGTGCCTCGGTCAGTCGATGAAGCGCTACGTCGAGTCGCTCGACGGCGAGGACCACCATGTGCTCAAGAACACGGGGTTCCCGGGCCGCCTCGCGAACTTCCCGTCCCGCGGCGGCGAGATCACGGTGCCGCCGCGCAAGGTGTTCGTGATGGGCGACAACCGCGACCACTCCGAGGACTCGCGGGAGTGGCGGTTCGTCGACTACAGCCAGATCAAGGGCAAGGCCCACTTCGTCTGGTTCAGCTGGGACTCCTGCAGCGGCAAGCCGGTGGGTCAGCCGAGGGGCTCTCGCTTCTTCCGTGGCCTGTACAAGGTCTACGACGACTGAGCGGTCTGCTGCTCGTCCTGGTCACGGCCTGCCACTGGGCGCCCGCGCCGTGGGAGGGTGCGCCGAAGCCTCCGGCGAACGCCGACGCCCACGACCACTACGCGATCAAGGTCGGTGAGGTCGTCGCGGGGCACGAGGAGCGCTGGGTCGCGAGCGCCGGCGGCGACGTGGTCGTGGTCCGCCACCGCACCTGGCGGATGATCCTCGGCGGGGAGGTCGTGACCGTGCGGGGGGCCAGCGAGGCGCGGGGCGAGGGAGGCCCGTTCACGCGCTATCGCCGCTGGCGGCCGGGGGCGGAGGAGTCGTGGGAGGGCACGGCCTGGCTGCCCGACGTGGTGCCGCCGCCCGAGGCGGGGCTCTGGCCCGTGCTCGACCCGTGGTCCCAGGAGGTCGAGACCATCTCCGTGCAGCGCGAGGGGCCGGTCGTCGCGTGGTCGGGCGCGGGCGGGCCCACCCGGGCGGTCCACGACGCGCGGGGCCTCGTGCGCGCCGAGCAGGGAGCGGTCACGATGGTGCGGCAGGCGACGGCGCCTTCGTCGCTCGAGGCCTTCGACCCCGCGGAGCTGTACGCGATCCCGGTGCCGCCCCAGCCTCGCGCCCGGCGGGCGGTCATCGGGGAGTTCGTGGTCGACGGGGAGCCCGTCCGCGTCGACGTTCCCCTGTGGGCCGAGATCCGGCGGATCCCGCCGCCGGCGGGCCCGCGGCCGGGGGCCGAGCCCGCCCTCGTGGAGCAGGCCCGGACCGCGATCGGTGATGCCGCCGACGCGCGCACCGCCCTTCAGCGCCTCGTCCGCTACGTGGCGGAGCGCGTGGACGGCCGGCCGAGGCCGGGCTCCCAGGCGGCGGTGGACGTGCTGCGGTCCGGCCGAGGGGACTGCGACGAGGCGGCGAGCGGGTTCGTGGCGCTCGCGCGGGCGGCTGGCTTCGAGGCGACCCCGGTTGGCGGCCTGGTCTACGCCCACGGCGTGCTCGGGCCGGGGATGTACCCGCACGCGTGGGCGGAGGTGCGCCTTGGAGGGCAGGACGTGCCCGTCGACCCGCTGTTCGGGCAGGCTCCGGCCGACGCGAGCCACCTCCCGCTCGGGTCGGGGGCTGGCGGTGCTCGAAGCCGCGCGCCGGCACGGGCTCTTGGTCTGCGTCCACGCC
>CAYMSU010000353.1:0-6357 GCA_964393165.1 uncultured Enterobacteriaceae bacterium
CGTGGGAGGCAACCCCCTGGCCGTGCCCGCGATCTACGCCATGATCCACTTCGTCGAGAAGACGTGGGGAATCCACTACGCGATGGGCGGCACTGGCGCCCTCGTGGCGGCGTTCGTTCGCAAGCTCGAGGAGCTCGGCGGCACGGTGCGCTACGACGCCACCGTCGACGAGATCACCTGCCGACCGGGGGTGGGCCTGCTCGCCAAGCCGGTCGCGACGGGGGTGCGACTCGCCAGCGGGGAGCATCTGCAGGCCGACGTCGTGGTCTCCAACGCGGACTACGCCCACACCCACCTGAAGCTCCTCGACCGCCGGTGGCGCAGGTGGAACCCGGACTGGCGCGTGAAGGCCACCCGGCAGTCGATGTCTCTCGTCGTGATCTACTTCGGCTTTCGCAAGTCCGATGAGCCCCTCGACCTGCGCCACCACAACATCATCCTCGGTCCGCGCTACGAGGGGCTGCTCACAGACATCTTCGACAACAAGGTGCTGTCCGAGGACTTCAGCCAGTACCTGCACATCCCCACGCTGACGGACCCGAGCCTGGCCCCGGAGGGGCATCACGCGGCGTACACCCTCGTGCCCGTGCCGCACAACGGATCCGGCCTGGACTGGTCGCAGATCGGCGAGCGCTTCGTGCAGACCGTGCTGCAGTTCCTCGACGACCGGGGGTACATCCCCGGCCTCATGGAGCGCCTGGTCTATCGCAGCCACATCACCCCCGACTACTTCGAGCACACGCTGCTGGCGCACGCAGGAAACGCCTTCGGGCCCGAGCCCACGCTCACCCAGTCGGCGTGGTTCCGTCCCCACAACCGCAGCCAGGATGTCGACAACCTCTACCTCGTGGGTGCGGGCGCCCAGCCGGGCGCGGGCACGCCCTCAGTCATGATGTCGGCCAAGATGACCGCGAGGCTCGTTGCCGAGGACTTCGCCGAGGTTCGCCCCGCCACCTCGGCGGACGGGGCCCAGGCGGCGAAGTAGCGCGGGTCGCTACTCGGCGGACGACGTTCGACCGGGCAGGACGCCGAGCGCAGCATCCCGGTCGGCCACCGCCAGCTCGTAGTCGAGCGCCGCCTCGATCGCGTCTTTCTGGGCCGTGGCCAGGTTCCTCTCGCGGGCCAGCAGCTGGAACAGGTCCCCGCCACCCAGCTCGAACCGGCGGCGCTCCAGGCGGACCACTTCGGCGGCCCGATCTTCTCCGTCGCGCGTCCACCCCACCCGCTGCCAGGAGGTCTGCAGCGCCACGCGGACGGCCTGCACCTCTGCGCGGGCGCCGTCGAACGTCGCCCGGCGGCGCTCCTGCAGACCCTCGAGCGCAGCATCCGCCTGCGCCTTCTGGCCTCTCTCCTTGCGCATAGCGACCGGCAGCTTGACTGAGGCGCCCGCGAACAGCTCGGGCTTCTCCTCGGGGCGCAGCGGTCGGATGGCCTCGCCGGACAGGCTCAGATCGGGCCACAGCGCATTCGCAGCGCGCGCACGGTCGACACGCGCAGCCTCGAGCAGGGCGTCGAGGGACCGCAGATCGGGCCGGAGGTCGACCCGCTCGAGATCTTGCTCGAGAGCGGGCACACTTCGCTCGGAGGTCTCGAAGCGGGTCTCCTCGTCGGCCTCGATCACGATGGGCCGCGCCTGCGCATCGCGGTACCACAGCGACAACACGAGGGCGCTGCGGGCGACGTCGAGGTCCGCTTGCGCAAGGGCGTCGCGACGCTGGAACAGGGCCCGCTCATTGTCGACCTGGTCGAGACGAGCCCGCGTGCCCTCGTCGACCTGTCGCCGGAGGGCCACGTCGCGATCTTGGGCCTGGTCCAGCAGGTTGGCCTCGACCTGGCGCTTGGCCACCGACGACAGCCACTTCCAGTAAGCCTGCGCGGCCTTGAGACGCACCTTCAGGCGCTCGCTGTCCTGCTTGGCGCCCGCCAGCGCAACCGACGCCCGCGCGCGCCAGAGCTCGGCCCTCGCCTCGGGCAGGCCGAGCCCGTCGAGCAGGGGAAACTCAGCGGCGACCCGCCACTCGCCTCCCTCGGGGGTCTCCCGGTCCCCGTCGTAGGGAGGGAAGTCCCCTCGACCCACCGAGTAGCCGAGCTCGACCGATGGCCCGAAGGCCGTTGGAACCATGACCTCCACGTTTCCCAGGTCTCGAGGGTCCTTGCCCCCATACCGCCCGATCTTGCCCTTCAGCACGGGGTCGAACGCCCCACGCGACTTCAGCAGCTTGGCCTCCGCCTCGCGGAGCTTGGCCTCCGCCGCCGCGAGCTGAGGGACCCGCGCGTCGACCGCAGAGAGCACCTCGTCGAGGGAAGGCGCGGCCCACGCCAGGGCCATCGCCAGGAGCCACCCTCCGATCACTTCAGCTCCGACGGCGCGCGCGGCTTCTTCTGCGTGGGGAGGCGCGGATCCTGACCCTTGTCGACGGGGGGCAGAGGCGGGAAGCCGTTCAGCCGACGCCACAGCTCGTACCCGAGCGACGTCTGGCCGAACAGCACCCAGCCCTTCGCGCGGACGCCCTGCCGAAGCCGGGTGGCGTCGGGCCATTCGGCCTCGGTGGGGTCGGGCACGACCACGATCCGGAAGCCCCCCTTGCCATCGTCCGTCGCGTCGATGAACGCCACCCGGCCCGCATAAGTCCCGGCATCGGCACCGGGGAAGCCCACGAACTGCAGGGCCGGCCAGCCCTCGAAGAGCAGCCGGACCTCCTCGTTGTCGGCGACGAGCGGCATGTCGTTGCCGTCGATCCACAGCTCTACGGCCCTGGACTGGGCCTCGGGCACGAGGGTGACGAGGACGTCTCCCGCCTTGACCTGACCGCCCCCTGGGCCGCCGTGCAGCCGCAGCACAGTGCCGTCGCGCGGAGCACGCACCAACTGGGCCTGCTGACGGTCGACCCTGACCTCGACGTCGAGCTGCTTCTGCTGCTGCTCGGCGAGCTTCGCCCGCGCTTCCTCCAGCTGCGCGCCCACCGTGGCGACCTTCGCGTCGCCGTCGGCGCGAGCCTTCCCGAGCGCCTGCCGCGCCGCGTCGATCTCGCGCTCCAGCGCCTGCAGGTCGGCGGTCGCCTTGTCGCGCTTCAGGCGGGCGAGCTCAGCATCGCGCTGGGAGGTGATGCCCTCGTCGGCGAGCGTGGCGAGGCGATCCGCCTGGCGGCTCTCCACGTCGACCTCGGCCTGCACCCCGACCCGCTTGCGCTCGAGGGACGCGACCTTGGACCGGTACTCGGCGATCGCGAGATCCCGTGCAGCCTCCTCGGCCCGCATCTTTGCCTCGTAAGAGCGGATCTGCTGGCGCAGGGTGCCGAGCTGGAGCTCCCCGACGTCGCGGGTCTGCTCGAGGCGCCCGAGCAGGTTGGGGTCGTTGTCGCGGAGCTCCACGAGCGGGTCCCCGGCCTTCACGGACTGGCCCTCCTGCACCGACCACGACTCGATGAGACCCGAGATGGTGGCCTCGATGGTCTGCTCCCGCTCCTGCTGCCCGTACGCGATCACGCGACCCATGCCCAGGGCGGTCTGCTGCCAGGGAATGAGCAGCAGCGCCAGCGCGAGGAGTGGCAGGAACAGCACGAGTCCCAACGCGATCGCGCGCACAGGAGCCGGCGGGCTCAAGTGACGCGCCGCAGGATGCGACGAGGGCCGCTCGAGCAGCTGATGCAGCGACGTCGGCACGGGTGCCGGCGGCGTCTCACGAGGCGGCAGAGGACGTGGCTTCACCTAGGGCTCCGGCGTGAAGAGACAAATGAGTAGCACCTGGCCAGGTGACGTGCGGGTCGCTGGTGAGCAGCACCAGCGTCCATGGGCACCCGGACTTGCACAGGGCGGACATGAGCCGCTCCCGGGTCTCGGGGTCGAGGCCGTCGAGAACGTCGTCGACCACCATCAAGCGGGGGTTCGACGCCACCGCCCGGGCCACCAGGAGCGCCCGCTGCTCGTTCTTGGACAGCGGGGAGCCGAGCGGCGACAGCACTGTCTCGACCCCGTCGGGGAGCGCCTCTACGCGCGGCCCGAGCCCCACCGCCTCGAGCGCCTCGAGCACCCGCGCATCGGTGATGCCCGTGCGGCCGAGCGCCACGTTGTCGCGGATCGAGCTCATGAGCAGATCGTTCACGCCGAGCCGGATGACGCCGTGGTACCGCGACGGCGGCGTGAGCGCGGTGAGCGCCACGCCATCGCGCCGGACGGTGCCCGCGGTGGGGGTCCGTACCCCCGACACGAGATCGCCGAGAGCGGTCTTCCCGGAACCCGCTGCCCCCCGCACGACGGTGCGGCTGCCCGCCGGGAACGTCCACGTGATGGGCCCGACCCCGGCGTAGTGGTGGTAGTAGTTCGACGCCTCCGTCAGCTCGACCTCGGCGGGACCGCTGTCGATCCGGGACAGCCCCGAGGGTCGCTCCGGCGGCAGATCGAGCAGCGTGCCCAGCTTGTCGACGCCCGCGAGCAGGTCGTAGACCGTATCGAGCTTGTCGGCGAACTTGGCGAAGCCGAGCAGCGCCGTCGTCACGATGAACTCGGCGGCCACGAGCTGACCGATCGTGAGCTGGCCCTGGAGCACGAGCGCGCCGGAGGCCACCAGGAGCACCGCACTCATGAGCACCTGGAGCGCCTGCACGCCCGCGAACTGGCGCAGGAACACGCGGAAGTGGCTGCGACGGGTGAACAGCCAGCTGCGCGCGAGGGTGTCGGCCCGGGACTCGGCGAGAACGCTGCTGTCTTGCCGCAGCGCGATCGGGTGCCGCGCCACCTCCTCGATCCAGGCCGCCACCGCGTACTTGGCATTGGACTCGTTGATGGCCGTGCGCTGCGCGCCACGCCCCAGCGGGAACAGCACGAACGCCATGCCCGCCAGCAGCAGGAGGTCGAAGACGAGCAACCACGGGTGGTACACGCCGAGGAGGGTCACCGCGACGAGGACCTGCAGGGCGGCCGTGAAGCCGTCGAGCAGCAGCGTGCCGGCCGCCTTCTGCACCGTGAGCACGTCGAAGAAGCGATTGGCCAGCTCGGGCCCCGACAGACCGTCGAAGGCGGAGACCCGCACCCGCGCGAGCCTCGCCGACAGATCCGCCACGGCGCGCACGAACACGCGGCGCTCGATCGCCTCCACGCCGACCCGCTGAAGCAGCTGGAGGGCGGCCGCCAGCGACAGGCACACGGCGAGCGCGGCCCCGAGGATGACGATCGGCTGGAGCAGCGCTCCGAACGCCAGCCAGTTGATGAGCACCTGGATCGCGAGCGGGGTGGCCAGGGACAGCAGGCCCGCGACCGCCCCGTACATCATGACGACGAGCACGTCGCGCCGCTCCACGTAGAGCAGCGACTGGAGGCGCTGCAGCGGCGTGCGCTTGCCGTCGGAGCAGGACAGCGGGGCGGTAGGGAGCACCGGCTCGACCAGCGCCCACGTGTGCGGCCCGGGCCCCATTCGCTCGGCAAGCCCCTTCCTCGACATCCAGCGGGCGGGCCGGCTCTCCGCCACCGGACCCGCGTGCACGAAGTTGAGCGCCCGCTTGTCGAGCAGCCAGTACTCTCCCGACGCCGAGCGCCCGAGGACCGGCAGATCCGGCCGCGCGAGCTTCACGGCATCGAACACCGGCGCGACCATCCACCGCACCCGCAGCCCAATCGCCGCCGTGCCATGCTCGATCTGGGTGCGCCACGGGCCCGACTCGGCGATGCCCCCGACCACCCGCTCGATGGTGTCGACCTCGACCTCGATGTCCATCGTATCCGCGAGCACCTGCAGCAGCTCGACCAGCCTGAGACCCACGCCTCGCCTCCAACACACGACATCGATATCGTGAATAATGTCACCAGCAACGAATGTCGCGCATCTCGTTACGTGACCCTCGTCACGCGATATAGGGCAGGGGGTGGTATCCTTCCCGCCCCCCTTGTGGAGTCGGCATGAGCCAGGTCCCCTCCAGGTGGACCTTCCTATCCAATCACGCGCACGTGCTGATTCTCCTGGCTCGGCAGCCCGATCTGCGCATGCGGGACCTGGCCGAGCGCGTGGGGGTCACCGAGCGCGCGGTGCAGCGGATCGTCGCGGAGCTGGCCGCCGAGGGCTACGTCGACGTGCAGAAGAGCGGGCGGCGCAACCACTACTCGGTGCGCCCCGACCAGCCGCTCCGGCACCCCGTCGAGGAGGGGGCCACAGTCGGCTGCCTGATCGACTTGCTCGAGTCCGCAGCCGAGACCTGACCGCAGATGATCCGCCTGGCTCTCCTCGTCGCGCTGATGGCCTGCACCGCTCCCGTCGAGCGCGGCGAGCGGCGCGTGGCTGCGGAGCCTGCCCCGACGACCACCTGGCCCTCCCGCGACCTGACCTTCGTGCACACGCTGGGCATGGGCGACCGCGCCGGCAAGGGC
>CAYMSU010000353.1:6367-7033 GCA_964393165.1 uncultured Enterobacteriaceae bacterium
TCGTGCACCCGGTGCTCGAGGTGCCTCCCGAGCTCGGCACGCCCGGCGTGTTCGTGTCGGCGGGCCACGGTGCCCCCGACAACCTGGGCAACCTCGGCTCGCGCTGCATCCGGGAGCAGGACTTCACGCTCGAGGCCGCGACGGTGCTCGCGCGCCGGCTTTCCGCCACCGGCGTCTTCGACGTCACGTCGGCGCGTACGGGCGCGCAGCGGCCCACCTACCACGCGCGGCTGGCGAAGCTCCGGCGCTCCCGCGCCGACGTCCTCATCGAGCTGCACAGCGACGCCCGCGGGCATGAGGTCCACGCCGTCGGCGTGGCCGAGGACGGCCAGTGGTGCTTCGCGGCCACCGACTCCCCGGGGCTGTCCATCCTCGTCTCCGACGAGGGGCCCGACGCACTCAACGCCGACCGGCTCGCACTCGCGCGGAGCGTCGCGCGGGCCCTCGGCGACGTCGGCTTCTTGCTATACGAGGGCGGCTACGGCGACCTCTACGACGAAGACGAGCAGCCCGGCGTCTACATCGACCGCCGAGGCCTGATGATGCTGCGGCGGCCCACGGTCCCGTCGATCCTGATCGAGACGCACAACGCTTACGACCCGCGGGAGGCGCGGCGCTGGATGGAGCCGCGCACGCACGACGCCTTTGGCAGGGCCGTCCTCGCGG
>CAYMSU010000354.1:0-6976 GCA_964393165.1 uncultured Enterobacteriaceae bacterium
GACGTCTGCGGCCGAAGGCCACGTTCGGGAGCGGCCGCCTGTGGGCCTGCAGACGGCTGCAGCCGAAGACCGCGTTCGGGAGCGGCCGCCCGTAGGCCTGCAGACGGCGGCGGCCGAACACCGCCTTCGGGAGCGGCCACCTGTGGACCTGCAGACGGCTGCAGCCGAAGGCCGCGTTCGGGAGCGGCCGCCCGTGGGCCTGCAGACGTCTGCGGCCGAAGGCCACGTTCGGGAGCGGCGGCCTGTGGGCCTGCAGACGTCTGCGGCCGAACACCGCCTTCGGGAGCGGCCACCTGTGGACCTGCAGACGTCTGCGGCCGAAGGCGAGGTTCGGATCGCCGGCCTTGCGACCGAGCCGGAGTCCGCCCTGCACACAACGCCTCGGATCTTTCCTCGTCCTCGGAGTTGTGTGCTGGATCAGGACACAACTCGGCCGATGTCCGGACATCCCCGGAGTTGCGTGCGAATAGGTCACACAACTCGGAGGAGAACCGGAGAAGTCCCGAGTTCTGTGCAGCTCACCCGGAGGACAGGGGTGGCACTGTACCCGGCGCTCGTCCTGCGCTTCGCGACTGGCCGAGGAGGGGCGGGGGGCCGGCGTCGAGGCAGGGGCCGACCCTCGCCTGGCCGACGCGATGCGCCTCGCCGAAGGCCCCGAGGTCATGGTGGGCCTGCAGACGGTTGCGGCCGAAGGCCACGTTCGGGAGCGGCCGCCTGCGGGCCTGCAGACGTCTGCGGCCGAAGGCCGCGTTCGGGAGCGTCCGCCCGTAGGCCTGCAGACGTCTGCGGCCGAACGCCACGTTCGGGAGCGGCCGCCTGCGGGCCTGCAGACGTCTGCGGCCGAACGCCACGTTCGGGAGCGCCCGCCTGCGGGCCTGCACACGTCTGCAGCCGAAGGCCACCTTCGGGAGCGGCCGCCCGTGGGCCTGCAGACGTCTGCAGCCGAACGCCACGTCCGAGACCGCCGCTCTGTGGGCCTGCAGACGTCTGCGGCCGAACACCAGGTTCGGGAGCGGCCACCTGTGGGCCTGCAGACGCGGCGGCCGAAGGCCAGGTTCGGGAGCGGCCGCCTGCGGGCCTGCAGACGTCTGCGGCCGAAGGCCACGTTCGGGAGCGGCCGCCTGCGGGCCTGCAGACGTCTGCGGCCGAACGCCACGTTCGGGAGCGCCCGCCTGCGGGCCTGCACACGTCTGCAGCCGAAGGCCACCTTCGGGAGCGGCCGCCCGTGGGCCTGCAGACGTCTGCAGCCGAACGCCAGGTTCGGGAGCGGCCACCTGTGGGCCTGCAGACGCGGCGGCCGAACACCGCCTTCGGGAGCGGACGCCCGTAGGCCTGCGACGTCTGCGGCCGAAGGCCCCGTTCGGGAGCGGCCGCCTGTGGGCCTGCAGACGTCTGCAGCCGAAGGCCACGTTCGGTACCGCGCCCCCGTAGCCCTGCAGACGGATGCGGCCGAACACCGCCTTCGGGAGCGGCCACCTGTGGACCTGCAGACGGCGGCGGCCGAAACCCCACGCTCCGGATCCCGCCCCCGTACACCTGCAGACGGCCGCGGCCGAGCGCCCCGTTCGGCACCCCACCCCCCTAGACCTGCAGGCGCAGCCCAGCGCCAGGACCACGCCGCCGTCCCCTTCCTCTGTCCCGATCGCATCCCTAGACCTCGGTCCAACGAACCAGGAGGTTCCCGTGAACTGGGATCAAGTCGTCGGCCAGTGGCACCAGGTGAAAGGCCAGCTGCGCCAGAAGCTCGCCAAGCTCACCGACGCCGACATGGAAGGCATTCGCGGCCGCCGCGAGGAGCTCATCGGCCGCATCCAGGAGCGCTACGGCGTCGCAAAGGAGGACGCGGAGCGGCGCCTCGACGACGCCATCTCCAGCATCTGACCCTGCCGATCAGGGGGAGGTCAGGCGCTCGAGCGACGCCCGTGGACACCCCTCGCAGGCCCAGTCGTGCGCGCCCAGCAGCGCGGGGGACCACGTCGCCGGCAGCTCCGCCACAGGCCCGTCGTCGGCCCGTGGCCAGCGGGACTTGCTGTACAGGCGCACCTTGCGGTCGCCCTCGACGAGCTCCAGGCAGAGGTCGAAGCCCTCCGGAGCCTCCTTGCCGCACCGCCAGGTGCGCACACCGAGCTTCGCCGTACGCTGACGCTGAGGGAGCGTGAGCGACAGCTCCTTGCCCTTGCGCGACCAGCCCAGGCGCTGGCCCGCGTACGCAAACTTCGAGGCGCGCTGCATCACGCCCACCTGGCGCTTCCCGAGCTTGAGCGGGATGAAGTACAGCACCATGTCGCGGTCCGTGAGCGGCGCCCGCTCGGCCCACACCCGGTTCGCGAGCAGCGACGGATCGTCGGCCGCCACGTCGTCGGCACCGCCGAAGAGAAACCAGCCGCCCGCCGCCACGAACAGCACCGACAGACCGAGGAGGAGGAGAGGTCGCATCGAGAGTCGCTCCGTGTGCACAAGCAGGAGCGTAGCCTCGACCGGAACCCTCAGCGAGTCTCCCCCCCGCATGTGCTACACCTGGGGCCGAGCCTCCGTGTCGGCGGGGAGGAGCGCATGTTCGTCTGGCTCTTGTGGTCGAGCCTCGCGTGGGCCGTGCCCACCCTCGCCGTCGCCGATCTGCAGAACCTCACCGGGGAGTCCCGCTACGCGCAGGCCGGGCCCGGCGCTGCGAGCATGCTCATCTCGAAGTTCTCGAACCTCGCGTCGCTCTCGGTCGTGGAGCGGGCGCGGCTGCAGGAGATCCTGCAGGAGCTCGAGCTGGCCCGGAGCGACGTCGTAGACCCCGCGTCGGCCGTCCGCGCGGGCAAGGTCCTCGGGGCCGACTTCTTCGTCTTCGGCAGCATCGTCGGCGTGCAGGGCTCGCTGCTGGCAATCAACGTCCGCATCGTGAGCACCGAGAGCGCCGAGGTGGTGCTGTCCGACGCGGTGACCGGCAACATGGGAGAGTCCCCGGACGTCTTCTTCGAGATGATCAACGCGATCGCCGAGCGGATCGTCAGCGGCCTCGACCTCGAGCTGTCCCCGGAGGAGATGCGTCAGGTCCGGTCGACGCGCGGGCGAGAGCTCGATGCGCTCGAGATCTACGGCGCGGACGTCCAGGCCGAGGAGCTGGTCGTCGACCAGACCATCGGGGCACGGGACCTGCTCGGGTACCTCGTCGGGGACGACCCGCAGCTCGTCGTCTGCGACCCGGCGCACTCGGGTCGGCACGTGGCGGCCGACGACGACGGCGTGCCCAAGCAGCTGATCCGAGGCCTGCGCAAGGGCGAGCTGCCGGCCGACCGGTTCCTCGCCTGCATGAACCGCTTTCGCGGCTCCGCGGCGCCCGAGGAGCTCGGCGAACCCTACACGCAGGTGCTGAAGGTGGCGTCCCGGCACCTCGACCGCGACACCGGGGACTCGCTGGTGAAAGCGGTGCGATCCCGGCCTCCGGGCGTTCCCCTCGAGCGGAAGTGGGTCGGAAAGGCCCGCAAGGCGGCGCGGAAGGCGCCCGAGGTCGAGGCCTCGGCGCAACTGCTCGAGAGCCTGGCCGCCGACGAGGGGCGGTGGCAGGGCCAGGAGGTCACCGCGGATCTCCTGGCGACGATCGACGCCCCGGGCCTCGACCTGCTCCGACAGCGCCTGCCGGATCCCGCGCTCCGGGCACAGGCCACGGAGGCCCTGGTCCAAGCACGCATCGTGGCCTCCCCCCACCGAGCGGTGCGCGAGAACGCCGACGCGGTGCTCGCCTCCGTGCTGGAGCGCGGCTTCTACCCGGTCCCGCACGGCGCGAAGCTCGTCGGCGGCAAGTATGCACCGAATGAGGCCCAGATCCGAGCGCTGCGCGTCGACGCGCACCCCGAGACGGCGTCGGCCACGCTGGTGGTCACCGGTGCCGACGGCGCGCCGGTCCCGGAGCCGCTCGTGGGACTGGGGGCGCTGGAGCTGACGTTCGAGGGCTTCGCGCACCCGGTGCGGCTGTGCTCCGAGATCGGCGAGCTGCAGCCCGAGCCCTGCCTGCCTGGGGACGAGGTGGGGATCGCACATCCCCTCGTGGAGCGGGTGGGAGACGCGCTGCGGCTGAAGCGCCGGCTGACGATCGAGGACGTGGTCGCGCTCAACCGCGGCGGTGACCGGCTCTTGCTCGACGTCGCGGTGCGGGGCTCGGCCGTGCGGATGGAGCTGCCGCTCACGTTCTCGCCGGTGCCCCGGCGGTCCTTCGTGGCTCCGCCGGGGCAGGCCGGGCCCGACCTGGCGCTCGACGTCTTCTCGATCAGCGGGGGCCGGCTGCTGGTCGGGCTGCGGGGGGCGAGCGGGGCCCGGGCCACGTCGGGGGGCGGCTACGCGGCGGTGTTCGGCCTGCGGGCAGGCCGCGACGTGGCCGACCACAAGTGGGTGGCGGTGGTCGAGCAGTCCGACCCGGCGTTCGCGGTGGTCAGCCAGGGCGGCGTGGGGGCGGCGGGCCCGCCGGGCACGAGCGGCCAGAACGGGATCGACGGCCACCCGGGCACGCCAGGGACCTGCCAGCAGGATGGCGGCGACGGGGGCAACGGCACGGACGGCGGCGACGGTGCCCCGGGCGGCGATGGCGGCCCGGGGGGCCGCGGGGGCACGATCCAGGTGGCGCTCCACTGCGACCAGGACTGCGCCGCGTTGAAGGCGTGGGTGGCCGGTCACTTCCACAGCGTGGGCGGCGACGGGGGCCCCGGAGGGCCAGGCGGCGCAGGCGGCAAGGGCGGTGCCGGGGGCAAGGCGGGCCAGGGGGCCCGCTGCGAGGTCGACGGCCGCACGGTCACCACGAGCAATGGGCACCTGGGCTTCAGCGGGCAAAACGGCGCGCCGGGTCCCCATGGCCGGCAGGGGCCGCCGGGTCCGCCCGGAAAGGTCGACGTGCAGGTGGTGCGGTAGCTACTCGTCCCCGAGCGCCGCGATCTCCTCCTGGGTCAGGCCGAGCTCGGTCCGCAGGGCTTCGTTGTGGCGGTCGAGGTCCACCGCGAGCGCGCGAGCCGTCCAGAACGTGCCGATCTCGGTCGCCCGCTTCTTGGCGAGCGCCCGCACGATGATCGCGGTGATGACCGTCGCCTGGCCGGCCACCAGGACGACTGCCCCGGGAGCGACCAGCCCGTCGTTGTCGGACACGGTACCCGCGATGGCGGCGACGCCGCCGACGCCCCAGGCGATGCCCCCCGCGACGATCGCGGTGCCCGTGGTCCGCCGGCGCGACGCGGGGAACGCCTCGATGCGGCGCAGGCGCGCGTCGTCCTGCAGCCGCTGCGCGAGGTCGGCCGGGCCGTCGACCTGCGGCACGTACAGGTGCTGCCGGGACCTCGTGCGGAAGCCGCCGAGCGTGAAGCGACCGTTCGCGTCGTAGCTGTTCGGCGAGTAGGTCGTGACCGTCTGGTTCGCCACGATGAGGCGCAGGCGTCGGTCGAGGTACGCCTGGGCGGCGGGGCTCGGGCCCGCGGCCGCGTCCTCGGCGGCAGGCTCCGCGGCCGATGCGAACAAGGCGATCCAGGCTGCAAACATCCTCGCTCCTCCGGGATCCGAGCGCGGAGCGTACCCGCCCGGACCCGTCCTCACCCGTCCGGTGAGCCTCCTCGGACACCCCCGGACACCCTCGGCCCGCTCCCGTCAGGAGGCCCGAGGGCGACGGCGCGCCATGGCGACACCAGCGAGCGCCAGCGCGACCAGCGGGAGGCCGACGACCAGCAGCTTCGCCCGCAGGGCCTCCCCCGAGGGCGGGGGCACCAGCGGGGCGACCCCGCCGCGGCCGCGGATCCCGATCATCGCGGGGTCGTCGACGAGCCAGTCCACGGTGTTGCGCGCGAACGACCGGTTGTTCGCCAGCGCGTCGCCCGATCCGACCACCAGCAGGCGCGTGGGCCGGCTCCGGTCCTCGTGGGCGGCCCCCCACCCAGGCGTCGCCGGCTCCGAGAACCCGCTCGAGAACTGCCCCGCGAGCGCGACGACGAGCGGGTGGGGGCCGGCGACCTCGCCCGGCAGAGGCTGGCGCACGCCCTTCGGATCGAGGGTGCGGAGATCGGGCACGGCCACCGCCTCTGGCATCGTCTCGGCCCACACCGTGGCCTCGACGGTGACCTCGACCGCGCGTGCGCCGGGGGGCCCGAGCCGCACCGGCGTGGCGAACGGAACCACCAGCCGGGGCACGTCGCGAACCGCGCGCACCCGCCGGTCGAGCCGCGTGGTGACCAGCGCGAGCGGGTACGTGAGCTGCACGAGCGAGCGCCCGCGCCCCTCGAGGTCCATGGGCACGACCATCTGCTCCGCATGGTCGCGATCGAGCAGCACCTCGGCGCCGACCGCGACCCCGAGGCGCTCGAGCCAGCTCCCCAGGCCGTGGCGCACGGCCACCGGGCGGTCCGCGGCGAAGTCCGGCCGCACCCCCGACAGCCACAGCGCGACCGCCCCCCCGCCCATCAGGTACTGGTCCAGCGCGTAGACGGCGCCCTCGGACAGGGGCTCGGTGGGGGCGACCACGAGCAGCGCGTCGAGGTCGGCGGGGATCGGCTCCTCTCCCGGGGCGACCACCCGGGCCGCGCCATCCTCCTGCAGATCCCGCCACAAGCCCGCGAGCGGGTTGTCGTCGGGGAGCTGGCGGGGATCGGGCGCGCCTGCCCCGAGCCGCCACCCCACACGCCGGACGTCCTGCGCGGGGGCGCGCACGCGGCGGATCGCCCGGACGAGCTCGGCCTCCATCTCCGGAACCGAGACCAGCGCGTCGACCGCGACCTGGCGCCCCTCGTAGGTGAACACCACGCCCATCCACACCGTGCGGGCCTCGGTCCGATCCCACTGCCGGAACGCGTAGGGCAGCGGGCGGATCCCCTGCTCGGTGGCCTCCGCGACGGCGTCGGGGTCCCCGCTCGGGTCGGTGACCGCGACGTCGAGGCCGTGCGGGGCGTGGGCGCCGAGCTCGGTGAGGGTGTCGAGCAGCGCGCGCCGGTGGTTGTGGTACGGGGCCTCGAGCCCCTCGCTG